>CAZKSE010000092.1:1519-14014 GCA_964555305.1 uncultured Rhodobacter sp. | reverse complement strand
CAGAACCCCGACGCCGGCCATGTCGAACAGTGTCGCTGGTGGCTGGACCTGGAACGCCACCTGGTCCGCCCCCGCGTGATCCTGGGCCTGGGCGCCACTGCCGCGCTTTCGCTCACCGGCGATGGCGCGCGCATCACCGCCCGCCGCGGCCAGCCCGAGACGCTGGCCGACGGCACCCTCTTCGTGCCGACGCTCCACCCCGCCCATATCCTGCGCCAGACCGACCCGGCGGGCCAAGCCACCGCCCGGGCCGGGCTGCGCCAGGATCTGGCCCTGGCGCACCGACTGACCACCGTCGATGCCTGACGACAGCAGCCAACGGCGTTCGGGAACGGCCCCGGCAGTCATGGGGTCCAGTTGATCGAAGGTCGTGCCAGGGTGGTAGAAGGGAAAGTCAGTAGAATGGCTTGCTGACGACCCAGAAAACACGGGTCTGCTCGGAGCCCGGGTTGGCGAAACTGTGCGGTGTGGTGCTTTCGAAGCAGAAGGCATCGCCGACCGCCAGCCTGTGGATTCGATTTCCGATCCGGAGATCGAGAACGCCCTCGAGAACGATGCCGATTTCCTCTCCATCATGGAAATAGGGTTCTACCCCTGACCCCCCACCCGGCTCGACGATGACAAGCATGCCCTGAAGGCCGATATCCTGCCGCTGGCTGAGCAGCTCCTTGGTCATGCCTTTCCCGCCGATCGTCAGGCGCTGGCGCTCGTTGGCACGCACAATCGCCACGTCGCTCACCGTATCGCCTTCGTCGAAGAGCCGGCTCATCGGCAGGCCGATGGCAGCACAAACTTCACGCAGTGTCTTGAGCGAGGGCGAGGCCATTCCGCGCTCAAGCTGGCTGAGCAGCCCCACCGACACCCCTGCCGTCGCCGCTACCTCGCGCAGACTCAGTCCCCGGCCCATACGATGGGCACGGATCATGCCGCCGATCCGCGCATCGGCATGTTCAGGGTCATCTGCCTCTGTGGGAGCAGTGTTCAGATAATCGGTGTCTGCGTTCATTCTAGTGATCACTTTCAATTGACAAATCCTGAATAGCCAAGCTACGCTTGAAATGGAAACGTTTTATATGGGGACGTTACCAGCCAAATCCGAGTCACGGACGGCAAATGTTCACCAGAATGAACAAACCAAGCGGAGGTATCCAGAAATGAACGGTCTCAATCGTCGTGCACTCATCCTTGCCGGCCTCGGAGGCAGCGCAGCTCTCCTTCTGCCATCGCGCGGACTTATGGCACAAGTGACAGGTGGGCAGTTCGTTTTCGGCTCCTCCACCCTCGGCTCCACCGGCTATGTGATCATCGAGGGCATCAGCACGATCGTGAACCGTCACAGCTCGCTACAGACATCTTCCCAGTCCACGTCGGGCGGGGCCGAGAATGTCGCCCTGATCGGCCAGAGCCTCCTGGACATGGGGCAGAGCACCTCGGTCGATCTGGTGGCCGCGCGTGATGGCGAGGCACCCTATAACACCCCGATCGATGTGCGGCAGATGTTCTGCTACACGACGTTCAACCTGCCGCCGATCGTGCATGCCGACAGCGACATCCGCAGCTTCGAGGATCTGGCCGGGCGGCGGGTTTCGCCGGGTGCTGCCGGAGGAACCACCGCGCAAAGCTGGCGCTTGATGTTCGATAACTCGGGTTTCGGCGACAGCGTACGCTGGTCTTTCGGTTCCTGGCGCGAAACCTATGACGGCTTCATGGCCCGCAATATCGACTGCATCCCGGCCGTGATGACCAACCTGCGCCCGTCGCCGATCCTGATGGAGCTGACAACCAATTACCCGGTGCGTCCGGTCCCGTTCCCCGATGAGCTGATCGCCGTCGCGCAGGAAGCCAATCCGGGCATCATGAAGTTCGAGGTCACGCCCGACACCTGGCCGCATCTTTCCGAAGCCGCGGTTGCCACCGGTTCGTCCGGAATTCTGGCCGCACATCCCGATGTCTCGCATGAAGTAGCTTATGAAGTGACCCGCGCGGTTTTCGAGAACCTGGAGGACTTGCACTCCATCTCGGACGTGTTGACCAGCGTTACACTTGAAGATGCCACGCGCTACCTCGTCTCGGATCTGCCGGTCAACGCGGGGGCTGCGCAGTATTTCAAGGAACAGGGCGTCTGGCGCGACGAGCTCACCGAGGCCTGAGATCGGTATCGACATAATGGAGGGCCGCGACGTGCCAAGTCCCCGCGTATCCGGATGGCTGGGCAGGGTCGATCCCGGCTTTGCCAAGGCGCCGATTTCGGGCAGCTTGCTTGCGGTCATTGCCTTGGGCACGGCCCTCCTGCACCTGTGGCAGATCTACGACTATGCCCTGCCATCGGGGCAGTTCAAGAACATCCATCTATCGCTTGCACTGATCCTGTCCTTCCTCGGAGCGGCCGTCGCCTCCGAGGTGCAGGGCCGAACCGGCTGGATGGTACTTTTCCTGGCTTTTGCCGCGCTCTGCCTGATACCGATGGGCTATATCCATTTCGACTACCAGGCGATCGTCACCCAGCGTCCCTTCTTCCCGACCCGGGCCGACACCTATATCGGCCTCCTGCTTCTGGCGCTCAGCATCATTGCGGTCTGGCGGCAGTGGGGGGCCTCGATCCCGGTCATTGCCGTCCTGTCGATGCTCTATGCCTATTTCGGCTATCTGGTACCGGGCTTTGCCAATCACGGCGGGATTGGCTTCAAACGGTTGATCGGCACGACATCGATTCCTTACTTCCGGGGCCTCCTGGGGGGGCTGACCGAGGTTTCAGCCTCAACCATCTTCATGTTCATGCTTCTGGCCGGGCTGCTCAAGGCAACCGGCGGGCTTGACTACATCATGCGCGCGGCCTTCGGTCTTGTCGGCGGGCTGCGTGCCGGGCCGGCGCAGGCGGCAGTGGTTTCTTCGGGCTTCTTTGGCAGCATTTCGGGCTCGATCATGGCCAATGTCGCCTCGACAGGTGCCTTCACCATCCCCCTGATGAAGCGCACGGGCTTCAAGCCGCATTTCGCCGGTGCCGTCGAGGCCACGGCCTCGGCCGGTGGGCAGGTGACGCCGCCAAAGCTGGGGCTGACGGCCTTTCTGATCGTCGGCATCACCGGCATTCCCTATGCCGAGGTGATGATCGCCACCGTCTTCCCGGCGATCCTCTTCTACGCCTTCCTGCTATGGGGCGTGCATCTGCGGGCGGTGCGCGAGGATATCGACGCCCGGCGCTTCCGCGATTCAGCCTCGGTCGATATCCCGTTCTCGCAGATCTCGCTCTGGCGGGCGACGATGATGCACCTGCACCTGATCATGGGCGTGCTGTTTCTGGTCTGGCTTCTCGTTTCGAACGTGCCGGCAGGGATTTCTGCGCTTTACGCGAACCTCCTCATCATTGTGCTGGAGATCATCAAACAGGCCGTTCTTGGTCGCTTCCGCCCGGTTGCCTGGGGCAATGGCATGTTGACCATCACCCGCGGGCTGATCAGCGGCGCGATCTCGGGCGCCTCGGTCGCGATCATCATCGCGGTGATCTCGATCATGGTCGAATTCGTCGTGGTAACCGGGTTTGCGCAAAAGCTCTCCTACGCCATGTTGGAAATGTCGCGCGGCCATCTGTGGCTTCTGCTGCCGCTGTCGGCGCTTGCCTGCCTCGCGTTCGGGATCGGCCTGCCCACTTCGGCAGCCTATATCCTGGTGGCGCTTCTGGGCGCGCCTGCGATGGTGCAGCTGGGCGTGCCGCTTCTGGCGGCGCATCTTTTCGTCTTCTACTACGCCAACATGTCGGCGATTACGCCACCGGTGGCGGTCGGCTCGTTGGTTGCCTCCAACATCGCGGGCGCCTCCTTCTGGAAGACGTCCTTTACCGCCCTTCGGCTGGCCATTCCGGGCTTCCTGTTGCCTTTCCTCTTCGTGGTGCAGCCGGGGATCATCGGCATCGACGTCGGCATTTTGCACCAGCTTGGCCTTGTGCTGATGGCCTTCATCGCGCTCATGGCGCTCAACAGTGCGATCGAGGGCTACCTGCTGGCGCCGCTTTCAGGTCTGCAAAGGGTTCTCATGCTGCCGGCCGCCTTTGGCCTTCTGGATCCCAATGGGATTACCGATCTGGTGGGCTTGGCACTGGTGGCGGCAATCCTGGCCGGTCAGCTCTGGCGGCTCTGGCAAGACCCGACCCCACCCCGTCCCAAGGAGACCGTTTCGTGAGCCAGACCACCCGTCCCCTCGTTGCCAGTGATCGCCATGTCGTCGCCGCAGGGCACTATCTGGCCACAAGCGCCGCGCATGACGTTCTTGCGGCGGGCGGGAACGCCGTCGATGCGGGTTGCGCGGCCGGGATCGCGCTCGGCGTACTGCAGCCTGACCTGGTCAATGTCGCGGGCGTCGCACCCATCATGATCCGCATGGCCGCCACGGGTGAGGTCATCACCATCGATGGCCTGGGCGTCTGGCCGCGTGCCCTGCCGCCGCGTGTCTTCATGGATCATCATGGCGGCACCATCCCCGCCGGCGTGGAGCGCGTGGTGGTGCCTGCTGCACCGGACGCCTGGCTGACCGCACTGGAACGCTTCGGTACGATGTCCTTTCGCGATGTCGCCCATGCCGCCGCGCGCTTTGCGCGAGACGGTTTCGCCACCTATCCGCTTTTGCTCGAATCGATCGAGGAACATCGCGCGGATTATGCCCGGTGGCCCTCCACCGCCGCGATTTACCTGCCCGGGGGCAAGCCGCCCGCACTGAACGACCGTTTCGTCCAGTCCGATCTGGCTCGCACCTTCGACACGCTTTTCGCCGCTGAAGCCTCCGCCCGGGGAAGCCGCGAGGACGGGATCGAGGCCGTGCGCACCGCCTTCTACCGGGGCGAGATCGCCCATGAGATCGTTCGTTTCATCCAGGCCGAGGGTGGCTATCTGTCGGCCGAAGACATGGCCGATTTTCGCTGTCAGGTAGAGCCGGCGCAGAGGATCACATGGCGTGATGGAGAGCTTTACGTCTGCGGCCCGTGGTGTCAGGGGCCCGCACTGGCGATGGCACTGCGCCAGATCGAACAGGCGGGGCTCGAAGGTCTCGACCACAATGCACCAGACTACATCCATCTGGTCGTCGAGATCCTCAACAATGTCTTCGCCGACCGCGAATACCACTTTGGCGACCCGGCTCATGTCGATGTCCCGCTGGCGGCCCTGCTATCGCCCGACCATGCGGCGCGGCGGCTCGAAGGGATCGACCGCGCACGCGCCCGGGGGTCGATGCCGCCCCCGATCCTGAACGGTGCCTCGTCGGGACACTTTCCGAGCGGCGACAGCGACCCGCGCCCCGAGCCCGACACATCCTATGTCGCCGTGGTGGACAGGGACGGGAATGCGTTTTCGGCCACGCCGAGTGATGGCTCCTGGAATGTCCCGGTGGTGCCGGGAACCGGGCTTGTGCCCTCCTCGCGCGGCAGTCAGTCGCGCCCCAACCCCGACCATCCGGCCGCTGCCGCGCCGGGCCGCCGGCCGCGTCTGACACCGAACCCCGCGATCTACATGACCGAAGATTGCCTGATGCCCTTCGGCACGCCCGGGGGGGATGTGCAGACCCAGGCGATGCTGCAGTTGCTGCTCAACCGCTTCCATTTCGGCATGTCGCTGCAGGAAGCCATCGATGCCCCGCGCTTTGCGACCTACAATTTCCCCTCGTCCTTCGCGCCCTTCACCCATCATGAGGGCCTGGTGAAGCTGGAAGGGCGCATTCCGGCCGACACGGCCAAAATGCTGGAAGGCATGGGACACCGGGTTTCATTCTGGCCGGATTTCGACTGGCGCGCCGGGGGCCTCTGCGCGGTCGAGGGACGAGCCGGGTCGGGGCTGATCTTCGGCGCCGCCGATCCGCGCCGTCCCGCCTATGCGATCGGAGGGTGACGTGACAACCGCGCAGACCGCGCCCCGCTCCCTTTGGGCCGCAACCGCACCGCCGGCCGTGCGCTGCCCGCCGCTGTCCCAGGAGGTGACGGCCGAGGTCTGCGTGATCGGGGGCGGCTTTACCGGATTGTCGACGGCACTTCACCTGGCCGAGAAGGGTGCCGACACCGTCCTGATCGAGGCGGAGGAAGCGGGGTGGGGTGCATCAGGTCGCAATGGCGGGCAGGTCATCCCCGGGCTGAAACAGGACCCCGACGATCTCATCCGGATCTTTGGCGAGTCGGCCGGTCTGCGCCTGATCCATTTCTCGAGCGACGCGCCACGGCTGCTCTTCGACATCGTCCAGCGCCATAACATCGAATGCGACGCCTTCACCCGCGGCTGGCTGCAGCCGGCCCATTCGCAGGCCGGCCTGAAGACGATCCGCCGGCGTGCCGCGGCGTGGCGCGGGCATGGGGCCGATATCATCGAGCTCGATGCCGCGGAAACCGCACGCCTTGTGGGGAGCGACCATTATCTCGGCGCGATGCTCGATCTGCGCGGCGGGTCGATCCAGCCTCTGGCTTTTGCCCGCGGGATGGCCAAGGCGGCCAAGGGCCTTGGTGCACGCATATTCGGTGGAACTCGCGCCACATCCCTCAGCCGCTCCGGAGAACGCTGGAGGGTCGAGACTGCCTCAGGGGCCGTCACGGCCTCGAAGGTAGTGCTCGCCACGAATGGGTATACGGACGGGCTGGTCCCGTCCCTGCGCCGCAGCGTGGTGCCGGTCTACAGCTTCCAGGTCGCGACCGAGCCGCTGGGCGACAACCTGGCCAAGACGATCCTTCCCGAAGGACACCCGGCATCGGATACCCGCAGATTGCTCTGGTATTTTCGCAAGGACCGTGATGGCCGCCTCCTGATGGGAGGGCGCGGTTTCCAGAAGGACAATCTGGAGGCGGCGGATACGCATGCGCTTCAGGCCGCATTGCGCGAACTCTATCCTCAGATCGGCGATATCCGTTTCGATTTCCACTGGGGCGGGCGCGTAGCGATGACCGCGGATCACCTTCCTCATCTACATCGCATAAACGAGGGCCTTTATGCCGGGCTGGGCTTCAACGGCCGCGGCGTGGCGATGGGCACCGCGATGGGAAAACTTCTCGCCGCGCTTGCAACCGGGGCAAAGGAAGAAGAGATCGCGCTACCGGTGACCGGACTTCGCGCGATCCCGTTTCACGGCCTACACGCGCCAGCCGTTCATATCCTTTCGGCATGGTATCGCTGGCAGGACAGGCGTGAACGCGCGAGCGGCGCTGCATGAGTTGCCCTCCGCATGTCGATTTCTGGACCCTAAGCGCACGTCGCGCGCTCTACGACGGCGCCATCTGAAATCTGGAGCGCGCCTTGGGGCGAGGGGAAACGAGCCAAGCCCGGACATGACCCGCCTCGCTCCTGCGCCACCATAGGCGGAGGAACTTCCGATCAGGAGGCGCGGACAAAGACCCACGGAAAACGTTGCCGGTGACGCTGGGTGAAACCTGCGATCTCGCGTTCCTGTTCAAGCGTCTCTGCGATCTCGTCGAGGCCCTTCAGCAGCTTTCGCTGAGCAGCAGCTTCGATCTGAAAGGCGAAAACATGTTCGCCCGCTGCGACAACCCGGCATGTTTCCAGGTCGACCTCCAGCGTCAGGTCCGGGTCTTCCTCCAGAAGTCCCCGCAAGCGCATGTGTTCCTCTAGCGGCAGCTGAACCGGCAGCAGGCCGTTCTTCATCGCGTTGCTGCGAAAGATATCGGCAAAACCGCGCCCGATAACCGCCCGGATGCCGCCGTCCTGCAGCGCATAGACTGCAGCCTCTCGCGAGGAGCCGCAGCCAAAATTCTCGCCGACAATCAGGAAGGGGCGATCCGCGGCGCCGTTCAGGGGAAAGGCCGGATCGAGTGCACCGTCCGGATCGCGCCGCAGGTCGTGAAAGAGGTAGTCGCCATAGCCTTCCGAGCGCGAGCGCGACATGAACCGAGCCGGAATCAATTGATCGGTGTCGATATTGTCGCGCGGCAAATCGATGGCCCGGCCCGTTTCCTTGACGAAAGGTCTCATGACAGCTCCCCGCTCTCCGTGGGTTCGAAGGCGCGCACATCGACGATCCGACCCGCGACAGCGGCGGCGGCAGCCATCGCCGGGCTCATCAGATGAGTGCGGGCGCCTGGCCCTTGCCGTCCACGGAAGTTGCGGTTGGTAGTCGAGGCGCAACGCGCTCCCGGGGCCACCCGGTCGCCATTCATTCCCACGCAGAGCGAACAGCCGCTGCCCGCCCAGGTCGCGCCCGCCTCGCGGAAGATCTGCGCAATGCCCTGGGCCTCGGCCGCTTCGGCCGTCTGGGTAGAGCCGGGGGAGACCAGCAGCGGCACGCGCACTTTCCGCCCTTTCAGGATCGCCGCGGCTTCGGCCAGGTCGGAAAGCCGGGCATTGGTGCAGGAGCCGATGAAGGCCTGATCGATGGCCAGTCCCTCGATCTTCTGGCCAGGACTGAGCCCCATATAGCTACGCGAAGCCTCGGCCCCCTCCGCCTTCGGCACCGCGCCATCGATTGGCACAACCTCTTCGGGGCTGGTGCCCCAGGTGACCATCGGCGCGACTTCGGACCCATCCAGCGTGACTGTCCGATCATAGCGCGCACCAGGATCCGAACGCAGTTCCCGCCAGTAGGCCGCCGCCGCCTCCCAATCCGCGCCTTCTGGGGCAAAACGGCGGCCCTTCAGCCAAGCCAAGGTCGTCTTGTCCGGTGGTACGATGCCCGAGCGGGCACCCATCTCGATCGTCATGTTGCACAGCGTCATCCGCCCCTCGACCGAAAGCGCACGGATGGCGGCGCCGGCATACTCGACGGCGTGGCGCGTGGCGCCGCCGGTACCGATCCGGCCGATGATGTAAAGCGCCAGATCCTTGGCAGTGATCCCCTCGGGAAGATGACCTTCAACCTCAATCCGCATCAGTTTCGGGCGGGCCTGCCAGAGCGTCTGTGTCGCCAGCACATGCGCCACCTCGGAGGCGCCGATGCCGAATCCGAAGGCGCCGAGCGCGCCGTGCGTGGCGGTGTGGCTGTCACCGCAGACGACGATCGTGCCAGGCAACGTCAGCCCCTGTTCGGGCATGGTTACATGGACGATTCCCTGAAGCGGATTGCCCCGCCCGAAAGCAGCGATCCCGTGGCGGGTGCTGTTTCGGTCCAGCCGCTCGATCATTGTAGCAATGGCGGCTTCTTTCGGCGCGCCCTGCGTTGGCACGTAATGATCAGCTACTGCGAAAACCAGTTCGGGGTGGCGCACCTCGCGACCAAGGCCTTGGAGCTTGTCGAAGGCATGATGCGAGCCTTCGTGCAGGTAATGGCGATCGATGAACAGAAGGCTCTGGCCATCCCGTTCCAGGATGGCGTGATCGTCCCAGATCTTCTCGATGATGGTTCGGGCAGTCATTCTTCGTCCTCAGGATACCGGATGCGTCTTGCGGCCGCCGCGCGCACGCCGGATCAGACCGGGCAGGACCGACAGCAGCAGAAGCCCGATCAGGGTCAGCGTGATCGGCCGGTCCAGGATGAAAGCGATGTTGCCGCCGCTGATCTGCCAGCTGCGGACCAGCTCGCCCTCGGCCATGCCGCCGACCAGAAGACCCACGACCGCCGCGGTTACCGGATAGCCGTAACGCCGCATGAGCCAGCCAACGGCCCCCGCCCCGGCCACGGTCATCGGCCCAAGCATGTTGCCGGTGATTGCATAGGCCCCCATCATCGCCACCGCGATTACCAGCGGGATCAGGTAGCGGATCGGGGTTTTAACGATGGCCCCGGCCACAAAGACAAACGCCAGACCCACGACCAGAAGGACGATCGTCTGCGCCATGTTCCCCAGGATCAAGGCATAGACGATGTCGGTATTCTCGGCGATGAAACGGGGCCCGCCGGTGACGTTGTGCATGGCGAAGGCACCCAGCAGGATCGCCGTGCCCGCACCGCCCGGAATGCCTAGGGCAAGAAGCGTAACCATCCCGCCGCCTTCCGAACTGGAGTTTGCAGCCTCGGAGGCGATGACCCCATCCGGATCACCCTTGCCGAAAGTCCTGGGATCGGGCGCACGGCGCTTCGCCATGGCATAGGAGGCCAGATTGGCGACGCTGGCACCGACCCCGGGGATCACGCCCACAACAGTCCCGATGAGGCTGCCGCGGATGACCGCTGTCCACTTCCGGAAAGCCTGGCCGACCCCTTCGAAGATCCGCGCCAAGCTCACCTTGCGCAGGCGAGCGTCAGCCACGATGTAGTCGCGCCCGGCAAGATTGAAGAGCTCCGAGGCGGCAAAAAGCCCGATCAGCGCGGGGATCGCAGGAATTCCGTCCAGAAGATACATGCTGCCGAAAGTGCCGCGCATCATGCCGGTGTTCGAATAGCCGACCGTGCTGACCAGTAGCCCCAGGCATCCGGCCACGACCCCCTTGGCAAAGGTGGAATCGTTCAGCACCGCGATCAGCAGAAGCCCCCAGACCGCGACCACCAGCATCTCGGTCGGACCCAGCCGCAGGATCCAGCCCGCCAGCGTCCCCACCACCAGAAGCAGGAAGATATAGCCCACAAAGGTGCCAATGACCGAGGCCGCCAGGCCGATCCCCAGCGCCTCGCCATGCCGGCCCTGCTGGGCCATCGGATAGCCGTCGAACGTGGTCGCGACAGCCCCCGACGTGCCGGGAATGTTCATCAGGATCGCGGGGATCGCCGCCCCGAAGCCGCCGCCGGTGAAAATTGCCGTGAGAAACAGGATCGCCGGCAGGAAATCCATGTAAAGCGTCACCGGCAGGAAGACCGCCATCGCGATCGAGATCGAAAGCCCCGGCACCGCCCCGAACAGAAGTCCGATCAGGATCCCCGGCGGAACCACGATCCAGGCCATCGGGCTGCTGAGAAGCAGCTGACCCGCCGCGACGAGGGCCGTCGTATCGATCATGACGCCACCCTCCGCATCACAGGAAGAGCGTAGGCAGGCGCACCCCGAGGAGCGTCTTGAAAACGTAGACGAAAAGCCCGGCCGACAGGATCGATACGAACACCAGACGCAGCCAACGCCGCTCTCCCTGGATCAGCAGCGCCAGCGCCACGAACAGGAAGGTGCCCAGATCGAAACCGAGCCACGGCAGCGCCAGCGCATATCCGAGAACCAACAGCATGAGCGCAAAGCCCACCACATCGCCGGAAAACCAACCCGATGCAGGCGCATCTCCGGGTTCCGCTTGCGGCGCAGGCTTCTCCGCGGACGGGGCGGTGAAGAGCCCCTTCAAATCGCCGGTCAACGCAAAGACCAGGGCTGCGATACCGACCAGGGCTGCGGGAACAATCAGCAGCCAGTCGGTCGTCCGCCGGGCGCTGTCGAGGATGCTCCAGGCGTAGAAACCCATCGCCAGGGCGAGCGCCAGTGCAAAAAGGAGCGCGCCCGGGGCGCGGACGAGCGCGGCAAGGGAGCGCCGGGCGCTGGCCTGTTTTGGGGAGTGCGACATGGCTTTCCTCGAATTCGACGAAGTGGGCGGGGCACTGCGGCCCCGCACCCTAGCCCCGGGCTTAGTCGATCACATCCGCCAGGCCCTCGAGCGCACGATAGGCCTCGTCGACCATGCGCTGGCTCTCCTCGTGGCCAACCCAGTCGGCGGCGAGCCCGCCTTCGACTGCTGCGGTGCGATACGCCTCGCTGGTCACAACCTGCTCATAGGCATCGAGCAGGCGCTGGAACCTCTCGGGATGCTCTTCCTTCAAGGCCGAGCGGACCAGAAGTCCTGTGACATTGCCGCCGACGATCGGCAGCGGGTCCATGCCCATATCGGCCAGCGCCTCGTTCATCAGGGGGGCGCCGAGATCGTCGCGATCCTGATCGGCGACGACCGCCAGGACGCGCAGGCTGTCCATGATGCTGCTGGCACCCTGGGCGGCGATCACCTCGAAATCCACCTGGTTGCCGGCCAAGGCCGCGCGCAGGGGGGCGCCGCCGTCATAGGTGACGAAGCGCACATTGTCGTGGGGAATGTCGAAGGCATCCATCAGAAGCAGCGTCTGCAGATGGCCGCCATTGGCATAGATGATCCCCGAGGAAACCGCGCCCGGCTCGCGCATCGCCTCGATCAGTTCCTCGAAGGTCTGATAGGGGCTGTCTTCGTGCACGGCGACGATGGCGTAGTCGTCCCATTGCGCGTTCAGGAAAGCGAAATCCTCCCAGGCAACGGGGGCGCCACCGACCAGGATGGCGGTCGCCAGATACGGCGTGGCCTGCATCAGCAGCAGCGTATTCCCGTCGGCAGGCTGCTGGACCACATAGGTCGCGCCCAACCCCCCTGCCCCGCCCGGCCGGTTCTCGACCACGACCGGCTGGCCGAGGATCTCTCCCATCGGCTCGGCAAGCGTGCGCGCCATCCGGTCGGCACTGCCGCCCGCGTTGAAGGGCACGACAATCGTGATCGGCTCGCTCGGCCAATCATCGGCCGCCGCAGGCGCGGCGGCAAGGGCGGCAGCCGCGCCAAGTGCGATCACGGCGCGGCGCGTGAATCCGAAAAGCTTCGGGGTCGTGTTCATGACATTCCTCCCAGTCTCCAACCCGGTCTTGCAACCCCG
>CAZKSE010000092.1:0-1419 GCA_964555305.1 uncultured Rhodobacter sp. | reverse complement strand
CGCAAGGCGCTGGAACGGCTGGAGCGCGAGGGCGCGATCCTGCGCCATCGCGGCCGTGGCACCTTTGTTCGGCCGATGCCCGACCCGGCCCATGTTGCCGCGAGCCTCTCCGGCTCGATCGAGAACCTGATCGCCATGGGGCTCAAGACCCAGGTGCGCGTGATCTCCTTGGCCTATGTTCCGGCTCCGTCCGATGTGGTGGCGGCCCTCCGGCTGGCGCCGCGTGCCACCGTGCAGCGTGCTATCCGCGTGCGCAGCCATGACGGGATCCCGTTCTCCCATCTGACCACCTATGTGCCGGAAGATCTGGGCCGGGCCTTTGGCGAAAAGGACATGGAGGCGACGCCGCTTCTGCTGCTCCTCGAACGTGCGGGAGTGCGGATCAGAGGCGCCGAGCAGTGGATCACAGCCAAGCTCGCCACGCCCGACGTTGCCCGCCATCTGCAGGTTGAGCCGGGCGAGCCGTTGCTGAGCATCACCCGTCTGGTCGAGGACGAAGGCGGCCGTGCGGTGGAACTGATCCACGGCCTCTACCGTCCTGATACCTACGAGCACCGCATGAGCTTCGACCGTATCAACACCGCAGATCGCCGAATCTGGAAGACCTGAAGAAGGAACGACATGCCAACCCTCGACGAACTTCTCGCCGATGCCGGACGCGGCATTGTGGCCCCGGGCGTCTATGATACCTTTACGGCCTTGATCGCCGAGCAGGCGGGTTTCGACTGCCTATACCTGTCGGGCGCCTCGATCGCCTATACTCGGTTGGGCCGTCCCGATGTCGGCCTCGTCTCGGTCAGCGAGGTTGCCGAGACGCTGGCGTTGATCTGTGACCGCGTGGCCCTGCCGGTGATCGTTGATGGGGATACGGGCTTCGGGAATGCGCTCAACGTGCAACGGACCGTTCGCCAGTTCGAACGCGCTGGTGCCGCCGCCATCCAGCTCGAGGATCAGACATTTCCGAAACGCTGTGGCCATCTGGCGGGCAAGGCTGTGGTCCCCGCGACCGAAATGGCGAACAAGATCCGCGCCGCCTGTGACGCCCGCCGCGATCCCGGCTTCAAGATCATCGCCCGCACCGATGCGATCGCAGTCGAGGGCTTCGACGCCGCTACCGACCGAGCCGAGGCCTATCTGGAAGCCGGCGCCGACATCCTCTTCATCGAGGCACCGCGCAACGAACAGGAACTGCAGGAGGTCGGACGCCGCTTCGGTCCGCTGGTTCCCCTGATCGCCAACATGGTCGAGGGCGGCAACACGCCGCTCCATTCGGCCGACACGCTTTTCGAATACGGCTTCCGCATCGTGATCTTTCCCGGCGGTGCGGCCAGGGCGATGCTGAAGCAAGCACAGGACTATTATGGCAGTCTGCGCCGTACCGGCTCGAACGCCGCCTTCGCCGAGAGAATGGTCGATTTT
>CAZKSE010000091.1:0-14022 GCA_964555305.1 uncultured Rhodobacter sp. | reverse complement strand
ATAACCAAATTCCTACGTGAAATCAGTTGAATGCGCATTGTTCAGGCCGAACTAAAGAAACATTTGGAAAATTGGTCTTGAGGGCCTTTGGCAGCCCCTGTCTCTGGAGTGCTCAGCCGCCTTTTCTCAAACGTTCAGCAGCAGGTGCTCCCGCTCCCACGGGCTGATGACTTGCTGGAATTCCTTGTACTCGTGGCGTTTCACCGCGACATAGAGATCGACGAATTCGTGGCCGAGGACATCGCGTAGCGCCTGGTCGTCGTCCAGAAGGTCGATGGCGTCGCCCAAGGTGAGCGGCAATTCATCTTCGCCCATATAGGCATTGATGACGCATTCCTCGCGGGGCTCTGTGTTTTTCAGCAGCCCCAGGTAGCCGCAGGCAAGGCTCGCTGCGATGCCCAGGTAGGGATTGCAATCCATACCGGCGAGGCGGTTCTCGACGCGCCGAGCCTCGGGGTTCGAGAGAGGCACGCGCAAGCCGGTGGTGCGATTGTCGCGGCCCCATTCCAGGTTGATCGGCGCGGCAAAGTCGGGGACGTAGCGGCGGTAGCTGTTCACATAGGGTGCCATCAACGCCACCGCCGAGGGCAGATAGCGCTGCATACCGCCGATGAACTGCATGAAGGCCGGCGTTTCCTTGCCGCCCGTATCGGTAAAGATGTTCTTGCCGCTCTCGATGTCGATGACGGAGTGATGGATATGCATGGCCGAGCCGGGCTCTCCCTCGATCGGCTTGGCCATGAAGGTGGCGAAGAAGTCGTGGCGCAGCGCCGACTCGCGGATCATCCGCTTGAAGTAGAAGATGTTGTCGGCCAGGGCGACCGGGTCGCCGTGGGCCAGATTGATCTCGACTTGGCCCGCACCGCCTTCCTGAAGGATGCCGTCGATCTCAAGCCCCATCGCCTCGGCGAAGTCGTAGATGTCGTCGATCACCTTGCCGTATTCGTCCACCGCCGACATCGAATAGGCCTGCTTCGCCGCCGCGCGCCGGCCGGTGCGGCCGACGGGCGGGATGATCGGGTTGTTGGGGTCGGTGTTGCGGGCAACGAAGTAGAATTCCATCTCGGGCGCGACGACCGGGCGCCAGCCCTTGTCGGCATAGAGTTTCATAACGCGCTTGAGCACGTTGCGCGGCGCGGTCTGCACCGGCTCGCCCGCCGCGTCGAACGCGTCGTGGATGATCTGCAGCGTGATGTCGGCGGTCCAGGGGGCGGCCGTGGCGGTGCCGAAATCCGGCACCATGATCATGTCCGGTTCCTTGTATTCGTCTTCGCCCTTGGGGGCGGCGGCCCAGTCGCCGGTGATCGTCTGCAGGAAGATCGTGGTCGGCAGGTAGAAGCTGGTCTGCTTGTCGAATTTCCACGCCGGCATCGCCTTGCCGCGGGCGACCCCGGCGATATCGGGCAGGATGCACTCGATCTCGTCCAGGCGGCGCCCGGCAAGATATTCGCGGGCGGCTTCGGGAATGTTGGTCGTCCAGTTCGACATGGGATCCTCCGGCCCCTGGGGCCTCTGGCTCATTTGTGGTGGGATTTGAAGAAAGCGGCGATGCGCGCGGCGATGCGGTCGCTGTCAAGCGTGTGGTCCAGCCGGGACTTGGCGTCATCAAGGAGCACATCGGGCACGACCCCACGCCCGCGCGAGTCGATCAGCCCGGCGATGAAACGGTTTTCAAATTCGGGATGCGGCTGAACGGAAATGCCGCGGTCGTCATAGGCGAGGCCCGCGTAGGCGCAGAACGGGGTGGTGGCGATGACCTGCGCACCGGGGGGTGGGGTGACAACCTGGTCCTGGTGCCAGGCGTTCAGCACCAGTCTTTCGTTGCCGAAATCGTATTCGGTAGGGCCGACCGACCAGCCGGCGGCATACTTCTCGACCTTGCCGCCGAGGGCCTGCGCCATGATCTGATGTCCGAAGCAGATGCCTGCGACCGGCACACGGTCGGCGAAGGCGCGGCGAATGAACTGTTCGAGCGGCGCAATGAAGGCGTGATCCTCGTAGACGCCATGTTTCGAGCCCGTGATCAGCCAGCCGTCGGCCTCCGAGGGGCTGGCGGGAAATTCGTTGTCGACCACCCGCCAGGTGCGAAAGGTGAAGCCGTGCCCGTCGAGCAGGCGTTCGAACATATCCGGGTAGTCGCCCTGGTCGCGCAGGGTGTCAGGCGCGTAGCCGGTTTGAAGGATTCCGATCAGCATGTTGGGTCTCAGACGGTGTCCAGATAAAGATCGAGCACTTCCTGTTCGGACAGCTCGGCCATGTAGTGGATTTCCTGGCGCTTGGTGCGCACCAGATTATCGATCATCTGTGGCGCGAATATGCGCTTCATCGCGGGGCTCTTTTCGAACGTGTCCACCGCCTCGGGCCAGGTCGAGGGCAGCTGCGGCAGGTCGAGGTCGTAGGCGTTGCCCGTGATCGGCGGCGGCGGGGTGAGTTCATCCTCGATGCCCAGAAGCGCCGTGCCCAGGACACCGGCCATCATCAGATACGGGTTGATGTCGCCGCCCGCAACCCGATGCTCGATCCGCCGGGCCTTATGACTGCCAGAGGGCACGCGGATTGCGGCGGTCCGGTTCTCATAGGCCCAGCTGACCCCCGTCGGCGCATGGGCGCCGGGGCGCATGCGTTCGTAGCTGTTTGCATGTGGGGCGAGCAGCAGCATCATGTCCGGCATATGCTTGAGGCAGCCGGCGATCGCCTGGTGCAGCAGTTCCGACCCCTTGGGCCCGCCATCGTCGAAAAGGTTGCGCCCTTCGTCGTCGATGACCGAGAAATGCATGTGCATGCCGCTGCCGGCCTGTTCGGTATAGGGTTTGGCCATGAAGCTGGCGGCAAAACCGTGGCGCCGCGCCAGGCCCCGGACCAGCATCTTGAAGAGCCAGGTGTCGTCGGCGATCTTCAGGACATCGGCCGAATGCAGCAGATTGATCTCGAACTGGCCGATCCCGCTTTCGGAGATCGCGGTGTCGGCGTCGATGTCCATCGCCTCGCAGGCGTCGTACAGATCGGTGAAGAAGCGGTCGAAGGCATCGAGGGCGCGCAGGGCCAGCGTGTCAGCGCCGGGCCGTCGCTTGCCCGAGCGCGGCGAGGGAGGCACGCGCAACTCGCGCCCCGAGTCGTCGATGAGGTAGAATTCCAGCTCGGTCGCGCAGACCGGGTTCATGCCGCGCGCCGCAAAGCGTTCCACGACACGCGCCAGCGCATGGCGCGGATCGCCGGGGAAGGGCGTGCCGTCCTCGTGAAACATCCATATCGGCAGAAGGGCGGTGGGTGCGTCCAGCCACGGCATCGGCATGAAGCCGCGGTCGGTGGGTTTGAGCACACCATCGGCATCGCCGGTCTCGAACACGAGGGGGCTGTCCTCGATATCCTCGCCCCAGATGTCGAGGTTGAGAACCGAGTAGGGAAAGCGCGTCCCCTCCTTCACGATCTTGTCGGCAAAGCGCACCGGGATGCGCTTGCCGCGCGCCTGGCCGTTCAGATCGGCGGCGGCGACTCGGATGGTCTTGACGTCGGGGTGGTGGCGTAACCAGTCGCGCATGATCTACCTGAGATATTGGGGACGAAAACGGATGCGCGCGCGCTGCGGGCGCGGCAGGTGACGGTTGAGCCGGATGTTGACCAGGCCAAAGGTGCCGATGATCGCAAGCGTCAGCAGGATGAAATAAGCGGCCACCAGCGGATAGGCGACGAAGGGGTTGAAGGTTTGGTCGACGAAATAACGGGCGTAATAGAACGCCTCGCCCGATTGCTGGCGGGCGGGGAAGGCGGAGAGGAAGACCAGCGTCGTCGAATGGGTCAGAAAGATCGCCTCGTTCGTGTAGCTGGGCCAGGAGAGCCGCAGCATGTTCGGCCAGACGATCCGCCTGAACCGCGCGAAGCCGGTGAGCCCATAGGCGTCGGCGGCCTCCAGATCACCCTTGGGAATGGCGCGCAGCGCACCGTAGAAGAGCTCGGCCGAGTAGGCGGTGGTGTTGAGGATCAGCACGAAGAGCGCGCCGACCTGGGCCGTGGTCAATGCCGAGGTATGCAGCGTCAGCGTGGTGAAGCCCAGCGGGATCTCGATCCCCACGCGCGGCAGCAGCACAAAGGCCGAGTAGAAGAAGAAGAACTGGATGAAGAGCGGCGAGCCGCGGAAGAAGAAGACAAAGGCGCCGGCCGGCCGGTTGAGCCAGGGGGATTGCGAGAATTTCGCCAGCGCCACGGCGGTCGCCAGGAAGAAGCCGAAGAAGATCGCCACCCCGGCAAAGTAGACGTTCCAGATCAGCCCGCCGCCGATCAGGAACAGCTGGTCGCAGAAGGTGATGTCGAGCCCCCGCGGCAGCAGGTTCTCGCCATAGTCCCGGCCGAGTGGACGCAGCACATAGCTCTGGAAGCTTTCGGCGCAGGTTCTCATCGGCAGGTCCGTGCGGTCATGCGACCGCCTTCCTGCGCAGGCGCTCGCCCTCGGCGGTGGCCTGGCCATGCGACATGCGCAGCGTCAGCCAGCCGAAGCCGCGCTCGCTGGCCCAGGTCAGGAACAGGTAGAAGACGAGGAGCGCCATGAAATACCAGACCCGCCAGTCCGGGTGCGGATAGGTGAAGAGCGAGGTCTTGGCCCCGCCCAGCTCGCGCGCCCAGAAGACCGCATCCTGGATCCCCAGCAGGAACAGTAGGGGGGTCGACTTGATCAGGATCTGCCAGATGTTCGACAGGCCGGGCAGGGCGAAGACCCACATCTGCGGCAGGACGATCCGGCGAAAGGCTTGCGCGCGGGTCATGCCGTAGGCCTCGGCCGTCTCGATCTGCGCGCGGGGTACCGCCCGCATCGCGCCGTAAAGCGTATTGGCCACGAAGGCGCCGAAAACCAGTGCGAAGGCCACCACCGCCATGGCGAAGCCATAGACGTTGCGCACCCAGGCCGAGGCGCCGACCGGCGGCATCTTTGCCTCCCGGCAGACGATGAAATCGTTGCCCTGCCGGATCGGCTGATCCCAGTCGGGGCAATTGATCTGGTGCAGGACCCATTCGATCCCCTGACCCAGCGCGATCGGCACGAAGAGGAAGAAGACGATGTCGGGCACGCCGCGAACCAAGTTCACATAGCCTTGCCCGACCCAGTTGAACGGCAGGAAATGCGAGCGCAATGCCAATGCCCCCAGCATCCCCATGCCAAGAGCCAGCGGCGCCACGACGACCAGAAGCAGCATGACCACCAGGAACGAGCGGTAGAACGCCAGATGCGTCCCGCTGGTCAGGTAGCAGGCAAACCACTGCCAGTCTGGCAGGATCGAGGGATCGGCGCAGAATTGGAACATTGCGCACCCGCGCAGCCGGCGGGGCGCGAATGCCCCGCCGTTCGATTAAGGATCAGAAGACCGGCGTGTCTTCGCCGAACCACTTGATCAGCAGCTCGTTGAGCGAGCCGTCTTCTTTCATTTCCGCGATCACGGCATCGAAGGTCTCGCGCAGCTCGGTATCGGACTGACGCAGGCCCATGCCGACCCCACCGCCGACGAAGACCGGCTCGCCGACGAATTCCAGATCGGCGGCCTCATTGACGATGGTGCGCAGGAAATCGCCATCCGCCAGAACCGCATCCGCCTCGCCCGAGCGCACGGCCGAGATGGTTTCATCCGGCGTGGGGAACTCCAGCAGATCGGCGCCGGTTTCCGCCACATGCCCGGCCTGGATCGTGTTCGACTGCGCGGCGATCACGCCGCCCTCGATGACCGAGCTGTCGGTGCCGGAAAGCGCCGCGTAGAGCGACGGGTCGGGCATCTTGTATTCCTGGGTAAAGGCGATCACCTCGCGGCGGGCGTCGGTGATGCTCATCCCGGCGATGATCGTGTCATAATTTCCGGCGACCAGGTTCGGGATGATCGTGTCCCAGTCGTTGACCACCCATTCGCAGGTCAGTTCGGCACGCTGGCACATCTCGTTGCCGAGATCGATCTCGAACCCTTCGAGTTCGTTTGCATCGTTGATGAAGTTGAACGGCGGATAGGCGCCTTCGGTGCCCATGCGGACAACGTCCTGCGCGGCGGCGCCGGTGGCCGAGAGCGCCAGCGCGGCGAGGGTCAGGGTCAGTTTCTTCATGTGGTTCTCCCTTGGTTGGATCTGGTGTTCGGTCTTGCCTCAGGCAGGTTCGGTTGCCCGCAGGAACTGCTGCAGCCGGGTCGATCGGGGGGCGCCGAAGACGGCTGCGGGCGGCCCCTCTTCCTCGATCCGTCCCTGGTGCAGGAAGATGACATGGTCGGCGACATCCGCGGCCAGGCGCATGTCATGGGTCACGATCAGCATGGTGCGCCCTTCCTCGGCCAGTGTCTTGATGACGCGCACGACCTCCTGCTCCAGTTCGGGGTCGAGCGCCGAGGTCGGCTCGTCAAAGAGAAGCGCGCGCGGCTGCATGCAGAGGGCGCGGGCAATGGCGGCGCGCTGCTGCTGGCCGCCCGACATCTGCGCGGGGTACACATCAGCCTTGTCGCCGATGCCGACCTTGTCGAGAAGCGCCCGCGCCCGCGCCTCGACCTCGGCACGGTCCTGCCGGAGCACCGTCAGTGGCGCTTCCATGACGTTCTGCAGGACGGTCATGTGGGCCCACAGGTTGAAGCTTTGAAATACCATCGAGAGGTTTGTGCGGATCCGCACGACCTGCGCGCGGTCTGCGGGTTGACGGTTCGGACCATGACCTTTCCAGCGCACGGGCTCGCCTTCGAAGAGGATCTCGCCTTCCTGGCTATCTTCCAGCAGATTGCAGCAGCGCAAGAGCGTCGATTTGCCCGAACCCGACGAGCCGATAAGCGCGATCACCTGCCCGGGCCGCGCCGTGACGTCGATGCCCTTCAGCACCTGCAGCTCGCCATAGGACTTGTGCAGTCCGCGGATGGCGATCACCGGGGTGAGATCAATGTGCGGATCGGCGGTTTGGACGGTCACGGTTACGGCGTCAATATTTTGATCATATTTCTCTTAGGGCGCAGTCTGCGCCAAAATGCAACGTTTCTTTGGACCAATTGTCAATGAAATCCGCGCGTGCGGTGC
This sequence comes from uncultured Rhodobacter sp., assembly GCA_964555305.1. GTDB lineage: Bacteria > Pseudomonadota > Alphaproteobacteria > Rhodobacterales > Rhodobacteraceae > Pararhodobacter. The sequence continues at coordinate 7,002 of CAZKSE010000091.1, read as the reverse complement.
CGAAGGGTGGGCGTCACCAGCCGCGCGACCAGGAAACCGGCGACATAGCCGCCCAGATGCGCCTGCCAGGCCAGGTATCCGCCGACGAGCGCGAAAAGCAGCAGGTTCATCAGAACAAGGCCCAGCATCACCTTCCAGAACGGACCCAGCGGCGCGCCTGTTGCCCGGCGTCGCTGCCAGTCCCAGTACTGCACCGCGCCAAAGAGCCCGAAGATCGCGCCCGAGGCGCCAACCATCGGCCCCGCAGAACTGGACAGCAGCACGAAGCCCACGCCCCCGCCGATGGATGAAAGGACGTAAAGGACGAAAAATCCCCATTCGCCTAGCCGCGCCACGCATTCGCGGCCCAGATGGATTAGCACCAGCATGTTGAACAACAGATGCATGAACCCGCCATGCAGGAAGGCATAGGTCACGAACATGCTGGCCGATTGGCCCGGATAGACTGGCTGCCAGCCGCCGCCCAGCAATTGCGGCCAGAAGGCAAGCGTGACCAGCGCCGTGCGCCGCACCTCGGGAAGGCCGAAGAGCGGGGTTTCCAGCAGCGTGAACACAACCTCCGGCACGGCGCAGATCGCCACGATCCAGAGCACGATAGGGGCGTGGCTGTCGGCCGACGGACGGAAGAGCGGGTTCATGCTTCAGCCATGACAGGCAGTCGCGAAAGGCGCAAGGCTTCCCGCGCCCCAGGTACTCGCGGATCACGTCGAGATGTTCGCGCGGCCCGTCTTTCACGCACAGTTTGCGCCCCCTGTCAGAAGTTCAACCGGGCGTTTTGTTGCCCGACGATTATGGCGCCAGAGGGGCAGAAAAGACGACGATCAAGGCTTTGTCATCCTTTGCCGGTCCGCTAGACACGAAGGCAAGGCAACCGCCCGAGAGCGGCGGCAGGAAGGCTCCCGGGGGCGATGAGACAGGCAGAGCAGCGCTATCTCGAACATTTCGGTTTCGACGCGCCGCCCTTTGGTCCCGCGCCGGATCCGGGGTTTCTCTATTGGTCGCCGGCGCATCGCATGGCACATGCGGTGTTGGACTACGGGTTGGTCTCCGGCGCGCCGGTCACCATTCTGACGGGCGAAATCGGCAGCGGCAAGACCACGTTGCTGACGCATTTCCTGGAAGGGCTCGATGCCGACGTGACCGTCGGGCTGGTGGCAACGCCGCGGCCCGGGGCGGATATCCTGGGTCGGATCGCCGCCGCCCTGGGGCTCGACGCGGCAACCGAGGACCCGTTCGCTGCCCTCGCCGACTTCGCCCGGACCGAGGCGCGCGCGGATCGTCGGGTGCTGGTCGTTGTCGATGAAGCGCAGAACCTGGCGCCCCCGGCGCTGGAGGATCTGCGTCTGATGGGCAACCTGGGCGCCGATGGCGGAACGGGAGTGCAGCTTCTGCTGGTCGGCCAGGCGCCGCTTCTGCGGACCCTCCGCAGCCCGGCTCTTGCACCGCTGGCGCAGCGCATCGCCGTTGGCCAGCACCTCGGCCCGCTCGCTCACGACGAGGTCGGCGGCTATATCGCCGCGCGCCTCTTGACGGCTGGCGGCACGCCCGGCATCTTCAGCCGTCAGGCCGCCGAGATCGTGCATCGCGCCTCGGGTGGCGTCCCTCGGCTGATCAATCAGCTTTGCGACCTGGCGCTGACCTATGCCGCCGCGGCCGAGGCGCCGGATGTCCGCCGTGCAACGGTGATCGAGGTTCTGCGCGACGGCGTCTTCTTCGCGCATCCCGTCGATCCCGACAGCCCCGCGCCCTGACACCCACGGATCGCGCAAGGCGGCGGGCTTGACTCCGACGCCTTGGCGGGGTGTATCGCGGCGAGCCTTTTCCAGCCGAACGGAGCCAGTCATGCATCCCTACCGCAGCCATACCTGCGCCGATCTCAGACCGGATCACGTCGGGCAGGAAGTGCGCCTGTCGGGTTGGGTTCATCGCGTGCGCGACCACGGCGGCGTGCTGTTCATCGACCTGCGCGACCATTACGGCGTCACGCAGGTGCTGGCCGACAGCGACAGCCCGGCCTTCAAGGCGATGGAAAAGGTGCGCGCCGAATGGGTCGTCTCGATCGACGGGGTCGTCAAGGCGCGCGACGAAGGGCTGGTGAACCCCCGCATCCCGACCGGCGCGATCGAGGTCTATGTGCGCGAATTGCGCGTCCTTGGCCCCGCCGAGGAATTGCCGCTGCCGGTCTTCGGCGAGCCTGACTATCCCGAAGAGACGCGCCTCGCATACCGCTTCCTGGACCTGCGGCGCGAGACGCTGCACGCCAACATGATGCTGCGCTCGCGTGTGGTCAAAGCATTCCGCGACCGGATGTGGGATACGGGGTTCACCGAATTCCAGACACCGATCCTGACCGCCTCCAGCCCCGAAGGAGCGCGCGATTTCCTGGTGCCCTCGCGGCTGCACCCGGGCAAGTTCTACGCGCTGCCGCAGGCGCCGCAGCAGTTCAAGCAGTTGATCATGGTCGCCGGTTTCGACCGCTATTTCCAGATCGCGCCCTGCTTCCGTGACGAGGACCCGCGCGCTGATCGTTCGCCGACCGATTTCTACCAGCTCGATGTCGAAATGTCCTTCGTCGAGCAGGAGGATGTCTTCGCCACTTTGCAGCCGATTATGCAAACTGTCTTCGAGGAGTTTGCAAACGACCGGACGGTCCATGCCGACTGGCCCCGCATTCCCTATGCCGAGAGCTTGAAGAAATACGGCACCGACAAGCCCGACTTGCGCTGCCCCATCGAGATGCAGGAGGTGAGCGATCATTTCCGTGGCTCGGGCTTCGGCATTTTTGCGAAACTTCTGGAGAACGACGGCACCGAGATCCGCGCCATCCCCGCGCCGACGGGCGGCAGCCGCGCCTTCTGCGACCGGATGAACAGCTTTGCCCAGGCGCAGGGCCTGCCCGGCATGGGGTACATCTTCTGGCGCGAGGAGGGGGGCTACACGGTCGGCGCCGGCCCGATCGCCAAGAACATCGGACCCGAGCGGACCGAGGCGATCCGACAGCAGCTGGGCCTGAAGGCCGGCGATGCCGCCTTCTTTCTGGGTGGCAAGCCCGAAAGTTTCGAGCCGGTCGCCGCCAAGGCGCGGGTCGAGATCGGGGAGGAGCTGAAGCTGAGCGAGACGGACTGCTTCCGTTTCGCCTGGATCGTTGATTTTCCGATGTACGAGAAAGACCCCGATACCGGCGTCGTCGATTTCTCGCACAACCCGTTCTCGATGCCTCAGGGCGGGCTAGAGGCGCTTGAGGGCGATCCGCTGGCGGTCAAGGGATACCAGTATGACCTGGCCTGCAACGGCTACGAGATCCTTTCGGGCGCAATCCGCAACCACAAGCCCGAAATCATGTTCAAGGCATTCGAACTGGCAGGCTACGGCCGCGAGAAGGTCGAGAAACGTTTCGGCGGGATGGTCAAGGCGTTCCGCTACGGCGCCCCCCCGCATGGCGGCTGCGCGGCTGGCATCGACCGGATCGTGATGCTGCTGGCCGGGACCAACAACATCCGCGAGGTCATCATGTTCCCGATGAACCAGCGGGCCGAGGATCTGATGATGGGCGCCCCGAGCGAGCCCACGAATGAACAGCTGCGCGAGTTGCGGCTGCGCGTCCTGCCGCCGGAGAGCTGAGATGGATCTGTCCGGCTGGACCCCGCCGCCGCTGTCGCCGCGCGTGCCGCTGGCAGGGCGGTATGTCCGGCTGGAGCCATTGGTGCCGGACCATGAGGCTGGACTTTTCGACGCCTTCGCCGAGGATCGCGACGGAGCAATGTGGCAGTATCTGCCGCACGGGCCGTTCAGCGATCCGGCCGGATATCGCGCCTGGTTCGACGGGGCGCGGCTGCTGCACGACCCGCTGCATTTCGCGATCCGGATGGCGGACAGGCAGCTTGGCGGGACCTTGAGCCTGATGCGGATGGACCCGCGCGCCGGCTCGATCGAGACAGGTTGGCTGACCTTCGCGCCGCGCCTTCAGCGCACACGCGAGGCGACCGAGGCGGTCTATCTGCTGATGCGCTGGTCTTTCGAGGCCGGATACCGACGTTTCGAATGGAAATGCGATGCGGCGAACCACCCGTCGCGCCGTGCGGCCGAACGGTTCGGCTTCAGCTTCGAGGGAATCTTCCGCCAGGCCGGTGTCGTCAAGGGCCGCAACCGCGACACTGCCTGGTTTGCCGCCATCGATACTGACTGGCCCGCACTTTCGGCGGCCTATACTGCCTGGCTGGAGCCCGCCAATTTCGACACGGCGGGGCGGCAGCGTCAGAGCCTCGCCGCGCTGACCCGTCCCGCGCTGGTCGCGCGCGACCCGCTTTTTGCCCACACTCCGGACTGAGGCCGCCTAGCGGCTTTCGGCCTCGTCCTGGCTCGGCAGGTTACGACGGACGGCGGCGGCGGTTTCGTCGGCCTCCTCTTGCTCGTGCTCGGTGCGGGCGCGGGCGGCATCCGTTGCCTCGGCCGCATCGGCGCGCAGCTCGAGCGTGCTGGCGTCGCTTGGCGGGCCGGCAGGGGGCTTCGGTGCGTCGCGCAACGCCGGGGCGCGGCGCAAATTCAGGGGCGGGGCGTTTCCGTCCTTTTCCTGGCCCATGTAGAGTGTCATGTGCGGGAAGGGGATCTCGACCCCGGCGTCATCGAGCACGCGCTTGATGATCTCGTTGTAAGCACGACCGATGGCCCATTGCATGCCCGGAAGCGTCTTGATCCGGCCGCGCACTGTCACCGCCGAGTCGCCCAGTTCGGCTACGCCATGGATCTCGAATTCGCCAATGATGCTGGCGCCGTGTTCGCTGTCGCGCAGGATGTCGAACGCCCTCTGCATCAGCTCCTTCACTTCGCCCACATCCTCGCGGTAGGCGATGGCGACATTGGCGACATGATAGCTGAAGCCCTTCATGAAGTTCGACACCATGTCGACCGAACTGAACGGGATCAGGTGGTAGGTGCCGTTTACGTCGCGCAGTCCGACCGAGCGGATGGTCAGTTTCTCGACCACGCCGGTGGTGCCGCCGGCGGTGACGACATCGCCCTCGTTCATCGCATTCTCGACCTGGATGAAGGCGCCGGTGATGATGTCCTGCACCAGTTTCTGCGCGCCGAAACCGATGGCCAGACCCAGCACACCGGCACCCGCCAGAAGCGGCGCTATGTTCACACCCAGTTGCGACAACGCCAGCATCGTGCCCAGGATCACCACCGCGACGGTGAAGGCATTGCGGAACAGCGACAGAAGCGTGCGTTCGCGCGCCGTCGGCACGGTGCCGACGACCGGGTTCAGCCGGTATTCGATGAAGGAAGACACTGCCAGCCAGACCGCGAGCGCGATCAGCACCACCAGCGCCGCCGAAACGATGCGGCCGGTCACGTCGCGGCCAACCTCGGTCGCAAGCCAGCCCATGAAATCCATCACCTGCCAGGCCTGCGCAATGGCAAGCAGCACGACCAGAAAGACCAGCAGGCGCAGCACTTTCAGTATCGTGGGCACGAAGGCGTTGAGGCGCTCTTCCAGAAGCGGCAACGTTTCGCGCACGTCCTCTGGCAGGCGCATGCCGCCGGTGATCGCGCGGCTGATAAGGGCCATTACCACGACGCCGACGACCACCGCGATAACCGAGTTCAGCGTCGCCATCAGCATGAAGGGCAGCGCATCCTCGGGGCGGATCGTCCAGACCAGAAACAGCGCCACCAGATAGGCGATCGCGAGCCAGTGCCAGAACCCGGCAAAGAATGCCTCGATCCGGCCGACCAGATCCTCTGGCATGCGCTCATGGCGCGCGCGCAGGGCGCGGGCAATTGGCGCGCGGTTCTGCAGGACGATCAGGATCGCGATCAGAAGCGCAGTGACCACGATCAGCACGGTCACACTGCGCCCGATCGCGAACGAGATCGCGGCATTGATGATCGGCACGATTAGAAGCGTGCCGTAACCCAGCAGGCTGACCAGACGCGAGGACCAAAAATACCAGTAGGCGGCGGTCTCGTCGCTCATTGGGGCGAAGCGGAGCCTGACGAAATTGGGCGCGAAGATGCCGCGCAGCGCTACCTTGACCAATTCGATCAGAAGGAATGCGTTGAGAAACAGGCTTTGGCGGAAGTCCATGACCCCCGGCTCTCCGAAGAAGAGCGCGAAGGCATAGCCGCCTGCCCAAGCCAGCACGATGATCAGCGCGTCCACAACGCTTGAGCCTACAATCAGCGCCAGCATGAAGAGCCAGTGCCGGTCGCCGGTGCGGGCGGCCATCGCGGCGAAGATGCGCATGCCGATCAGACGCAGGGCAAAGAACAGGCCCAGCGTTACCGCGCCGACCAGAAGCAGCGAAGTCACTGCGTCGGTCAATTCGGTCCAGTTGATGCGCGTGCTATCGGTGAAGACCGACAGTACGGTACCGGCCGAGCCGACGATGTCGAAGAGCAGTTCGGTCGCCCCTTCGGCGGCGCCGCGGGTGTGTTCGGCGATCTGCCGGGCCAAGGAGATCTGCGGTTCGGGCTCCGGCTCAGGGGCCACGGAGAGGGCGTCGGATTCGGCAGCCCTCGTCTCAAGCTGGCGGATCAGCGCTTCGCGCGCGGCGTCGTCGCGCAGAATCTCGATCAGCTGCGCGGCGGCATCTCCGTTCGTCGCAGCAGAGGATGTCGTGGGTTCCTCCGCCGCCTGGGGAAAAACCGATTGCGCCGCAGCCGGCAGCGCCAGAAGAAGCCAAAGCACAAGAATCCGCAGTATCGACAAGCGTAAGTCCCCGTTTCTGTCCGTTTCGATCGTTTCTACCGGCTCACACGCAGATCGGCAAATGGGCAGGCCGCCAGGGGCAGGGTAGGACGGCGGGCGCATCTGGCAAACGAAAGGGGCGGCCGAAGCCGCCCCTGTGCGTGTCGTCAGCCAGCGATCAGAGCGTACGCTCGACCGTTTCGCGTTCGAAGATCTCGATCACGTCGCCTTGGCGGATGTCATCGTAGTTCTCGAAGGCCATGCCGCATTCCTGGCCCGAGATGACTTCCTTCACCTCGTCCTTGAAGCGT
>CAZKSE010000090.1:0-14207 GCA_964555305.1 uncultured Rhodobacter sp. | reverse complement strand
GTTGCGATTGATGAAGATTATACCGCTCAGAACCTTCCGGTCATCGACCCGAGGCTTGCCGCGCGATTTCGGGAAGAACGGCCGCAGCCGCTCCATCTGCTCGTCCGTCAGCCAATAGAGATCGCTCATCATGCCCCCTCTCTTCGGGAGCTTGAATCACGCCGCAGCCACCCGCTCAAGCAAATTTATGGGTCCTGAGACCTAGGCAAAGCGCACGGGGCTGAAGATCAACGCAGCGAAATCGCGTTTGATCGCCGAAAGATGGAGGAAGGACTCGGCTTGGGATACGCGGCACCGAAGATTGTACCACCTGCCCATCGGCGGGCTGCTCAACGACGGGAGTTTGCGTTAGCGTCTTGCAGATTGCGTTTGGGAAATGAACTGAAGCTGCGCTGAAGCAGAAGAATATGAAACGAGAAGGCGTTTTTGAGGGTGCCTACTTTTCGGGGGCCAAGTGCAAGATGCGCTATCCTCTGAAGATATGGTGGTCAGTTGCGAGCCGCGTGTTTTGCCTGACTCTGCGGACCCCAGATGGGGTGGCGTCGATGCCACCTTTCACCGCGGCGCGGAGAAGCTTTGGCCGGTCATCCTATTCGATCGGTTATCCTTTTAGTCCGCACGAGAGCCCGCCTGCAGCACGCCGACAGGTAGCGCCGCGTTCCGGCTGGCATAAACAGGAGTGAGGACCATCGTGCCCCTAAGAAGGCACGAAAGGTCAGGAATGCGATGCGCGCACTATACCGCCCCGCAGGCACGAGATCCTGACACAAAGGGCCTTCACGTCTTCTCCGTCGTACGAAGGAAAGATGCGAGGGCATTATGATATACCAAGTTAACGGGGAAGAATCCGTAAAGCCGCGCCATGAAGAGCGCATAAACAAATGTAAAATAGGGGAAAAACAAGCGACAATGGCTAGGCTCCTCCCCTGCCATCGCTGGAACGTCTTGACGAGCACCAATCCAATGGCAACTATGTTATATCAGGTCCAAGTGATTCTCGCGTGTTCGATCACTCGGTCCAGCCCATCCGAGACGGAGCATTCTCATGACCCCCGCCCCTCAAACCACCGACACTCTGGATTCCCGTCTACGTGCGCGCGCGGCCAGCGTCATTCCGAACGGCATGTGGGGCCATATGCGCGCAGCGGCAGTGCCCGCAGGGTATCCGCAGTTTTATTCCGGTGGGAAGGGCGCGCGCGTGCGAGATGCAGATGGGCGCAGCTTTATCGACTTCATGTGCAGCTGGGGCCCGATCATCCTTGGGCACGGTAACGCAGAGGTTGAGGCGGCGGCGCGCGCGCAGCTTGAGGCGGGCGACTGCCTCAACGGGCCGACGGAACATGCCGTGGTGCTGGCCGAACGCCTGGTCGAAACAATTCCCCACGCAGACTGGGCTCTGTTCCAGAAGAATGGATCGGATGCCATGACGACCTGCGTGACCCTCGCCCGTGCCGGGACCGGGCGGCGCAAGATCCTGGTCGCCCGTGGCGCCTATCACGGGGCGGTGCCGTGGTGCACGCCCTCACTAGTAGGGGTGACAGCCGAGGACCGGGCGCATTTGCTGCATTTCGACTACAATGACATCGACAGCCTCGACGCCGCCGTCGATCAAGCCGGCGACGATCTGGCAGCGATTGTCGTCTCGGCCTTTCGCCACGACCTGGGCATCCGGCAGGACCTTCCGATCCCGGCCTTCGCGCGCGCTGCCCGGGACCATTGCGACCGGCTGGATGCCGCGCTGGTCCTAGACGATGTGCGCGCGGGCTTCCGGCTTGATCTTGGCGGCAGCTGGGAGGGGGTCGGGATCAGGCCCGATCTTGCCGGCTATTCCAAGGCCATCGCGAACGGCTACCCGCTGGCCGCGGTGACCGGCAATGACCGTTTCCGCACTGCGGGCGAGCAAATCTTCGTCACAGGCTCTTTCTGGTATGGCGGTGCGCCCATGGCCGCAGCAGTCAAAGTCAACGAAATCCTGCACCGCGAGGACGGCCCCGCCCGGCTTCGCGCCGGCGGTATCCATTTTACCGCTGGAGTGACCGAATGTGCCGCACGCCACGGCTTTGAGGTGGCGATGTCCGGCCCACCGGCCATTCCGCTTATGCAATTCGCCGACGACCCCGAGGCGAAGCTGGCCGAAAGCTTTTGCCAGGAGGCGCTGGCTCGTGGCGTCTATATGCACCACAAGCACAACATGTTCCTTTCGCTTGCACACACTGAGGCTGTGATCGACGAGGCGCTCCAGGCCATCGACGATGCTTTCGGTGCATTGTCGCGGTCCCGTTCGGTTGTGGCATGAGCGAAGGGAAGGCCCGGGCACCCGCCGAGCGCGGCGTTTGGAATCGAGGCCGGCAAGCCCAAGAGCCGGAAGTCGAAGGCGCCGTCGACTGATGGGAGCTGACTGATAGGGACAATCCGAACACTTTTTGCTGCGCGGATGCGGGCATCGGCGCTATGATATATCCGAATCACCGGAGAGGCCGGAATGGCATCGCTGAACTCCTCATCGCATGGATCGCATGCTGCCGAAACGACCGTCGCGCTGCATGGACTGCAGGCTCCGGCGCAGATCCTGCGCGATAAGTGGGGCGTGCCGCATGTCCGGGCCTCAGAAACGGCGGATGTCTTCTTCCTGAACGGTCATGTCCATGCCCAGGACCGCATGTGGCAGATGGAGGCCGCACTGCGCCGGGCGATCGGCCGATTTGCCGAATGGGCCGGGCCTACTGCCCTGCCCGGCGACCGGCTGGCTCGTCAGTTGGGTGTCGAAGCGGCCTCGCGGCGGGATTTCGACGCGCTGGTCCCGACGACGCGCGCGATGCTGGAAGCCTATGCGAAGGGCGTGAACGCATGGATCGATGCCGGCTGCACAGCGCCGGAATACCAGCTTCTGAACGCTTCGCCGATACGATGGGAGCCGTGGTTCTCGGTCGCCGTGATGCGTCAGCGAGGCCTTCTCATGGGCTCGGTCTGGTTCAAGCTCTGGCGGGCGGCGGCGCTTGGCACCGTCGGGCCAGAAACCCTGCCGCTGCTGCGCTATGACAGTGGCGGCAAGGAACGCTTCATTTTTCCGCAGGGCCCCGAGGGAGATCGCCTTTCGGCTGATCTGGAGGCGCTGCGGCCGGGTATCGAGGCGCTCTCGGGCGGCGCTCCAGAGGATGCGACGGTCGGCGGGTCGAACAACTGGGCGGTGGCGGGCGCGCGCACGGCCACGGGCATGCCGCTGGTCGCGGGGGATCCGCACCGCCAGTACGAGATCCCCGGCATGTATAGCCAGCTACACCTGTCCGGACCGGAATTCGACGCCATCGGCTTTTCGGTGCCGGGCGTGCCCGGCTTTCCGCATTTCTGCCATACCGAGCGCGTGGCTTGGTGCGTCACTCATTCCTTTGCCGATATTCACGACTTATACGTCGAGGCATTCGGCGACGGTGGCACTCGCTACCGGACCGAGAACGGCTGGGCAGACGCCACCATCCGGCAGGAGACTATCGCGGTCCGCGGCGCGGCCGAGGAGGCTGTCACCGTCACCGAAACGCGCCACGGTCCGGTGATTGCCGGGAATCCCGCCGAGGGAACAGCGTTGGCGCTGAAGTCGGTGCAGCTTTTCGAAACTGATCGCTCGCTCGATTGCCTGCTGCCGATGCTCAAGGCGCCGACACTAGATACATTCTACAATGCCTGCCGGGGTTGGGGCGTGATCGACCACAACCTTGTGGGAGCCGATCGCGACGGCCATATCGGCGTCCTGGTCCGTGCCGTCGTGCCAGAGCGCGACCGGTCCAATGGTTGGCTACCGATGCCCGGCTGGACGGGTCGGCACGAATGGCGCGGGACGATCCCCTTCGAGCGGATGCCGCGCCAGATCAACCCCGATCAGGGCCATGTCGTCACCGCCAACAATAGGTTGGTCGCAGAGGATCACCCAGACTACCTGACCACAGACTGCCACCCGACCACCCGCGCCACCCGCCTGGTGCAAAGGATCGAGCGGTCGGCCAGCCTGACGGCAGGCGACATGATCGAGTTTCTTCGGGACACCGACAGCGCCCCCGCGCGCGAAATAGCCGCGCGCATCCTGGGTGCTGACGTGGCCGAGAGCCGGGGATTGCTCGCCGCCCTTGCTGCCTGGGATGGACGGATGGATCCTGGCTTTATCGCGCCCACGATCTACTACCAGATCCGGCAGGAGATGACCCGCATTCTCGCCCGGCAGTCTGGGCTCGCGGGAGCATCGAGCCATCCCTTTGCGCAACCGGCGCCCGGCATCCCGGCACTCAACCAGCTCTGGTGGACGCTGCCAAACCTCTTGCGCGCCGATGACACCCAACTTCTCGGCGGTGCAACGTGGCGAGAGGTGATCCGAGAGGCCGTAGCCACTGTTGCCGCCGGCCCCATCCCCGAAACCTGGGGCCAGGCGCATTTGCCGATCTTCGTGCATCCCCTCTCGCATCTGTTCCCCGACTCGCCGGGCGCCGCCGCGCCGACATCGGACCCGACCGGCGGCGACGGGGATTGCGTGCTTGCCACCGGGGGCTTCCCGGCCCAAGGCACTCGCTCGGTCTATGGCCCGGTTGCACGCTATGTCTTCGATCTGGCGGATTGGGACAATAGCCGCTGGATCGTGCTCCACGGCGCGTCCGGCCACCCCGGCGATCCGCATTATTCCGACCAGAACCCACTTTGGGCGCGGGGCGAGATGATCCCGATGCCCTACACCGCCGCCGCGGTCGAGGCCCATGCGGCCAGTCGCATCTGTTTCCACCCGGCATGATCCGGGTAACGCGTGCCCAGAACGACCAGCATGGCCCCAACCAGGCCGAACCAAGACGGACCGCAACAGGGAGAACGAGACTAATGACGCATTTCGACACCCGCCGCTCCGCCAGCCTTCTGCTTTCGGCTGCACTTCTGGCCACCGCGCCACTCGCCGCCGTACTGGCAGACGAGCCCAGACAAGGCGGCACCATCATCTATGCCAACAACGCCGGACCTGGACAGCTCGACCCTCAGATGGCCGCCAGCCTCGTTGAACTTGAGGTCATCGCGCATGTCTTTGAGCCGCTGATCTCGATGGACAATGACTACGACGCCCAGCCGATGCTGGCGGAAAGCTACGAGATTTCCGACGATGGCCGAACCTTCACCTTTCAGCTGCGCCGAGGGGTGAAGTTCCACAACGGCGACGAGATGACCTCGGAAGACGTGAAGGCGACCTTCGATCGCTATGCCGAGGTAAGCCCGGGCCGTGGCGCGCTGGCCGATGTCAAGGAATACCGCACGCCCGATCCCTATACATTCGTGATCGAACTCAACAATCTCAACGCCGCCTTCATCGACCAACTTAAGACGCCTGTCTATCCCTTCTCGATCATGCCAGCCTCGCAGCGCGACGCCCCACCGCGCGAAATCGAAGTGATCGGTACCGGCCCATTCACTCTGGGCGAATGGGTGAGAGACAGCCATCTGGTTATCGAACGTAACCCCGAATACGTCGCGCGTGAGGATGCCGATGGACCAGATGGCTATGTTGGCAGGAAGACCGTCCATGTCGACGCCGTGCGCTACAACTTCCTACCCGAGGCCAATGCCCGTGTGGCAGCGATGCAGACTGGCGAGGCACATATCACCACCGCGCTTCCGCTTGATCTGTCAAGACGCTTGGAGGGTACCGAGGGCGTGACGCCGATCACGGTCTTCCCCTTCTGTCAGCAGTATCTGATCGTGCATTCCAGCCAGGCACCCACCGACAACCGTCTAATCCGACAGGCAATCCGCACCGCCACGGCGGTCGAGGATCTGATCATCGCCTCCGGTGAAGCCGCCCGGCCCAACTTTTCGATGGTCTACCCCGGCGGCGCCTATTTCATCGGCGACGAGAACGCCCAGTGGTATGATCAAGCGGACCCTGAGGGGGCGCAGGCGCTGCTACAGGAAGCCGGCTACCAGAACGAACCGATCCTGCTGCAGTCGAACAACAACTACAGCTATATGCGCGACTCGATCCTGGTGCTGGCCGAACAGCTGAGAATGGCGGGCATGAATGTTCAACTGGACATCACCGACTGGACCACCAACGCCTCAAACATGCAATCGGGCGAGGGCGGATGGAACGTCTCGACCACGTCTTTCTGCTCGAACCCAATCCTTGGACCGCAGCAGTGGGAAACGATGATCTACAACTTCCCGCACATCCAGGATAATCAGGTTCTCGATGATGCCTTCGCTACCTTCTATAGCTCACTAGAGCTTGAAGATCGCGTCGCCGCATGGAAGATCATTGAAGCTGAAGTCCTGGAAGGCGCCTACATGATCAAGGTGTCAGACCGCGGCTCGAACCGGGCAATCGCCGACGAGTTGAAGGGCTTCAGGGAGTTCAACATCAATCTCTTCTGGGACATGTGGCTCGACAGCTGAGGCTAGCAGTCATTCCAGCGGCCGGCGGCAAGGGCCGGCCGCCTCTACCCTTCCGAACTCCACCCCTCAGGCCAGAAAGCCGAGCCATGCCCAAGCTAATCGCCTTCCGCATTGCGCAGGCCATTCCGGTCATGTTCTTTGTGGCGGTACTGACCTTCCTGCTGATGCATCTGCTGCCCGGCGACCCGGCAACGATCATCGCTGGCGACATGGCCGACAGGGAAGCCGTCGCCCAAGTGCGTCGCGATCTTGGCCTCGACCAACCGGTGGCGGCCCAACTCTGGCTTTGGTTTAGCAATGTACTTCAGGGTGATTTCGGGCGTTCGCTGATGCTGAACCAACCCGTGGCAGAAGCAGTAGTTGAACGCTTGCCGGTCACCCTGTCCTTGGCACTGGTCGCTTTTGCCATCACGATACCGTTTGGCATCGTGCTCGGCATGGTCGCTGCCGTCTGGCGCGACACATGGGCAGACAGCGCCGTGATGATCGTCGCACTAGTAGGCGTCTCTGTCCCTAACTTCTGGATCGCGATTCTTTCGGTCATCCTGTTCTCGGTTACGCTAGGCTGGCTCCCTTCATCCGGCTACGTACCTCTGACCCTCAGCTTCTCGGGTTGGCTTGCCTCGCTGATCCAGCCTGCCGTGGTTCTTGCACTTTTCCAGATCGGCTACCTGGCGCGGATGACCCGCTCCGCGATGCTGGATGTGCTTGACCAGGACTATATCCGCACGGCACGCGCCAAGGGCGTGTCCCCCCGTGTCACAATCGCAAAACACGCTTTCCGTAACACGCTGATGCAGGTGATCACCGTCTCGGGTTACATCCTCAGCCTCCTGATCGGCGGCTCGGTGGTTATCGAGCAGATCTTTGCTTTGCCAGGCATAGGGCGATTGCTGGTGCAGGCAATCATGGCGCGCGACTACCCGGTGGTGCAGGGCACGTTGCTGCTGCTCGGCTTTTCCTTCGTCTTCATCAACATCCTGATTGACCTAATTTACGCCTATATCGACCCAAGGGTCCGCTATGACTGAGGTCTCGGCGCTGGCTGCTTCAGATGATATGCGACCGCGCGCTGTGCGGGGCCGCATTCTTTTGCGTCGGCTCGCACGGCATCGCTCCTTCCGGGTGGGGGCGGGGATCGTTTTCGTCATCGTCGTCCTCGCGCTAGCCGCACCGCTAATCTCCAGCGGCCAGCCAAATGCGATGGCCTTGCGCAACCGTTTCGCCCCGCCTTCGGCGGAATTCTGGTTCGGTGCGGACAATTTCGGCCGCGACATCTTCACGCGTGTTCTCTACGGCGCACGCAACTCCCTGTGGATTGGCTTTGCCTCGGCGACGCTCGCTGCAGTTGGGGGGGCGCTGGTCGGGTTGGCCTCCGCCTGGTTTCGCACTCTCGACGGCATCATCATGAGGATCATGGACGCCCTGCTGGCCTTTCCGGCAATCCTTCTGGCGATAGGCATCAATGCAGCTCTCGGCCCGCAGGTTTCGAGCGTCATCATCGCTTTGGCGTCGGCCTATGTGCCGCGCATCGCGCGGGTCGTTCGCGCCACCGCGTTGGTCGTGCGCGAGCTCGACTATGTCGATGCCGCCCGCGTCAGCGGCGCGGGCGCGGGGCGGATCATCTTCCGCCACATACTGCCTAACAGCCTCGCGCCGCTTCTGGTTTCGGTCACCTTCGTCTTTGCCTATGCGATCCTGGCCGAGGCGGCGCTGTCCTTCCTCGGGATCGGCCCGCCGCCACCGCATCCGTCCTGGGGCAACATCATCGCCGAAGGCCGCGACTATTCCGTCGAGGCTTGGTGGATCATGCTTTTCCCTGGCTTGGCCATCAGCCTTGCCGCGCTGGGAATGAACCTTCTTGGCGACGGGTTGCGCGATGTGCTCGACCCGCGGCTGAAGATCGAGGCTTGAGATGCTGGAGGTCGAAGATCTCTCAGTCGGTTTTCGGGTGGATAGCGGCTGGATCCGTACGGTCGACGACGTGAGCTTCACGCTTGGCGCGAAATCGAGCCTCGGCATCGTCGGTGAAAGCGGCTCGGGAAAATCGGTGACGGCGCTCTCGATCCTGCGGTTGCACGCGCAGCGCAACACGCGGATGACTGGCGCAATCCGATTCGATGGGAAAGATCTGCTGCGCCTGCCCGAGCGCCAGCTGCGCCAGCTGCGCGGGCGCGACATCGCAATGATCTTCCAGGACCCGATGCACTCGCTCAATCCCGTACTGACGGTTGGCGAACAGATCGGCGAGACTTTGCGGATTCACCGTGGCCTCGACGCCCGCACCGCGCATAGTGAAGCGGCGGAGCTACTCGATATGGTGCGCATTCCCGATGCGAGAAGCCGGGTCGACGATTACCCCCACCAATTGTCTGGCGGGATGCGTCAGAGGGTGATGATCGCCATGGCCATTGCTTGCCGTCCGCGGTTGCTGATCGCCGACGAGCCGACAACCGCACTGGACGTAACCGTGCAAGCGCAGATACTGGATCTATTGCGCGAACTGCGCGAGGAAATCGGGATGTCGGTAATCCTCATATCGCACGATATGGGGCTCGTCGCCGAGTTCGTCGAACGGGTGCTGGTTATGTATGCCGGCAAACTGGTCGAGGACGCACCTGCGCGCACCATTTTTGAGCACCCCGCACACCCCTATTCCGAGGGACTTCTGCGGGCGATCCCTTCTCCTGACGAGGACATGCACCGCCTCTATGCAATTCCGGGCCGAATACCGGATCCGGGTCGTGAACCGCCGGGTTGCAGCTTTGCACCGCGCTGCGGATTGGCACAACCCGCCTGCACGACCGCCGCCCCAAGCCTGAAGGTTTTCGGCCCCGGTCACTTGATCCGATGTCCGGTGCGGCTTGCTGCAAAGGAGGCATCTCCATGATGGACTCGCCCCTCGTCAAAATTCCCGTTACGCAGGCACCGATCATTCGTGTGCGCGAACTGCGACGGGACTTCGGAGGCGGGCTCCGCGGGCGCCAAGTTCTACGTGCGGTAAACGACGTAACATTCGACGTCATGCCCGGCGAAACCCTTGGCTTGGTAGGAGAGTCCGGCTCGGGTAAATCCACCATCGGCAGGATGCTCGTCGGACTATTGCCGGCGACTTCAGGCTCTGTAGAACTTTTCGGTGAGACCATCACCGGCCGTGGCGGCCACAGGGCGCTCGCGCGGGTGCGTCACAAGCTGCAGTTCGTTTTCCAGGACCCTCACTCGGCAATGAACCCGCGGATGCGGATTTCGGATGTCATTGCCGAACCCATCGACGTTAGAGGCGGCTGGTCGCGCAGGGATCGCGCTGATCGGGTCGCGCAGCTTCTGGATCTGGTGGGGCTGCCGAACGACTTTGCAGACCGGTTCCCCCACGAGTTTTCGGGCGGTCAGCGTCAGCGAATCATTATCGCGCGCGCGCTGGCGCTGGATCCATCCTTCATCGTCTGTGACGAAGCGGTCGCGGCACTCGACGTGTCGATGCAAGCTCAGATTATCAACTTGCTGTTGGATCTGCAGGAACGGTTGGGGCTGTCCTATCTTTTCATCGCTCACGACCTTGCCGTCGTTCGGGCCGTCTCTACCCGTATTGCGGTGCTCTATGCGGGCGAGATCGTCGAGATTGCTCCGCGCCGGGCGCTCTATGATGATCCGAAGCATCCCTATACTCGAGCTCTTCTGGCGGCGATTCCGCGTCCGCAGGTGGGCACACGCAAGCCGCCCATCCGAGGCGAGGTGCCAAGTCTCCTCAACCGTCTCTCGGGATGCAGCCTATGTCCGCGCTGCCCTGATGCCTTTGACCGTTGCCGGGTCGAGGCACCGACGCTTCGCGAAATCGCCCCCGGACGCAAGGTTGCTTGCCACCTACATGACGGAGTTCTCCCATGACCGATCTCGCTTGGCTGACCGCCTCGCAAGCTGTCGCCATGATCGCGCAAAAAGACCTTTCGCCTGTCGAATATCTCGACGCGCTCCTCTCCCGCGCCGCGGCCGAACAAGAGCGGCTCAACCCGTTTTCGCATGTCGCTGCGGAAAGCGCGCGGAAGGCCGCGATAGCGGCCGAGGCCGCGGTCATGCGGGGAGATGAACTGGGGCCGCTGCACGGTCTGCCGGTTCATGTGAAGGATCTGCTGAAGACCAAGGGCATACCAACCGAATACGGCTCAGCGATCCATGCTGGGTATGTTCCTGACAACGACGACGTTCTGGTCGCTCGCCTGCACGCGGCCGGGGGCGTGATGTTTGCCAAGTCGCACACGCCTGAGTTCGGACACAAGGGACAGACCGACGGGCCGCATTTCGGGACCACCCGCAACCCTTGGGATACCTCGCGCTACGCCGGCGGTTCGTCGGGCGGAGCCGCCTGCGCCGTGGCGGCGGGGATTGGTCCATTGGGGATCGGCACTGACGGGGCGGGCTCAATCCGCATCCCGGCAGCCGCATGCGGAACGGTGGGGCTTAAGCCTTCACCCGGGTTGTTCCCATATGCCGAAGCGACCGACGCCTTCTTCAACTACGCAGCTGCCGGACCATTATCACGCACCGTCGAGGACAGCGCTTTGTTGCTGCGCGCTCTTGCGGGACCAGATCCGCTGGACCCCTGGTCACTGGCGGCCCCCCGCCCGGCCGCGCCAAAGACCGTGGCCAACTTGCACGGGCTGCGTATCGGATACATTCCGCGAATGGCGAACCGCCTAGTCTCGCGCGATGTGGAGGCAAACACGAGGGCGGTCCTTGAAGCTTTGGCAAGACGCGGCGCCCATGTCGAGGAGGTGACGGAGTCGGTCGACTGGATCGAGTACGAAGGCCGAGTCATGTATCAGGCCAATATCGCTGTGGCCGGCGGACCATATGTAGAGGAATGGGGAGACCGAATGGACCCGGTCTATCTTGGCTTCATCAAACGTGGTCGCATCTTTACTGTCGAGGATTACCGCAACGCTCAGCTTGCACGAAGCCGGCTGTACCGGCATGTGCAGACGCTTTTCGACCGCTACGACGTGCTGGTCAGCCCGACTGTGACTCGCACTGCACTGCCCGCCGATTTCGAGGCGCTGAACGAACAGGTCATGGTGGACGACGAGGAGAACGGGCTGACCCGACAGGGCATGTCGCCCTATTGCTATCCGTTCAACCTGACTGGTCACCCCGCGTTGGCGATACCGTCAGGTATGGGCAATGATGGTCTGCCGACCTCTGTGCAACTTGTTGGGCGCTGGTACCATGACATGGAAATACTGGATCTGGGTGCCGTGATCGAAGAGGAGCGGCCTTGGACGCATTTGAAACCGCCTGCATCATGATAATCGATCGATTGCCTCAGATCGCCGGACCTCATATGATATATCATCTGAGAAAAATTGTTGGTCATGATCTGCCTCCTGACGTCAAAAGCTTTTTAGGTTGTGGCTAGATCCAATTTTTTGATATATCAATATGCCGCCTCCAGCGTTGGAAAGGACGGGGATCCAATGAGAAGTAACGTCAGCCTCCCGGTTCTAGAGGAACGGGCGAAGTTCATTCGGACCGAAACGGTCCGCCTTACCCGTATTGCCGGAGCGGGGCACTATTCTTCCACGTTTTCCTGCGCCGAGATTCTCTCTGCCCTCTACTATTCGCAGATGCGTATTGAGCCGGCGAACCCCTCATGGGCGGACCGCGACCGCTTCGTCATGTCGAAAGGTCATGCCGCCATTGGTCTTTATCCTGTCTTGGCGGATCTGGGCTATTTCGACCCGTCCGAGCTTGACACCTATACCCGGCTCGGCTCGAACTACGGCGATCATCCAGATATGAAAAAGGTGCGCGGACTCGACTTCTCCTCCGGCTCGCTCGGTCACGGGCTTTCGGTTGGGGTGGGCATGGCGCTGGCAGGGCGTATCACCGGGCGCGACTATCGTACCTATGTGATGCTGGGCGATGGGGAGCTTTCTGAAGGCCAGATCTGGGAGGCGGTCAATTCGGCCGGCCATCTCAAGCTCGGCCATCTTGTCGTCCTTCTGGACCGCAACGGGCTCAGCATCGATGGTCATACCGAAGACGTCATGACGATCGAACCTGTGCAGGACCGCTTCGCCAGCTTCGGATGGGACGTGCAGCGCGTCGATGGTCATGACCTTTCGGCGATCCTGGATGCCTTCGTCAGGCTGCCCCAGGGTACCACCGGAAAGCCGCAGGCTATCGTCTTCGATACGATCAAGGGGCGCGGCGTCCGGCGGATGGAGATGTCGCTGGACTGGCATGTCGGCAACTTGGTCGGCGAGGACTATGATGACGTGATGACCGAACTGGAGGCCGGATTGCAGCCCTACAACCCGGAGCACGCCGAATGAGCACCGAAATGCAGAATGAAGCCGAGATCTTCCGCGGCACCACTGACGGCAAGACAACCTTCAGGGATGCGCGCTCGGTCCGGGGTACGCCCAAAAAAGGCCTGCCGGCCTTCGTGCTGGGCGAGGAGCTGGCTGAGATGGCACGCTCCGACCCGCGTATCGTGGTCGCGACCGCCGACCTCGCCTCGGCTAACCGGACCAATGACTTCAGGGATGTGCATCCGGATCGCTTTGTCAACTTCGGCATCGCCGAGAAAAACATGATCACCGCAGCCGCCGGTATGGCGTCCTGCGGTCTGATTCCCTATGTCGCTACCTTTGCCAGCTTCTGCGCCATTCTCGGAGCCGAGCAGATCCGCACCGACTGCGCGTATCCCCGAATGCCCGTTCGGGTGATTGGCACGCATTCGGGTATGTCGATGGGCTTCTACGGTTCGTCCCACCACGCGCTTGAGGATCTGGGGATGTTGCGCGTCATGGCCGATCTGACCGTGATTTGTGCCACCGACGCCAATCATCTGCGCGCCGTCCTGCGTAAGTCGGTGGACCATCCCGGAGCCATGTACATCCGGCTCGGCCGCGGTCGCGATCCGGTGGTCTACGACTCGGTGCCCGATCTGAAGATTGGGCGAGCGATCCGCCTGCAAGAAGGCCTTGATCTGACCCTCATAGCCACTGGCAGCGTGGTCCGCGCCACGCTCGATGCCGCAGCGACGCTGGAGGCAGAAGACGGACTCTCAGTTCGGGTGGTGGACATGCACACGATCAGCCCGCTGGATCGCGCCGAGATCCAAGCGGCTGCGGAAGATACTGGCCGCATCCTGACAATCGAAGAGCACAATATCACCGGCGGCCTCGGCTCGGCCGTCGCCGAGGTGCTGGTCGACCTGCCGCGCGTTCCCTTCCGTCGCCACGGCGTCCCGGACCGGTATGTCGAAATCGGGCCACCAGCCGCGCTCTACGCTCAGTACCGGCTCGACGCACCCGGGATCGCGGAAGTGGCACGCGAGTTCTGCTCAGCCTTTACTCAGCGCAGTTGACATCTGACGCAAGCAGGCACCCTTGATGCAGTCGCTCTAGACCGAACAAAAAAAGTCAGGTCGCATAGTCAATCGCTTCGCCGTGCCAGCCTTGGGCTTTCCGGTCCCAGTAGATTTGCTGCAGCAGACTCGTGGTCAACCCCGGCGCACCATTGCCCACAGAGCGCGAGTCGATGCGTGTAACAGGCATGATTCCACCGGCGGTGCTGGACAGAAAGACCTCGTCAGCCTGGCGCAGGTCTTCGATCCGAACGCTCGTTTCAGCAAGCGGAAGATCCAGTTCGTGGCAAAGCTCGATCACGGTGCGGCGCGTCATTCCGTCAAACACCCCTTCGGCCGGTGTGGTCAGCCGGCCCCGACTGACCAGAAAAATGTTGAAGCCCGGTCCTTCGGTCAAGTGCCCCGCGCCATCGGTCAGCACCTC
>CAZKSE010000089.1:0-14277 GCA_964555305.1 uncultured Rhodobacter sp. | reverse complement strand
CGCCACCTCGTCCAGTGCCGAAAGGGTCTGGCAGGTGACAGTGCGCCCGATGACACCCGAGGTGCTGGTGGTGAGCCTGCATGACGTCTCTGACCGGGAGGCGGCAGAAACACAGCGCCGCGAATTCGTCGCCAACGTGAGCCATGAATTGCGCTCGCCGCTGACGGTCCTCGCCGGGTTCATCGAGACGCTGCAGGGTCCGGCCGCGCAGGATGCAGAGGCGCGGGCCGAGTTCCTGACGATCATGGCGCGCGAGGCCGAGCGGATGACCGGGCTTGTGGCGGACCTGCTGTCGCTCTCGCGCGTCGAAGGAGAGGAGAAGATCCGCCCCCGCACGCCGGTCGCCATCGACATGGTGCTGCGCGCCACCCTCGCCGCCCTGCGCCCGCAGATCGAGGCGGCGGGCGTGGCGGTCGATCTGGATCTGCCCGCTGACCTGCCCGAGGTGCCGGGCGATTACGACCAGCTGGTGCAGGTCTATCACAACCTCGTTGAAAACGCGGTGAAATACGGCCGAAGTGGGGGGCGGATCGAGCTGTCTGCGCGCGTCGTGCCGGCGATGCCCGCCTTCGACGGCCCGATGGTGCGGGTTTCGGTCACCGATTACGGCGAGGGGGTCGATCCGATTCACATCCCGCGCCTGACCGAGCGTTTCTACAGGATCGACCGCGCGCGTTCGCGCGATCAGGGCGGCACCGGGCTAGGGCTGGCCATCGTCAAGCATATCGTCAGCCGCCATCGCGGTCGGCTCTGCATCCGCAGCGCGCCGGGGGCGGGATCCACCTTCACGACACTTCTGCCCACGGGGTGAGCCGGTGTCATCCAGTTGTCACATTCACCGGCTACTGATCGGTGCAAAGAGGAACCGCGCATGACCAGGCCGCATATCAACTCTGCCTTCGATCACGATCTGGAAGCCATTCGCCTGAATGTGCTGGCGATGGGCGGCCATGTGGAGGAGGCGATCCTGCGCGCCGCCCGCGCCCTGGAAACCCGTGACGAGGATCTGGCCGCCGAGGTGGTGCGCGGCGACAAGGTGGTCGATGTCGCGGAGGAAGAGATCAACAATCAGGTGGTGCGCCTGCTGGCGCTGCGCCAGCCGCAGGCCGATGACCTGCGCGCTGCCGTCGGCGTCTTGAAGATGGCCGGCGATCTGGAGCGGCTGGGCGATTATGCCAAGAACATGGCCAAGCGCGTGCCCGTGCTGATCGCCAGCCCCAGAATCGAGGGCGCGGCCGGGGCCTTGCGCCGTCAGGCGCGGCTCGTGGGGCAGATGCTGAAGGACATGCTGGACGCCTTCGCCCGAATGGATCCCGACCTGGCGCGCGATGTCGTCACCCGCGACGTCGAGGTGGACGACATGACCAACGCGCTCTTTCGTGAATTCATCACCCATATGATGGAAGACCCGCGCAACATCACCCCCTGCCTGCACTACATCTTCATCGCCAAGAACATCGAACGGATGGGCGATCTGGTCACCCACGGCGCCGAGCATGTTATCTTCGTGGCCGAAGGCACGCCGGCCGCGCCGCGCATCAAGGGCCATTCGACCGCGACCATCGCCATGACCGAGGATGACGCATGACCTTGACCGACAAGCCGCTGGTGCTGGTCGTCGATGACGAACCGGCGCAGCGCGCGCTGCTGAGCTACAATCTGAAGGCTGCGGGCTTTCGTGTCGCCACCGCGAATGATGGCGAGGAGGCGATGCTGGCCATCGCCGAGGATGCGCCCGATATTATTCTTCTGGACTGGATGCTGCCGCGGTTGTCGGGGCTCGAAGCCTGTCGCCAGATCAAGGCCAGCGCGGGCGGCCGGCAATCGGCGGTGATCATGGTCTCCGCCCGCTCGGAAGAGGGGGACCGCGTGCGCGGGCTGGAGACGGGCGCCGACGACTATATCGTCAAGCCCTATTCGGTCGCCGAACTCATCGCGCGGGTGAAGGCGAACCTGCGCCGCGTCCGCCCGACTGCGGCCGGCGCCGTGCTGGAGCTGGGCGATATCCGGCTCGACACGGAAAGCTACCGCGTAACACGCGGCGGCAAGGCCCTGCACCTGGGCCCGACCGAGTTTCGGCTGCTAGCCGCCTTGATGGAGCGGCAGGGCAAGGTCTGGACGCGCGAGGCGCTGCTGGACCGCGTCTGGGGCCGCGACATCTATATCGATACGCGCACGGTCGACGTGCATATCGGGCGGCTGCGCAAGGCGCTTTGCACGCATGGCGGCACCGATCCCATCCGCACCGTCCGGGGTGCCGGCTACGCGATGGACTGATCGAGAAACGGGTTGCCACATCCGCCGCCGGGCATCCGTGCTGCCGGGCAGGGGCGTCAGGCCAGAATCTCCTCGTGGCGCTTGATCGCGTCCTCGACATCATCGAAAACCTCGATCTCGCCTTGGTGCAGCACCAGCCCCGCGTCGCAGAAGTTGCGGATGTCGGACATGCTGTGGCTGACCATGATCGCGCTCGCATCAGCCATGCGGGTCTTGAAGACTTCCTTGCTTTTCTTGCGAAAGCGCGCGTCCCCTGTCGCCGTCGCCTCGTCGATCAGGTAGGTGTCGAACCGGATCCCCATCGAGATGCCGAAGGCCAGCCGCGACTTCATGCCTGACGAATAGGTGCGCACGGGCATGTGGAAATGCTCGCCGATCTCGGCGAAATCCTCGACGAAGGCGGTCAGATCGTCGCTGTCCACCCCGTAGACGCGCGCCACGAAACGGGTGTTCTGTGCCCCGGTCATGTCGCCGTGGAAGCTGCCCGCATACCCCACGGTGAACGAGATCGTGCCGTCGCTGACCACCTGGCCCGAATCCGGGCGCAGGGTGCCGGCGATGATGCTGAGGAGCGTCGATTTGCCAGCCCCGTTACGACCCAGAAGCGCCAGCGACTTGCCGCTGGGGAGCGTCAGGTCCAGTTGCCGGATCACCGGCCGGTATTCGCCGCGGACCCAGAACCCCTTGGATATGTTCTGAAACTCGATCATGCGCTCTGTCCGTTCGCGCGCTGCCGCCTCAACCCCGGTCGCGGACGCTGTAATAGACCAATGCCCCGATCGCCCAGATCAGCGTCATGAAGAGCGCGGTCAAACCGATGATGAGAAGCCGCTTCGGATACTGCGCGCGCTGCGCGAAGGTGGGCTGGATGAAGTTCGCCAGGTAAAGGTTCTGGCGCGAAGCGTTCGAGCGCGCCGCATCCAGTGCCGTGAGGGCCGCCTGATAGGTCGCCTCGGCAAAGGCCTGGTCGACCATCAGGCTTTCATACTGGGCGATCAGCCGGGGATAATCCGTCTCGTCGACGGTCACGTCCTGCTGGGAGAAGTTGCGCCGCTCCTCGACGATGCGGTTGCGCACCACCTCGATGCGCCGCTGTGCTTGCCGCACGCGCGGGTCGGTGGCATCGGCGGTCTGCAGCAGCAGATCCTGTTCGACCAGGGCCTCGGCCAGTTGCTGCTGCAAATTGTTCAGCACGCCCATCCGGCCCTGGATATCGGCGGTGGGGTCGACGATCTGCGTGCGGGCGCGAAACTCGGCCATCGCCTCCCGTGCGCTGCGCAGCCGGTCGAGCGCGGCATTCAGGTCGGCTTCGGCATTGCGGGTGGCATCGCGGCGCGCCGTCTCGTTCAGACGGTTGATCATCTGCTCGCTTTCCGAGACGATGAGTTGGGCGATCTGCTGCGCGCTGCCGGGATCGCGCGCCCGCACCTGCACCAGCATCAGGCCCGTCGCCTTGTCATAGGTGATGCGCACCATCCGCCCCCAGAACCATACCAGGTCCTCGATCATCGCCGTGGGCCAGAGCGAGAAGACCGGATCGCGCGGCCAGGTCTGCGCGTAATGCGCCTGCAGATCGAAGCTCTGCGAAACCCGTTCGACGATCTCCTGGCTCTGGACATATTCGAATAGAAGATCGGCATGCCCTTGCGCGCCGGCGCCGAGAAGGTTGGCCACCCCACCCATCAGTTCGCTCGCCGTGCCGGTTTCCTCTTGCCGGATGGTGAAGCCCACCTGCGAGGCGTATTGGGACTGTGCGAAAACCGTCAGGTAGAGCGTGGTCAGCGCCACCGGCAGAAGGATGACCAGCGCGATGCTCAGCAACAGACCACGGTGCCGGCGCTGCACACGGGCAGGCCCGGCAACGGGCTTGGTCGGCGGGGCCGCCGCGGGTTTCGCCGGCGCCTTGGGCCGGACCGGCTTTTCCGCTTCCGCTTTCTTGATCTGGGTGGTCTCGTTCATGCGATTGCCTGACTGGGCCTGCGGACACTGGTATCCCCATCCGTCAGGCTTTACCAAGTTCTTCCAACAACCCCAAGCTGATTTGCCCAGCGACACGACCTGTTCATAAGGCCCTCATGCCCCTGACCCCGCCCTTGCCCCCGTCCCGGGCTCGCGCCATGCCGCCGACCTATGTGGCCAGCTTCCGCGCCATTTCGGCCCTGATGCTGCGCGAGATGTCGACACGATATGGCCGAACACCCGGCGGCTACATATGGGCGGTGCTCGAGCCCCTCGGAATGATCGTTCTGCTGGGCATCGCCTTCTCGTTGCTGGCGCGCAACCCACCAATGGGGACGAGCTACCTGCTCTTCAAGGGCACCGGCTACATGATCCTGCAGGTTTTCATGGTGTTGGGCGGACAGGTCGGAAACGCGCTGACCTTTTCGAAGCCGCTGCTGCGCTATCCGCGGGTAACCTGGGTCGATGCGGTCGTCGCGCGCTTCCTGCTCAACTCGCTCGTCGTCTTCACCGTGACGCTGCTCATTCTCAGCGGTATCATCCTCTATGAGAATGTCGATGCGATGCTGCGCTGGGGGTCAATCCTGCAGGCGATGCTGATGGCGGCCGGACTGGGGCTGGGTCTGGGCTGCCTGAACGCGTTTCTCTTCATGCGCTTTCCGGTCTGGCAGCAGATCTGGGGCATCGCCACGCGGCCACTGTTCCTGATTTCCGGGGTGATCTTTCTCTACGAGGACATGCCGGCGCTGGGGCAGGCGGTCCTATGGTACAACCCTATCCTGCACCTGACAGGGCTGATGCGCAACGGCTTCTATCCCCTGTACCGACCCGATTACATCTCGCTCGTCTATGTCGGGCTTTGGATCGTGGTGCCAATGGCGCTGGGGCTGTTGCTGCTGCGCCGGTATCACCGGGAGCTTCTGAACCGCTGAGGGGGTCAGGCCTCCAGCTCGGTGTCCCAGTAGAGGAAGTCGGTCCAGCTTTTGTGCAGGTGATTGGGCGGGAAGCGCCGGCCGATATCGATCAGCTCCTGCGCGGAGGGGCGGTGCGGCGGACGGCGCAGCGACATCCCCGCCGCCTTGAGCGATTTTGCGCCCTTCTTCAGATTGCAGCAGGCGCAGGCCGCGACGACATTCTGCCAGCTCGTGATCCCACCCATCGCCCGCGGGATGACATGGTCAAAGGTCAGGTCCTGCCGGGCGCCGCAGTACTGGCAGGTGAATTCGTCTCTCAGAAAAAGATTGAAGCGCGTGAAGGCCACGCGCTTCCGGGGTTTCACATAATCCTTGAGCACAACGACCGAGGGTATTCGCAATTCCACCCTCTGGCTGCGCACCGTCGCCTCGTATTCGGCAACGATGTCGACCCGGTCAAGCCAGACCGCCTTGACCGCCTCCTGCCACGGCCAGAGCGAGAGCGGGAAATATGAAAGCGGCCGATAGTCCGCATTCAGCACCAGCGCCGGATACCGTTTCAGCGCCGCGGGTTCATGTACGAAACTGTTCCGGAAGTCGCCATCCATCGGCCGCCGCTCCAGTCCTGTCGTCCGTCGAACCGGGGCCCGACGCAATGACTATATATCGCGTCCACCATCTGGCAAGCCCCGTGATGTGGAGGCACGCGCGACGGCAGCAGAATCGCAGACGACTGTAACGGATTGACGACGGGATCGGCGGTTCAGCCTGGCAGCTTGTCGCGCAGAAAGCCCAGGGCCAGTGACAGGCCATCGGGGGCAATGCCGTGCCCGATGCCTTTCGAAACATGGGCATAGGTTTCGAATCCGGCCGCGGTCAGGGCATCGGCGGCCTCGGAGAGGCTGGCAACGGGGACCATCTCGTCGGCATCGCCGTGGATCAGAAGCACCGGCGGCCGGCTGATCGTGTCCTCGGCAAGGCCGGCGGGGTTGAGCAGCCTGCCGGAAAAGCCCACGAGCGCGGCGATCGGCTCCGGGCGGCGCGGCGCCACCTGCAGGCTCATCATCGTGCCCTGGCTGAACCCGACCAGCGCCAGCGCCTCCGGCGCCAACCCCTCGTCCGTCAACACCTGGTCGATGAAGGCATTCAGGTCGTCGCTGGCGGCCATCATGCCGGCCTGAGCCAGCGCCTCGGAGGAGCCGTCGAGCCAGGGGATGGGAAACCACTGATAGCCGAAGGGATTGCCCGCGCAGCGTTCCGGCGCGTTCGGCGCGTAGAAGGCGGTGTCGGGCAGATGCGGCGCCAGCGGGTCGGCAAGACCCAGCAGATCGGCGCCGTCCGCCCCATAGCCATGCACGAAGATCACGACCGACCGCGCCTGCCCCTTGGCGGCGCCCTTGCGGTTCGATTGCAGCTTGCGTGTCATGGCGCTCCTTTCACGCGATCCCCTCGCGGCTTTTCGCATGGTGGTAATAGTGCCAGAGCATTCCGGCCGCAACGGTGCGCCAAGGCGACCAGGCCTCGGCCATGCCGCGCAGGGCGCGCTCGTTGGGGCGGTCGGGCAAGGCGAACAGAAGGCGCGCGGCCTCCTGCAGCGCCAGGTCGTTCGGCGCGAAAACATCCGCACGGCCGAGGCTGAACATTGCATAGATCTCGGCCGTCCACCGGCCGATGCCTGGTATTTCGACCAACCTGGCAATGACCTCGGCATCGGAGGCGGTACGCAGCGCGTCGAAATCGATCCCGGCCTCCGCCAGCGCGCGAATGTAGCGGATCTTCTGGCGTGAGAGACCGGCGGCGCGCAGGGCCTCGTCCTCGGCCGCGCGGATCGTTGCTGGCGTGATCAGGCCGGCGTCCTCCAGCCGGCCCTGGATCGCCCGCGCCGCCGCCGTGGAGACCTGCTGGCTGACGATCGCCCCCATCAGTGCCGCAAAGCCATCGCCCCGGCGGCGCAGGGGCGGCGGGCCACACAGGGTCAGCGCCTCGGCAAAACGCGGCTCCGCACGGGCCAGCCATTCGGCCCCTTCGTGCATGCAGTCGTCGCTGATCAGGATCCGTCCCACGCTCATCGGCGGCAGACTGCGTCAAGCGCGCGGCGACGGCAAGGGGGCGATCGCGGCTGCATCGGGCAGAAAGGCAACACCCTGCCGGTAATCCCTTGAACCCATTGATTGGGGCTGGGCAACACAGGGGCTTGCTGGCATCTAGGGGCGAATAACAAGACCTAGGCTTCGGAATGGACCCCTGGACGGCACTTGGCGCCCGGCATGCGCAGGCTGCGGACCGCGCGATAGCGGCGCTTTTCGACGATCCCGGGCGTGCGGCGGATTTCAGTGTCACCCTGAGCGCCGAGCCACTGGGCGAGATGCTCTTCGACTACTCCAAGACCAATATCGACCCCGACACACGCGATCTGCTGCTCGACCTTGCCCGCGCCAGCGGAGTCGAGGCGCGGCGCGACGCCATGTTCGCCGGCGAGAAGATCAATCGAACCGAGGATCGCGCGGTCCTTCATGCCGCGCTGCGCAATCTCGATACGGCGGTCACGGTCGACGGTGTCGATGTGATGCCGCAGGTGCGCCGGACGCTCGAGCGGATGGAAACCTTTGCCCGCGACCTCCGTGATGGGCGTATCCGGGGCGCGGGCGGGCGGATCACCGACGTGGTCAATATCGGCATCGGCGGCTCCGACCTCGGCCCGGCGATGGCGGTTCAGGCGCTGGCCCCCTATGTGGACGGCCCGCGCTGCCATTTCGTGTCCAATGTGGACGGCGCGCATATCCACGACACGCTCGACAGGCTGCATCCCGAAACCACGCTGATCATCGTTGCCTCCAAGACCTTCACCACGACCGAGACGATGATGAACGCGCGGACCGCGCGCGACTGGATCGCCCGCGGTGGTGATCCCGCGCGGCAGTTCGTGGCGCTTTCCTCGGCGCTCGATCGCACCGCGGCTTTCGGGATCGACCCCGGCCGCGTCTTTCCGTTCGAGGATTGGGTCGGCGGCCGCTATTCGGTCTGGGGGCCGATTGGCCTGAGCTTGATGATCGCCATCGGGCCGGACAATTTCCGCGCCTTCCTGGCAGGCGCCGCGGCCATGGATCGGCATTTCCGCACGGCGCCGCTGGTGGCGAACATGCCGATCATGCTGGCGCTGGTCGGGATTTGGCATCATCAGGTCTGCGGCTATCCGACCCGCGCCGTCCTGCCCTACGATCAGCGGTTGGCGCGGTTGCCTGCCTATCTGCAGCAGTTGGAGATGGAGTCGAACGGCAAGAGCGTCGCGATGGACGGTGCCGCGCTTGACCGTCCCTCGGGGCCGGTGGTCTGGGGGGAGCCCGGGACGAATGGCCAGCATGCCTTCTTCCAGCTTCTGCATCAGGGCACGCAGATCGTTCCCTGCGAGTTTCTGGTCGCTGCCCGGGGGCATGAACCGGCGCTCGCGCACCATCATGCGCTGCTTCTGGCCAATTGCCTCGCCCAGGCCGAGGCGCTGATGCGTGGCCGCAGCCTTGGCGCGGCACGCGCCCAGAGCCATGAGGCCGGGCTGCGCGGCGAGACGGCCGAGACGCTGGCCCATCACCGTGCCTTCCCCGGCAACCGGCCTTCGACTATTCTGCTCTATTCGAAACTGACGCCGGCCATTCTGGGCAGTATCCTTGCACTTTATGAACATCGGGTGTTCGTCGAAGGGGTAATCCTGGGTATCAACTCCTTCGACCAGTGGGGGGTGGAACTGGGCAAGGAACTGGCCGAGTCCCTGTTGCCGATGGTCGAGGGCAGGGCGGAACCGGCGGGCCGTGACGGATCGACCCTGCAGCTGCTTGCCGCGATCCAGCGCCTGGGCGGCTGAGCGCGCCCTCTGCTGTCAGCCCTCCCCTCTGTGCGTCGGTGTGTTCGGGTGCACGCTTCGGCGATCCATGCCATCATGCCGAGGCAACCAAGGGAGAATCGCATGGAAATCACCCGAAACGGTACCCGCCCCACGCGCCGCGGCCCGTCGGAATGGTTCACCGGGGACGTTCGGATGGATCCGCTGATGGCCGCCGACACCCCCGGCCGACCCGCTGGGCTTCACGTCACCTTCGCACCCGGCGCGCGGACCAACTGGCACACGCATCGCCTCGGGCAGACGTTGATCATCACCTCCGGTCTGGGCCAGGTCCAGCGCGAGGGTGGCCCGATAGAGACCGTGGCGCCGGGCGACGTGGTCTGGTTCGAACCGGGTGAGAAACACTGGCATGGCGCCGCCCCCGAGGTCGCGATGAGCCATATCGCCATTCAGGCCGCGCAGGACGGGGCCACCACCGACTGGATGGAGCCCGTGACCGATGCGCAATACGGCCACGATGCAGAGAAGGGCCAGGGCTGAAAGGCTTTCGCCAACAGCGCCTTGGGTGGCGATCTTGCGTTGCGACGGCGGGCGCACCCGGCGCCCGCGTCGGAACGCTTGTGCGGTGACGGGGCGGATCGTCAGGCGCCCTGGATCATCTCGGCCTGGCGCACGATCACCTCGGCCTGCTTGATCGAGGCGATGTCGACCAGCCGTCCCTTGTAGACCGTCGCGCCCTCGCCGCGGGCCTTGGCCTGCTCCATCGCGTCCAGGATCTCGCGCGCTTCGGCCACGGCCTCGTCCGAGGGGGTGAAGACCTCGTTCGCCAGGGTGACCTGCTTGGGGTGGATCGCCCATTTGCCCACCATGCCCAGCGTTGCCGACCGCCGCGCCTGCGCCCGGAACCCCTCGTCATCCGAGAAATCGCCGAAGGGCCCATCGACGGGCAGCACCCCATGCGTCCGGCAGGCCGCGACGATCGCCGCCTGCGCCCAATGCCACGGATCGGACCAGAACTTCTGCCCCTCGCGCAGCATGTAGTAGTTTTCCTGCGTGCCGCCGATCCCGGTGGTCGCCATCCCCATCGAGGCCGCGAAATCGGCCGCGCCCAGCGACATCGCCTGCAGGCGCGGACTGGCGGCGGCGATCTCCTCGACATGGGCGATACCGGCTGCCGATTCGATGATCACTTCGAAGGCGATGGGTTGCTCGCGCCCCTTGGCGCGCTCCACCGCCGTGACCAGCGCGTCGACCGCGTAAAGGTCGGCCGCACAGCCCACCTTCGGGATCATGATCTGGTCCAGCCGGTCGCCGGCCTGCTCCAGCAGGTCGACGACGTCACGGTACCACCAGGGCGTGTCCAGCCCGTTGATCCGCACGCTCAAGGTCTTCTTGCCCCAGTCGATGTCGCGCGTGGCGGCGATGACATTGGCGCGCGCCGTGTCCTTGTCGCCCGGCGCGACCGAATCCTCCAGATCCAGGTTGATCACATCCGCCGCGGAGGCCGCCATCTTCTCGAAGATCGCGGGCCGCGAGCCGGGGCCGAAGAGCTGGCAGCGGTTGGGGCGGGCCGGGGGCGGCGGCTGGATGCGAAAGGACATGGCGTTGCCTCGGACAAAAAGTTGCGTGTTGATGGGGCTCAGGGTTATGAACTTGCGCCGCTCTGCGCAACCCCGTTTCTGCACCTGCAAAAGACCCCCGTCGGCCCGGGGAAGGGAAGCAAATCGACTTGCGCTTGCCGCGCCGGCACCGCAGAACAGCCCGGAATGTCCGCCCGCGCGCAAGGAGAAAGCGATGATCGAGACCCCGTATCTTCTGTTTCTGGGCGACGCGCCGGACCAGCTTGCCGCCAAGGTCGCCCAGGGCATCAAGGACTGGCGCCCGGAATATGCCAAGGGCCAGCTGCGGCTCGACGGCTGTCGCGCCGACATGGGCCTGCCCGACATGACCCTGGCCGAGGCCAAGGCCGCGGGGGTCAAGACGCTGGTGATCGGCGTTGCCAACCGGGGCGGCGTCATCTCGCAGAGCTGGAAGAAGGTGCTGGTGCAGGCGCTGGAGGAGGGGTTCGACCTCGCCTCGGGGCTGCACAACCTTCTGCGTGACGAGGAGGACCTGGCCGCGGTCGCCCGCGCCACCGGCCGCAAGCTGCACGATGTGCGCGTGCCGTCGGTCAAGTATCCGATCGCCAACGGCATCCGCCGGACCGGCAAGCGCTGCCTGGCCATCGGCACCGATTGCTCGGTCGGCAAGATGTATACCGCGCTTTGCATGGAACGCGAGATGCGCGAGCGGGGCATGAACGCCAGCTTCCGCGCCACCGGCCAGACCGGCATCCTGATCACCGGCGGGGGCGTGCCGCTCGATGCGGTGATCGCCGATTTCATGGCCGGCTCGATCGAATGGCTGACGCCCGACAACGACCCGCATCACTGGGACCTGATCGAGGGGCAGGGCAGCCTGTTCCACGTCAGCTATTCCGGCGTGACGCTGGCGCTGATCCACGGCGGCCAGCCCGACGCGCTGATCCTGTGCCACGAGCCGACACGCCCGCACATGCGCGGCCTGCCCGATTACCGGCTGCCGACGCTGGAGGCGCTGCGCGATCTGGGGCTGGAACTGGCGCGCGTGGCGAACCCGGCCTGTCAGGTCGTGGGGATCTCGGTCAACACGCAGGCAATGGGCGAGGACGAGGCGCGCGCCTACCTGGCCGAGGTCGAGGCGCGGCTGGGTCTGCCGGCCACCGATCCCTACCGTTTCGGGGCGGCGAAGCTGGTCGACGCGCTGGAAAACCTCTGACCGGGGACGGGGGCGCTGCCCCCTTGGCCTCCGGCCTCTCTCCCGGGGAATTTTCGGAAAGATGAAGGAGCAGCGATGATCACCGTTCGGGCCGAGAGCTTCCGGCTGGCCGAGGTCTTCACCATCGCGCGCGGCTCACGCACCGAGGCGCGCGTCCTGACGGTGGAGGTGTCGCGGGACGGCGTCAGCGGGCGCGGCGAATGCGTCCCCTACGCCCGCTACGGCGAGACGGTCGAAAGCGTCGCGGCGCAGATCGAGGGGCTTGCCGCGGATA
Organism: uncultured Rhodobacter sp.; assembly: GCA_964555305.1. Classification (GTDB taxonomy): domain Bacteria; phylum Pseudomonadota; class Alphaproteobacteria; order Rhodobacterales; family Rhodobacteraceae; genus Pararhodobacter. The sequence goes on along the minus strand of CAZKSE010000089.1, from coordinate 2,222 downwards.
TCACGCGCGATGCCTTGCAGGCCGCACTGCCGGCGGGCGCGGCGCGCAACGCGGTCGATTGCGCGCTGTGGGACCTAGAGGCGAAGGCCGCGGGCCGGCGCGTGTGGCAGCTCGCTGGTCTGGCGGCGCCGGGGCCGCTGGTCACTGCCTTCACGCTCTCGCTGGATACGCCCGCGAAGATGCGCGCGGCGGCGGCGCGGAACGCCCAACGCCCGCTTCTGAAGATCAAGCTCGGCACGCCCGACGACATGGGCCGGCTGGAGGCGGTGCGCGCCGGCGCCCCGGAGGCGAAGATCATCGTCGATGCCAACGAGGGCTGGAGTGCCGAGGTCTATGCCGATCTCGCCCCGCACCTGCTGCGGCTGGGCGTGCAGATGGTCGAGCAGCCGCTGCCCGCGGGCGAGGATGCGATGCTGGCCGAGATCGCGCGCCCGCTGCCGGTCTGCGCCGACGAATCCTGCCATGACCGCGCCAGCCTGCCCGGGCTCAAGGGCAAGTATGACATGGTCAACATCAAGCTCGACAAGACCGGCGGGCTGACCGAGGCCCTCGCCCTGCGCGACGCGGCCCGTGCCGAGGGCTACGGCGTGATGGTCGGCTGCATGGTCGGCAGCTCGCTGGCAATGGCGCCGGCGGTGCTGGTCGCGCAGGGGGCCGAGGTGGTCGATCTGGACGGCCCGCTGCTGCTGGCCGAGGACCGCGATCCGGCCTTGAAATACGATGCGGCGGGCGTGCATCCGCCGGAACCCGCGCTCTGGGGATGAGGGAGAGACCGATGACCCGCACCGTTTATGTGAATGGCGACTACCTGCCCGAGGCCGACGCGACCGTCTCGGTCTTCGACCGGGCGTTCCTGATGGCCGACGGGGTCTACGAGGTAACCTCGGTCCTCGGCGGCAAGCTGATCGATTTTCCGGGCCATCTGGCGCGCCTCCAGCGCTCGCTCGACGCGCTCGAGATCCGCAACCCGCTCTCGGACGCCGAATGGCTGGAGATCCATCGCGAGCTGGTGGCGCGCAACGACCTGGAAGACGGGATGATCTACCTGCAGGTCAGCCGCGGCAATCCGGGCGACCGGGATTTCACCTGGCCGGGGCCCGAGGTGGCGCCGACGGTCGTGCTCTTCACCCAGTCGAAGCCCGGCCTTGCCGAAAGCCCGCAGGCGCAGACCGGCATGAGCGTGATCTCCATCCCCGACATCCGCTGGGGGCGGCGGGACATCAAGACGGTGCAGCTGCTTTACCCGTCGATGGGCAAGATGATGGCGAAGAAGGCCGGCGCCGACGATGCCTGGATGATCGAGGACGGCTTCGTGACCGAGGGGACGTCGAACAACGCCTATATCGTCAAGGGCGGCCGGATCGTCACGCGGCAGCTGTCGAGCGACATCCTGCACGGGATCACCCGCGCCGCCGTCCTGCGCTTCGCCCGCGAGGCGCAGATGGAGGTCGAGGAGCGCGCCTTCACCATCGAGGAGGCCAAGGCCGCCGACGAGGCCTTCATCACCTCGGCCTCGGCCTTCGTGATGCCGGTGGTGCAGATCGACGGCGAAAAGCTCGGAAGCGGCACGCCCGGTCCGGTGGCGACGCGCCTGCGCGAGATCTATCTGGACGAAAGCCGCAAGGCCGCGATCTGAGAAGGCGACCGGGCCCTGGCACGAGGCGGCTTTGGGCGCCTTTCGGCGCCGTTTGCGCCGATGGGTGCGCGCCCGGGTGCCGGTCGCCTCAGGGCCGGGTCGGCAGCGCGGCGTCCGACTTGACAGCCGCGCCGCGATGCCGTAGGCGGCACCCAATTCCCGGAGGCCTGTCGCTTCCGGTCCTTTCGCTTTTGCGGGGATCGCCATCCGTCAGCGCGTTGCGCCCACGGGTGCCCTCCGTCATTGGCGGGTTGCAGCAAGGGGCGCGTGCATGTTCGAGAATCTGTCCGAACGCCTTGGCGGGGTTTTCGACCGGCTGACGAAGGCCGGCGCGCTCTCGGCCGAGGATGTGACCGCCGCGCTGCGCGAGGTGCGCGTGGCGCTGCTGGAGGCCGACGTCTCGCTGCCCGTGGCGCGCGACTTCATCAAGCGCGTGCAGGGCAAGGCCACGGGGGCGGCCGTCACCAAATCGGTGACGCCGGGCCAGCAGGTCGTCAAGATCGTCCATGACGAACTGATCGCGACCCTGAAGGGCGAGGGCGATCCGGGCAAGCTGAAGATCGACAACCCGCCCGCGCCGATCCTG
>CAZKSE010000088.1:0-14451 GCA_964555305.1 uncultured Rhodobacter sp. | reverse complement strand
CCTAAGCCTCCATGTTCATGCCTGACTGTCCGGTCGAAATGGGGGCCAGTTCAGGCGGGTCCGCCGCGTCACGGGCAGCGCAAACTGGCTTCTGGCTTTCATTGAATGCTGCGGCGCAGTTTCCGCATTCCTGCCATTCACGCCGGCAGGAGTGGCGTCCTTGCGCGCAATGACAATCTACGGACAAAGGCGCCGTTCGGTGCTAAATGCTTGATGGTGAGCAACCCGATTACGCAGACAGCGCCACAGCATACCGCGCAGATGCGCGCAGCAACAGAAGCCTTGGGAAGAATCCTTGGGGATGATCTCGAGGCAGTGTATCTGCACGGATCGGCGGTGTCAGCGGGGCTTCGGCCTCAGAGCGATATAGATCTGCTGGCCATCGTGGGCCAAAGCCTTACCGACCACCAGCGCGACGAACTACTGAGAGCGCTGTTGCGGCTTTCCGGCACCCACCCCAAGAAACCGGGGCGCCCGCGCTGCATCGAGGTCATGGTGTTTCACCTGTCTGACCTGACTGAAATCAGCTTTCCGCCACGCGCCGATTTCGTCTATGGCGAATGGATGCGGGACGCACTCGCGGCTGGTCAGAGGCCAATGCCGACCCGTAACCACGAACACACCCTGATTCTCGCGCAGGCCCGTCAGGAAGCCATGTCCCTTTTCGGCGCGTGCGCACCCGAGCTTTTGCCCGAAATCCCCTTTGAACAGGTCACACGGGCCATGAAGGGTTCACTTCCAGCGCTGTTGGACAGCTTGCCAGGGGACGAACGGAACGTCCTGCTGACCCTAGCAAGGATGTGGTTCACAGCGTGCACGGGGCAGTTCATCACGAAAGATGCCGCTGCCGCGTGGGCGATTCCGAAAATCCCTGATCGGGACGCGGCCATCCTCGACCATGCCCGCATGGCCTATCGGGGTGAAATCGTAGATGAGTGGGGTAGTCGGGGCGGTGAAGCGCAACGGCTGGCCGCGCGGCTGAGCGATGGGATCACCGATTTGCTCTGAACGCCTTGCGGACAAACCGGACCTTCGCCGCCGGCGCGAGATTCTCACTGGTGGTAGCTGCGACACGTAGAAAGCAGAAGATGCCCTGCCATTGCCGCGGCGGACTGGTCGACCAGCGCCCGCGCAGCCACGATTTGCCCATCGCAGAATGGGCACCTCGACTGGGTGCGCCCTCTCCGTGTATGGTCAGGCCGCCTCCAGCACCATGTTGAGAGGCGTGCGCGCCACTTCGGACACTCGTGAGAAGCCACCCGCCCGGATCACCTCGGTCAGCCGTTGGGGGCCGGCCTGGGCGCCAAGGGCGAGGCCTTTCTCCTGGGCGAGCGAGGTGGGGATGCAGATCATGCTCGAGGCCGAGTAATAGATCCGCCCCACCGGGTTGAGGTTTTCCTCAAGGCTGTCGCCGGCGGCGGGCTCCACGATCATCCAGCGCCCGCCGGGTTTCAGTGCCTTGCGGATATGCTCTGCCGCGCCCACCGGGTCTCCCATGTCGTGCAGGCAGTCGAAGCAGGTGACCAGATCCCAGTCCTCGCCCGGGAAGTCCTGCGCCCGGCCGACCTCGAAGGTCACGTTCTCCAGCCCCTCGGCACGGGCATGGGCGGTGGCAGCGGCGACCGAGCCTTCGTGGAAGTCGTAACCCACGAAGTGCGAATTCGGGAAAGCCTGCGCCATGATGATCGTGGAGAGTCCATGCCCGCAGCCGACATCGGCGACGCTCGCGCCTGCCTTAAGCCACTCGACCATGCCATCGAGCGCCGGCAGCCAGTCCTGCACCAGCGCGTTCACATAGCCCGGCCGGAAGAGCCGCGCCACCGCGCAGAAGAGGCACCCGGCCTGGTCGCCCCAGGGCACGCCCTTGCCGGTGCGGAACGCCGCCTGGACCTTGTCCTGGTTGGCGACCATCGCCGCGGCGGTGTCGAAGGCCCCGATCAGGTTCACCGGGCTTCCTTCCTCGACGAAGACCATCGCCTGTTCCGGGCTGAGCGAGAAGCGGCCATTTTCGTAGGTGACGTAGCCCGAGGCCGCCTGCGCGGCGAGCCATTCGTGCACATAGCGCACCGCGCAGCCGGCGCGGGCGGCGATGTCCTCGGCGCGCGCGGGTCCGATTTCGGCCAGCACTCGATAGAGGCCGAGCGCATCGCCGATGCGCACCAACGGCACGCTGACCGCGCCGCCCAGATCGCCGATTACCCGGCCGACGAATTCGCCGAGCTTCGCCTCGTCGAGTTGGGTCTTTGGTTCCTCGATCATGGTCATGGTCGTGTCTCCGTTGCTTGAGTCCTCCCACAGTCTGTGCGCATCGCGCGGGGCAGACATGAGGCGGACGTCCCGCCCGGGTCAGGAAACGCCACGAAGGCATGGGGCAACGGACCCAAAGGTCAGCGCGCCAGCGCCCGCACGATCGCCTCGGCGCGGCTGTGAACGTGGAGCTTGTCGAAGATCGCCGAAATCTGATTACGGACGGTCTTCTCACTCTTGCCGAGAGTGCGGGCGATGGCGCGGTTGTCCATCCCCTGCGCGACGAGATCGAGGACCGCGGCCTCGGCCGGCGTCAGCCCGGCCTCCTGCGCCGCCTCGTCGGCGGCGCCAGCCTCCTTGCCCAGAAAGTCGGCGATCTCGCGGTGCAGGACCTGCCAGGCGGGCTCTTCGCGGAGAAGCACGTGGTTGTCGCTCTCCAGCGGCACGAAGCGGGCGCCGGGGATGCCGGTGGCCAGCAGGCAGCCCTGCTCGAATGCCACCCGCATGTCGCCGCGGCTATGCAGGACCAGCGACGGCACTCGCACATACGGCAGAAGCGCCGTCACGTCGATGCCCTGCATCACCGACAGAAGCCGCGCCGCCACCTCGGGCGTGGCGGTCAGGCGCTCCAAGTCGCCCCACCAGCGATGCTGTTCGGGCGTGCCACCGGGGAGAAAGAGGTTGGTGTGAAAGCGGCAGAATGCGGGGTTTTCGCGCCCCCAGCCGATACGCACGAAATTGACCAGCGTCTCGGCCTCCAGCCGCTCCGCCTCGGTTTTCGCGCGGACGCGCTTCCCTTGGGCATAGGCGTTGACAAGGATCAGGTGCGAGACGCGCTCGGGATGGGCGATGGCGTAGCGGATGGCGAGCGAACCGCCCTGCGAGAGGCCCAGAAGCACGAAGCGCGGCGCCTCGATACTGGCGGCGACGGTTTCGAGGTCGTCCTGCCAGGCCTCGAGCGAGAGGTCGGTGGCGTCGCGGTCCGAGAGCCCGCAGCCGCGCGGGTCGTAGCGCACGAACCGGTGGCGGCCGGAAAAGGCTTTGAGCCACGGCCGCCAAACCGGGCTTTCCGGATCATGGTGACAATGGCTCAGCCAGTGCGCCGCGCGCAACAGCACCGGCCCTTCGCCGCATTCCGCCACCGCGATCCGGGTCCCGTCCCCGGCGCGGCAGAAGCGGATGGTCTGGCGCAGCGTCATGGCCCTGTGAGGATAACGCCACGCCGCGATTCGGGACAGGGGCCGTGAGTTGGCACTCAGGTCACGAACTCCAAACCGGCATCTCGCCGAAGGTGCCGGAAAAGAGCGAGCGCCCGTCGCCGTCTGATTTGAATGCCGGCTGTGCCGCGTTGCCGGTGCCAATTCAGCGACCGACAATGTCGATCGAAAAGCTACGTTGCGCGCCCTGCGGCGGCGGGGGAAAGGGGGCGGCGCCTTGAACGATGGCAAGCGCTGCCTGATCAAGCCGTGGCGAGCCGGAACTGCGGGCGATCGTTAAGCCCGCCAAATCGCCATTGTCCGCGACGTGGAATGCCACCACGGCGACCCCGCGCACAGAGATCGAGGGACGACGGACGCGGGCAAGCTTCCGCATCACCTCACCAGGATAATTGCTGGCGTCGGCATTACCGGTCTCCTGGCTCTCGCCGCCGGCCCCGCGCGAGGTTGCGGACGCTTGGTCAGTTCCGGTGGCCTGGCCCGCGCGCGCGTCGAAGTGAGCGTTGCCCTGAGCGCGCGCGGCCGCCTGTTGCTGAAGCTCCGTCTCGCGCCGTGCCTCGGCCTGCCGCGCTGCCTGGCGGCGCTCGGCTTCTGCTTGGCGATACCGCGCGACGATTTCGGGATTGCGGGCCGGCGGCTGGGGTGAGCGTACGACGGCAGTCGGATTGTCATCGGAGGTCAGCGCTTCCGGCGGCGCCGGCGACAGGGCGGGCTCGGAAGGCTGTTCGGCCCTGAGTGCCGCTTCCACCTCGGCGGGCGGTGCCGCGCGCCCCGTTGCGGGAGAGGGTGCGGGAGCGGGCAGCGCCGCGAGCCGTTCGGGCAGGGCTGAATGTAGCGACGGGATGTCGGCCTCGGCCGTGGATGCCGACTGCTCCGCCCTGGCAATCGGCGCCGGGCCGACAAGAGAGGTCGTGATAGAAGGCCGTGTCGTGTCGGCGGGACGCGTGGTTTCCACGCGCAGCGTCTGCTGAGTGACCACAAGTTCCGTGGGCACGCGCATCTCCGTCGCCTCCGGCAGGGCAGCCTCGGCGCGGCGCTGCGGCTCAGCGTGATGCGCATGTTCGGCCTCAGCGGGTGGGATCGTCTCTGCGATTGTGGTCGCGGTTTCGGCTTGCAGCGTGCCCGCAGCCATGTCGGTGAAACTGGTTCCCAGCCGCACGTCAGGTGATCCAGACGCGCCCTCCATCTCGACCTCGATCCGCGGGAACAGGGCGAGCGCCAGCGTACCATGCAGGGCGAGGGCGAATGTCACTGCCACACCCTTCATGATGCGTGAGGTGGCTATCATTCAAGGCCTCGCTCGGTGACCACCATCACGCGGTCGACGCCCCCCGCATTCAGCGCCGCGCCGATTTCGACCAGCATCGCGGCTGGCAGGTCGCGGTCGGGTACCACGCGCACCGTTGACTCTGCCGCGGCCCCGCGGGCGGAGAGGAACGCCCCGACCGAGGCCACCGTGGCGCCACGGAAACTCAGCCGGCCGTCGGAATGCACCACCAGCGCGTCGGGCGCCACCGCACCTTCCAATTCCACGGTGCGGACCAGTTTCAGCTCCGGATCGAGCGGCTGCGCGACGGTCCCCGCAACAAGGAAGAAGACAAGCATCAGAAAGACGATGTTGATCAATGCGATGGTCGGTTCGCGCGCAGACTTTTGCCGAAGCCCCTTCATGTCGCGCCCAGCACCGTCGCCTGTATCCCCGGCACCCGCCGCAGCACGACCAGGAGGTCTGTCAGCCGCTGAGCCGTCACCTCGCCGCGAAGCGCGATCAGAAGGGGGCGCGGTTCGTCGTCTGGCGTGGCCAGCGCCTGCCTCAGGTCCGCCATCGACACAGGCGCGCCGTTCAGCGTAAGACGGTCGGGCGCGAGTTGAAGGAACAGGGGCGGGTTCATCGGCGCCTCGGCTATGCCCGAGCCGCCCGAGGTCAACTCGACCTCGGCGAAGCGGGTGAAGGTCGAGGTCAGCATGAAGAAGAGAAGCAGGAGGAAGATGACGTCGACCAGCGACGTCATGGCGATCCTGCGGCGCCTGCGTGGCCTATGCATGCTCAGCAGCAGCGATCGGTTCATCTGCCTCGGCCGTCATACCGGGCATGAGGATGGCGTGGATCGCGCGCGCGGCGAAGACACGTTCGGCATCCATCCGCGCCTCGAACCAACTTAGCACCGCCGAGGTCGGCATCGCCACGGCCAGGCCCGCTGCCGTGGTCAAAAGCGCAACCCAGATACCGCCGGCCAAGACCGAGGGATCGACCTGCGCGCCGGCATCTTGCAGCGCCTGGAAGGCGGTGATCATGCCGAGCACCGTCCCAAAAAGGCCCAGAAGCGGCGCCAGCTGCGCCACGGTGTCGAGGAAGCGGAAGCCGCGTTCGAGCCGGGCAAAGCGCGCCTCAGCCTCCGCCGCCAAGCGCGCGGCGTCGCGCAATCCACCGGTCGCCATGTCGATCACTGGCCGCAGGAAGCTCCGCGATCTTTCGATTTCGGTGCGCGCCGTCGTCCGGTCGCCCGCGTCCCAGGCCGTAACTGCCCGCCGCAAGGCGGCATGCCGGCCAACCCCGGCCGCGGTGAATTGCCAGAGCTTGTAGATGACGGTCGCAGCGGTTGCGACCGAAAGCGCGGCCAGCAGCAGGACCACGGGGCCGCCGAGATCGGCGACCTGAGACAGCGTCTCCTGGAGTCGACCGATCATCCGATCACCTCGATCTCGGTCCGCGAACGCAATTCGAGATCTTTGGTGCACGCGTCATTTTCCAACCCGCCGCCGTCGCAGTCGGTGGCGCCATTGATCAGGATTTTGCCGATGCGATCACACTGCGCCTCCCGAAGCACGAACTGCCGCACGCGCGGCCGTCCCGCCGGCAGCGCGCCGAAGTCAAGCAATGTCAGTCGCTCCACCTGGCCATCGGCGTCGAAGATCACCGCCTCGAACACCGCGAGGCCGATGTCGCGGGAATGGCCGTGGAATGCAAGGAAGCTGAGTTCGCACCCGCCGTCCACAGCTCGCGCGGTATTGAGTTCGACAGACAGGTTACGGCCGACATCCTCCTCGGCCCGCAACGGAGTCGAAAGCAGAACGAGAACGAAGGTGAGGAGGTGGCGAAAGGGAGGCATGGGACTCTCGTGTCTCGATCAGCGATCCAGTACCAGCTGGAATTCGTCATTGTGGTAGGTATGAACGGCGACGAAAGGCTGGTCGGCGCTTGAGGCGAACACATAGACATGCAGCGCGTCGTTGTTCATCGTGACCCGGCAGAAGACATCGCCCTCGGCGATGCCGTCCGGGCAGGCTTCAAGATCAATATGGGGCACCGAAGCCTCGAAGTCGGCGTAGGTATAGGTGGCGAGATCCTGCGCGAACGCCGGCAAGGCGAACAGGCAGGCGGCCGCCGCGGCAAGGATGGGTCGGGTCATGTCGTGGGTCCTTAGCTGGAAGCCGGGCATGACCCGGCGGAATGTTCGTTTGTGGCGCGAACGAATTCGGGGGCGTGGCGGCGCAGGTGAACCTCGGCGACAGCGATCAGGTCGCGATCCGGGCTGCCGTCACAGAGCAGCTGGACCAGCGTCCGTGCCTTGCCGGTCCGGCCCCCGCGCAGTGCGTCAATGAGACGCATTAGCTGGCGTTCCTCGGGCGTGAGCCAGATGCGGCAGCAGTCGCAGCCCTCGGGATTGTAGCGGAAGCTTGATGTGCGCGCGGCGCGCAGCGCCTGCACCAGCGCAACGAGATCGTAGCAGAGTGGCCCCGCCGCGCGCGGCCCGACCTGGCCTGTCGCAAGACGTAGCGCCGTCAGCCAGCCTTGACTTTCGGGCGCCGCGAAGGTCTGGAAATGCCAGCGCATCAGCGCAAGCGTCAGCCGCGCGAAAGGATCGGGGGCAAGGCTTTCCAATGGCACCTCGTCCGGTCGCCCGGAACGCGTCAGCGCCCTCGTGGCGTTCCGATGGGCCGGGCGGGCGCCTCCGTGCGCACGGCCGGCGACCTGCCGCCAAGGTTCAGCGCCGGGCATGGGTCGCCTTCCGTTCAATTTTTGCCTCCAGGACGCGTCCGATGCGCGGCAGATCGGACGGCGAAAGTTGCACCGGCCCATCCTGGCGGATCGTCCGCCCCAGCGAACTTGTTCCGGCGCGGGTGGCGTGCCGGTCAAGCAGCATTTCCAGAAGCCGCGGCTCCAGCCCGCAGCCATGCTCGGCGGCAAGCGCATCGGCGCCGAGCAGGTCGATAAGTAGCGAATGGGTGTGATCGGACATCGGCAATTCCGGGGCGGATAGTGGAAGAGGCACCGGGTTGGCCGCGGCCGGATCGGGCGGCGTGACTGGGTTTGTCAAACCTGACGGATTTTATCGGACTTGTAAAGCCAGTCGGCACGCCGATTCTGCAATGACAGATTCTGGTGCGCAATATCTTGACTCATTAACTCAGGTTTGAGATGCAGCGCTTATCGAACCGCCACCGTCGCTGCGGCGCAATGCGCCACGCCCCTGGCAGCCATTCGACTCAATCGAAAGCACAGGGGGAAGGCCCGCCATGAACAGGCGATCCGGTTTCATCGTTTTTTCAGTCGCGATCGCGGCCAGCACGCTCAGCGCCGCGCCGGGGATGGCGCAGGCCGAACGGCCCTTCGTCTTGCCGCAGATCGTGATCTTCGGCGGCGCGCGTGACGAACGAGCCCTGACCGAGACCCCGAACGGGGTCTCGGTGCTGCTTTCCGAGGAGGTGCTGCGCCGCCAGCCCGCAACCTACCAGGAACTCATCGGAGCCGAACCGGGTATCACGATCGACGGTGGCCCCCGAAGCGAGAGTCAAGAAATCAATATCCGCGGCTTCCGCGACGAACAGGTCGTGCTGCGGGTCGATGGTGCGCGACAGAACTTCAACTTGGCCCATCGCGGGCGCTTCTTCACCGACCCGGCGATGCTGCGCCAGGTCGAAGTACTTCGCGGCGGCGCCTCGACGCTCTTCGGGTCGGGGGCGCTTGGGGGGGTCGTGTTCCTGGACACGAAGCGCGCCGAAGACTTCCTTGAGCCGGGCCGGACGGTGGGGGGCGAATTGCGCTTCGGTTTCAACAGCCAGGGCCGCGCGGTCTTGAGCAGTCTGGCGCTTGCCGGACAGTTCGGTCCGGTCGACGCGCTGGTCTTCGGTGCCATCCGCCCGCGCAGTCGCGACCTGCGCGACGGGGACGGCCAGCCAATCATAGACAGCGCCATCGACCGGCAGAACCTTCTGGCAAAGATCGGGTGGGAACCGGACCCGGATCAACGCTTTGAGCTGAGCCTCAATCGCTACGCGGACACAGGTGTAACGCCGCCTAACACCAACGTGCAGGGCAGCCCGACCAACCGCGTCGACCGCGATCTGACCCATACCGCGCTCCGTTTCTCCTGGCGCTGGGACCCGGCCGACAATCCCTGGATCGATGCCGATGTCATGGTCTATTCCAACCGCACCGCGGTGACCGAGGATCGCATCTTCGACGGCCGGTCCGACTGGACGCAGGTCGATACCATGGGGTTAGAGGCGGCCAATCGCTCTGACCTCGATCTGGCCATGCCGGTTCGCCTAGCCTATGGGATCGAGGCGTTCCGCGACCGCCAACGTGGCACCCGCGATGGCGCGCCGCGGGCGCAGACGCCCGATGCCGACCAGACCTTCATGGCCGTCTTCGTGCAGGCCGAGATCGACGTGACCCCGACGCTGACCGTGACGCCGGGCCTGCGTTGGGATCGGTTTCGGACAGAGCCGCTCGACAGCGGGTTCGAGCCGCGGTCGGGCAACGCGCTGTCGCCAAAGCTGGCGCTGTCGTGGCGACCGGCACCCGACACGCAAATTTTCGCCAATGTCTCACGCTCTTTCCGCGCCCCATCGCTGACCGAGCGGTATCCGTCCGGCGTGCACTTCGCCGTTCCGGGATTCCCATTGGGACCCGGCGGGCCGGTGTTCAGCGGCGTGAACCAGTTTCGCCCGAACCCTGACCTGGAACCCGAGCGCGCGACCCAGGTGGAACTCGGCGTCAGGCGCGAACAGAGAGACGTCTTATCAGCTGGTGACCGGCTGATGTGGTCCGCAAATGCCTACTACGCAGATGTCCGAAACTACATTGACTCGCGCGTGACCTTCATCGACTTCGGCACCTTTGTGCCGGGGCCGGGAGGCGGCACCGTCGGCGGCACGACCGACGCGGTGAATGTCGATGCCAGGCTCTGGGGGCTGGAAGCGGGGCTCGACTACGACGCGGCTCGCTGGTTTGCGGGCGCAAGCCTGACGCTGCCGCGAGGGTGGGGCCGCGACGGGGCCGGGCCGCTGGGCTCGGTGCCGCAGAACCGGCTGGTGGTGTCCGGCGGACTTCGCCCGGCCGATGGGCTGGAAGTCGGGGCGCGCGCGACCTTCCTTGCAGCCAAGCGCGAGGCCGATCTGCCGGAAGGCGGGCAGCCGACATCCGGGGCTGCGATTCTCGACCTTTTCGCCAGTTGGCAGCCACAATCGGGGATGCTTCAAGGCGCGACTCTTGTGGCCGGTGTCGACAACCTCTTCGACCGGAACTATCGCATCCACCCCAACGGCCTGAACAGTCCTGGCCGCACGGTCAAGGTGACTGCGGCATGGCGGTTCTGAGCGGGCCGACGATGCGCCCGTCAGCAAAACCGCGCGGTCCGTCGTTTTGCAGACTGCCCAGAGTCTGGCCGCACATCGTGGCCGAGCTCCAGAAAAGGCACAATTAAGTTGACTAATTTTATCAACTGTATCACCGATCCGTCCACCGAGTTGCCAGCTTCTCGCCAGCGCCCTTTCCCACCCCTGCACGACAGACCGACGCGCGATGCGCGCGTCTCTGGGGCGATCCCCTGTCACGCACCAATAGGAGTCTGCGCACCGATGGCACCGACCGACCTTGCATCCCTTGATCGAAATGCGTCCGCCGCTGTCCGCGCGGCGCTCGCCGAGCACCCCACGCTGCGCGCCCGCGACCTGGCCGACCGGCTGGGCCTGCCCGAGGCTGCGCTCCTGGCGGCGCGAATAGGCCACGGTGTGGTGAGGATTGCAGCGCAGCCCGACAGCCTGATCCCGGCGGTGCAGGACCTCGGCGAAGTGATGGCCCTGACCCGCAACGAAAACGTCGTGCACGAAAGGGTCGGCAGTTATCTCGACTACCAGTCAGGCGGGCATGCATCGATGGTTTTGGGCCCGGAGATCGATCTGCGAGTCTTCCCGGCGCATTGGGTCCATGCCTTCGCCGTGACCGGTGAGAAGCCGGGTCTGCAAGTCTTCGACGCTGCGGGCGACGCGGTCCATAAAGTTCATCTGCGCACGACCTCCGATCGCGCCGCCTTCGACCGGCATGTTGCGGCGCTGGCCTTGCCCGAGCAGTCCGACGACCTGCCCGATTTCGCGCCGCGCGCTATGCCCGAGGCTGCCCGCATGAACCCCGAGCGGACCGAGGAGCTTCGCACGAGATGGTCGCGGCTGACTGACACCCATCAGTTCCTCGGCCTCGTGCGCAAGCTGAAGATGAACCGGCTTGGCGCCTACCGGATCGTCGGCGAGCCGATGGCCGAAAGGCTGGAGCCACATGCGATGTCCGACCTTCTGCACGGCGCTTCCCTGGCAGGGGTCGAACTGATGGTCTTCGTTGGCAATGCCGGCTGCATCCAGATACATTCCGGCACCGTCGAGCAGATCGTGCCGAAGGGGCCGTGGCTCAACGTGATGGACCCCCGCTTCAACCTGCATCTGCGCGCCGACCGCGTGGCCGAGGTCTGGCGGGTCGAGAAGCATACGCGCCACGGCCCCGCGCTGTCAGTCGAGGCATTCGATGCCGAAGGACAGCTCATCTGCCAGATCTTCGGCAAGCGCGGCGAGGGCATGGCGGCCTGGGAGGCGCTTGCCCGCGGTCTGCCCGCGCCTGGGCGGACCGGAGATGCCTCGTGATCCGCGCGCTGGCCCTTGCGCTGCTACTGGCGCCCGCGCCGCTTGCGGCTGCCGAGCGGGTGGTCAGCATCGGTGGCGCGGTGACCGAAATTGTGGTGGCGCTGGGTCAGGGCGACCGGCTTGTAGCGCGCGACGCGACCTCGACCTGGCCGCCCGAGGTCGACGGGCTGCCCGACGTGGGCTACATGCGCGCGCTCTCGCCTGAGGGCGTGCTGTCGGTGGCCCCCGACCTGATCCTCGCGGCCGAAGGCGCCGGCCCGGCCGAGGCCGTGGCGATGTTGCGCACCGCCCGCGTGCCCTTTGTCGAGGTACCCGACGACCCCAGTGCCGAAGGCGTTCTGGCTCGGGTCTCGGCCGTGGCCAAGGCGCTCGGCGTCCCTGACCGCGGTGCCAATCTCGCGCGCGAGTTGCGCGAGGGCTTCGCCCGGCTCGACGCGCTACGCGCGGGTGTCGACCAGCCCGCGCGGGTGCTCTTCGTGCTCTCGATGCAGGGCGGCCGGCTGATGGCATCGGGCACGGGAACCTCGGCCGACGGGATCATCCGACTCGCCGGCGGCGCCAACGTCATCGACGCGTTCGAGGGGTACCGGCTGCTGACTGACGAGTCGGTGCTGGAAGCGGCGCCCGAGGTCGTTCTGATGATGGATCGCGGCGGTGCGCATGACGTCACCGAGGAGGAGCTTTTTGCCCATCCGGCGCTTGCCGCGACACGGGCAGGCGCGGGTCGCCGGCTGGTCCGTATGGACGGACTGCTGCTTCTGGGGTTCGGTCCGCGAACGGCCGAAGCGGCGGAAGCCCTGCATCGCGCGCTTTATCCCGTCGCTGTCCGTACCGAGGGCTGAGCATGGTGGCGCTGGCCTGGGAGTCGCCGGCGGGCACGGGCGACCGCTCGATCCGCGCACGGGCGGTGATGGCGGGGCTGGTCGTGCTATGCGCCGCCGCCTCTGTCCTGAGTCTCGCGACCGGCGCCTCGGGCGTTTCTCTCTGGCAGGCATTGGCTGCGGTGGCGCGCGGTGAGGCGCTGGATCTGCGCGAACGCGTGGTGCTGCTGGACATCCGTCTGCCGCGACTGGCGCTGGGGCTGATGGTCGGCGCGGCGCTGGCAGTGGGCGGGGCGGTGATGCAGGGGCTGTTCCGCAACCCGCTGGCCGATCCGGGGCTTGTCGGCGTCGGTGCGGGCGCAGGCTTGGGGGCGGTGGTGGCGATTGTCCTCGGCGCGCTGCTGCCGGCCGGGCTGGCGGCGTTGACCGGGATCTACACCGTGCCGCTTGCCGCTTTCTTCTGCGGCTGGGCGACGACGATGCTTCTCTATCGCGTGTCCACCCGCGCGGGCCGCACCTCGGTCGCGACCATGCTGCTGGCCGGAATCGCGCTCGGCGCGCTCGCCGGCGCGCTGACCGGAATCCTCGTCTATGTCGCCGACGACCAGCAGTTGCGCGACCTCACCTTCTGGGGCCTCGGCTCGTTGGCCGGCGCCAACTGGGCCAAGGTCCTGACCGCGGCGCCGATCATCTTGACCGCGCTTCTGGCGGCGCCCTTCCTGGCTCGCGCCCTCAATGGGTTGGCACTGGGCGAGGCGGCGGCGGGGCATATGGGCGTGCCGGTCCAGCGTGCCAAGAACTTCGCCATCCTCACAGTCGCGGCGGCGACCGGAGCGGCGGTAGCGGTCTCAGGCGGGATCGGCTTCGTCGGCATCGTGGTGCCGCATCTGCTGCGTCTCGCCATCGGGCCCGACCACCGCTTCCTTTTGCCAGCGGCGGCGCTGCTCGGCGCGGCATTGCTGGTGGTCTCGGACATCATTGCGCGGCTGATCATCGCGCCCGCTGAACTGCCCATCGGTATCGTCACAGCCGTTCTCGGCGCGCCCGTCTTTCTGTGGATCTTGCTACGCCGGCGCGGCGTTCTGGATCTCTGATGCTGCGGGCGCGGGGCATCACCGTCCGGCTTGGGAAAAATGAGGTGCTGCGGGGCGTCGATTTCGCCGCGATGCCCGGCGCGTTGACCGCCATCGTCGGCCCCAATGGCTCAGGCAAGACGACGCTGCTGCGCGCGCTCGTCGGCGACGTTCCGCACAGGGGAGACATCAGCCTGAACGGCACACCCGTCGACATCTTCAGGCCATGGGAGCTGGCAGCCTTCCGCGCCGTCCTGCCCCAGGTGACGCCACTCGCCTTTCCGTTCACCGTCCTCGAGGTCGTGCGCCTGGGCCTTACCGCAGGGCGGCACGCGGCCCATCCCGACATCGCCCATGCCGCCCTGGCCGCCGTGGGGCTTCAGGGCTACGCCGGGCGCTTTTTCCAGGAACTCTCGGGCGGCGAGCAGGCGCGCGCACAACTCGCCCGCGTTCTCGCTCAGGTCTGGGAGCCGATGGCGCAGGGTCAGCCGCGCTGGCTGTTTCTCGACGAGCCGGTGGCGAGCCTGGATATCGGCCACCAGCTTCTGATCATGCGGCTGGCGCGTGGCTATGCCGACCGCGGCGGCGGCGTGGTCGCGGTGATGCACGACCTCAACCTGACCGCGATGTTCGCCGATCGGGTCGTCCTGCTCAACGAGGGTGCGGTCCTCGCGCACGGTAGGCCGGTCGACGTCATGACCGACACGCATCTTTCACGGGCCTATAGGTGCCCAGTTCGGGTGAACACGACACCTCCGAGCGGCGCTTACATCCTGCCGCAGGCTGCCGGCGTGCTGAACGAACCGCCCGCCCACCATATGCAAGTCGAGGAAAGCTGCGTCGCGAAGAATCGTTGACGGACAGACTCCGGTCGTCCTGCGAGCCCTTCGCCACCCGGGCCTGTCGAGTTTCGGCACTGCGACCGGTGCGTTTCGGCTGGCTGGACCTTTCATGCTGCGCGCGCAATCTAACTTCCCATGCTGCCCCGTGCCGAATGTCGGCTGAGGGGCTCTCTGGCGACCTGCGGCGGTACAGAGCTAAGGCCGGTGATCAGCACAGCTGGATGTCAGCTTTTATTTCTTCGGTTCGACTGTCTCGCGTCCGCAAAGAAAGTCCGCTACCCTGAAGGTTTTTCGACGTGGGCCGCGGCGTTACGGCTCGGCTGGTGGTGGCGGC
>CAZKSE010000087.1:0-14451 GCA_964555305.1 uncultured Rhodobacter sp. | reverse complement strand
TCGTCCCGGATCTGGCGCGAGACGTTGATGCCCGGCGCGTCGGGCGTGAGGATCACCAGACGCCCCTTGATCAGCAACCGCGTGCTAAGCGGCAATGCCTTTCCGGGTTCGGCGGCGCCGGCCACCTGCACCAGAACCGGCTTGCCCGGCGTCAAGCCGCGCGTCTGTCGCAGGAACCCGCGTTGCGCGCCGGGTAAGTCAACGAAGGTGCCGCCCATCCCCTTGACCGGCCGGCCGACGATGCCGCGCAGGATTGCCCCGGGGGCCGGGGTGTCGGTCGCAAGCGCCAGATCCTCGAGTTGGCCATCAACGACGAGCGCCGCAACCTCGTGCCCCGCGATATCGCCAACCGCGATGACCGAGCCCTTCATGCCGCGCACCTGATACCTGCAGCCTGCAGAAGCAGCGCGGTCTCCGCGAGCGGCAGACCGACGACGCCGGTAAACGATCCCGAGATCCACGGGATGAGCGCCCCGGCGCGCCCCTGGATTCCGTAGGCGCCGGCTTTTCCCTGCCACTCGCCGCTGTCAAGATAGCTGTTGAGTTCGCGGTCCGAGAGGCGCTTCATCTTGACCGCCGTGACCACCTCGCGCCGCCAGATCCGGTCGCCGACGCGCACGGCGATGGCGGTGATGACCGAATGGCGCCGGCCTCCGAGCAGGAGCAGAAATTCGGCCGCCTGGGCCGCGGTTTCGGGCTTCCCGAGGATCCGCCGACCCAGAGCTACCGTCGTATCGGCGGCGAGCACGACCTCGTTGGACGCGGACGCCACGGCGCGCACCTTTTCCAGTGCCATGCGGGCGCAATAGGGGCGGGGAAGCTCTCGCCTCTGAGGAGTTTCATCGATATCGGCCGGGCGCACGTCATCCGGCACGACGCCGATCTGCGCCAGCAGCTCCAGTCGGCGCGGACTGGCCGAGCCGAGGATAAGGCGCATCACTTGAAGCGGTAGTTGATCCGCCCCTTGGTCAGATCATATGGGGTCATTTCGACTTGAACGCGGTCGCCGGCAAGAACACGGATCCGGTTCTTGCGCATCTTCCCTGCCGTATGTGCGATGATCTCATGGCCGTTTTCCAGCTCGACCCGAAACGTCGCGTTTGGCAGGAGTTCCTTCACGACGCCGGGGAATTCGAGCAGTTCTTCCTTGGCCATGGTCACTCCATTGCGGTTTCGCCCACGGTCGTGTGGGCGGATGTTAAATGCGCCCTCAAGGGCGGAATTTCAAGATTTATGTTGCCTCAATGGTTGCCAGTGGCACCGAAAGGCGCTCATCCTGCTCTTTCCAGTGGAGGAAGTTCAGCACGCCACCATCTTTGCGTGTGTCGGTGATCAGTTGGCGCGAGATCGTCGCATAGGTCCAGCCGGGTGTGTCGCGGGTCCCTTCGGCCAGCACGCCCTCGGCGGGCCAGCCACGGTCGGGGGGGCCGTATATCCCGGCGCGGCCGGTGTTTTCCTCGCAGCCGGCGCACCAGTCGGCCAGGCCCACAAGGGGCGCCTGGACCGCGACGCACTGGTTCTCCAGTGCTCGTGCCATTGCGCCGACGCGCACGCGATTATACCCGGCCCAGGTCTCGGTGCAGGACGGGGCAAGCAGTATCTCGGCGCCAGCTTCGGCCAGACGGCGTGAAAGCAGGGGAAATTCGCTGTCGTAGCAGATGGTAATGCCGATCTTGCCAATCGGGGTGTCGAAGAGTGCCAGACCGGGGCCGGCGACGACGTCCCATTCGTCTCGCTCGAAGCGCACCATGATCTGCTTGTCCTGATGACCCAGCAAGCCGGTGGGGCCAAAGAGACTGGCGCGGTTGACCGGCCGATTGCCGGTGAAGACCGGCCCTGACCCGCCGAGGATGTAGACACCGTGCTGCGCTGCGAGCCGCGCGTGCAGGGCATCGGCGGCGGGACGGTGACCCGCGACTTCGGAAAGCGCGCCCTCAAGGTCGGCGGCGGCGGCCTTTCCGCCAAGGCTGGCGAGTTCCATCGCCGCGTATTCCGGAAAGACCAGAAGCTGCGCACCGGATGCGGTGGCTTCGGTCACCCAGTGGCTGATCTTGGCCTCGTAATCAGCGAAGCTATCGAACCAGTCCAGCGGATAGGCGGCGGCGGCGATGGTAACGTGATCGGTCATGTGAGCTTACGTAGCCAGAATTGCAGCGGCTTGCGAGTCTCTTCCGCCGCGCCCAGTTCCTTCCAGGCGAAATGGGCGATGACGCCGGGCAGGGGCGCATAGCCACGGGCGGTCCAGAACGCATCGAGCGGGCGATAATCGGTGGGGCGCGCGGGATGATCCCCCGGGCGCATCACGGCGCAGAATGCGACATATCCACGGCCGAGCGCGCGAGCATGGGCTTCTCGAATGTCAAAAAACCGATGGCCGACGCCTTGGCCGCGATACTCGGGCAGCAGGACAGATTCAGCGCAATAGAAGATTTCCGACAGGTCCAGCCCGGTGGGCGCGAAAGCCGCGGCGAAATCGTCGGCGTGATCCTCCATCGGAGTGCCGGTGGCCGCGCCGACCAGGCGGTCGCCATCGAACGCACCTGCGACGATCGCGCCGGGGCTTGTCCGATAGGGTTCCAGGTAACGGCGCTCATAGGCGACATCGCCGTCATAGAGATAGGGGAAGGCCCGGAAGACCGAGATGCGCAGCTGTGCGACATCATCGAGCGCGGCTTCGAGCGCCGCGCCGGTCAGGGCCTCAACCCGGATGGTCACGCCGAGACCTGCTCGATCCAGTCCTGAAGGTTGTAGTAGGTGGTGATCCGCGCGATCTTTCCGTCTTTCAGCGCAAAGAAGGTTCCGCCCGGAAGCACATAGCGCTGGCCCTTCGCCTCGGGCAGGCCGGGGTCTGTCTTCAGATACTCGCCATGGACCATGAATTCCGCCGCGCCGCGGGTGCCGTCGTCGCTAGCAAAAACGACGATATCCTTCAATTTCTCCCGGTAGCTGACCCCCATATGCGTACAGAATTCTGCGAACTTCTTCTTGCCGCGACGAATGTCACCCTGGTTGACATGGTGCTCCACATCTTCGCTGACCAACGCCAGCATGTCCTCCGCAGCGCCGGCATTGAAAGCGGCGTAATAGGCGTCGATGATTTGGCGGGCAGTCATGCGGTCTTCTCCTTGGTCGGTTTTTCGCTTGGCGGGCCGAATCGTTCAAGCATGCGGGTGCGGATCTGGTCGCGCGTCTGGCGATAGGCGGCGAGTTTCGCCTCGCGCCCCTCGCCCAGCCCGGTTGGGTCCATGATCGGCCAGTACTCGACATCGATATGCGCAAAGCGGGTCAGCTCCAGGGCCAGGCGCTGGCTGGCGGGCGACAGAGCCACGATCAGGTCGAACTGCGCCAGATCATCGCCCCATTGCGCCATTTCCTCGAAGCTGCGGGAGCGATGACGTGACAGCTCCAGCCCGAGCTCGCCGCTCACGGCAATGGCGAAGCCGTCGATTTCCAAATCGTTGTGCACGCCCGCAGACTGGACATAAGCGCGCTGGCCGTAGAACTGCTTCATCATCGCCTCGGCCATCGGTGAGCGCACGGCGTTGTGGTCGCAGCAGAACAGCACCGACTGGGGAAATCCCTTGCTCAAGCTCAGCCCCCGCGGTTGAGCACGCAGATCAGGGTGAACAGCCGTCGCGCGGTGTCGATATCGACCTCGGCCTTGCCGTCGAGGCGTTCCATCAGGATGCGCGCCCCCTCGTTATGGATGCCGCGTCGGGCCATGTCGATCGCTTCGATCTGGCTGGGTGGCAGACGTTTCACAGCGTCGAAGTAACTGTCGCAGATCTGAAAATAGTCCTTCACCACCTGGCGGAACGGGCCGAGGCTGAGGTGAAACTCGGCAAGCTTGTCGCCCGTCTCGGCGCTGATGTCGACGACCAGGCGTTTTTCCCGAACGGCCAGCGCCAGCCGATAGGGCCCGGGAGGAACGGCGCGACCTTCGCGCGCGGGCAGGGTGAAGCTGTTGTCCTCCAGCAGGTCGAAGACTGCCACTCGGCGCTCCTGCTCTATCTCCGGCGTCGGAGCGGGCAGGCCCGAATCGTCGATCTCGATATGGCAAATGCGGGTCATGCGGCGGCCTTCGTGAGCAGCCCTTGTGATGCATCACCCTCCCAGCGGGATCAAGGCAAAGCTTGCCCGAAGCTGCGCACTGCGCTAAGCGGGCCCTGAGCGTGTGGCGATGGCGTCGCCACGGGGCAGGCCAGGCCCCAGGCTTGCGGTCGGGTGCGGCCGTTGCGTCCTGTACGCCGGGATCCCCTTGGGTCTCGCGTAAAGATCGAGACCTGCTTAACGGAGGTCCGACGAAAATGGAACGTCCTGCATACTTTCGCTTTCACCAAGGCCCACGGGTCCTGCCTTTCGCGCCAGAAGAATACGAGACGCGGCTTTCCGGCTTGCGCGAACGCATGGCGGATGCCGGGGTCGAGGTGGCGTTTTTCACCTCGATGCACAACATCGCCTACTACTCAGGCTTTCTCTATTGTGCCTTCGGTCGGCCCTACGGGCTGGTGGTCACGGCGACCGACAGCGTCACGATCAGCGCGGGGATCGATGGGGGGCAGCCGTGGCGGCGATGCCATGGGGACAACCTGACATACACCGACTGGGCGCGCGACAATTTCTGGCGCGCGGTGGCGAAGGTTGCCGGATCCGGCCGCACGCTGGGATTCGAGGGTGATCATCTTACACTAGGCCAGTCCGAAAAGCTCGACGCCTTTCTGAGGCCTCGGGCACGCGTGGATCTGGCGCCGGCGACGATGCGCCAAAGAATGAAGAAGTCCCCGGCGGAGCTTGCGCTGATCCGGTCCGGGGCGGCTGTTGCCGATGTCGGCGGCTACGCTATCCGCGACGCCGTGGCCGAAGGCGCGCGCGAGATCGACATCGCCATGGCCGGCCGCGACGCAATGGAGCGGGAAATAGCGCAACGGTTTCCCGAGGCGGAGTATCGCGACACCTGGGTCTGGTTTCAGTCCGGGATCAATACCGATGGTGCGCACAACCCGGTCACGGCACGAAAGCTACGGGTCGGCGACATCCTCAGTCTGAACACGTTCCCGATGATCTCGGGCTACTACACCGCGCTTGAACGCACCATGTTCCTGCGTGAGGTGGATGATACCTCCCTGGCAATCTGGCGGGCGAATGTTGAGGCGCATGAATACGGGATGGGGCTGCTCCGCACGGGGGTCAGTTGCGCCGAGGTTACGGCGAAAATCAATGCCTTCCTCGGTGAGCGCAATCTGCTGCAATACCGCAGCTTCGGTTATGGCCATTCGTTCGGGATCCTGAGCCATTACTATGGGCGCGAGGCAGGGCTGGAACTGCGCGAGGATATCGACACGGTGATGGAGCCGGGCATGGTGATCTCGATGGAGCCAATGCTAACAATCCCTGAGGGACAGGCGGGCGCGGGGGGCTACCGGGAGCATGATATCCTGATCATCACCGAATCCGGTGCCGAGAACATCACCGGCTATCCCTACGGCCCCGATTTCAACGTGGTCGGTTGATCGCAGGGACCGCAGACGGAAGCGGGAGAGGTGCCCGCTCCGTCACCGTTTTGCGGTGGTCAGCCCTGGTTGAGGCGGTCGAGGCGCGCGCGTACGCTCGCTCCATGCGCCTGTAACCCTTCGGCCTGCGCCAGCCGTTCGGCGGCGGGGCCGATCGCGGCGAGGGCCCCGGGGGTCATGCGGGTGATCGTGGTCCGCTTCATGAAATCGAGGACCGACAGGCCTGACGAAAAGCGCGCTGAGCGGGCGGTCGGCAGGACATGGTTGGGTCCGCCAATGTAATCTCCGATCGCCTCAGGCGTCCAGTGGCCCAGAAAGACCGCACCGGCATGGTGGATCTTCGAGAGGAGAGCCTCGGGGTCGTCCGTGCAGAGTTCAAGATGCTCGGGCGCGATCCGGTCGCTGAGCTCGGCCGCCTCATCGAGGTCGCGCGCCACGATCACCGCGCCATGTCGGTGCCAACTCTCCCCGGCGATCGCCTGACGGTTGAGGTCGGCCAGCCGGGCTTCGACGGCCTTTGCCACCGCTTGTGCCTCGGCCTCGGAGGTCGTTATCAAGATGGCTTGCGCGCTTTCGTCATGCTCGGCCTGGCTGAGCAGATCGAGCGCAATCCAATCCGGATCGCCCGTTCCGTCGCTGATCACGAGGATCTCGGATGGGCCGGCGATCATGTCGATCCCGACGCGGCCGAAGACCCGTCGCTTGGCCGCCGCCACCCAGGCATTCCCCGGCCCGGTGATCTTGTCGACCGGCGCAATCGTCTCGGTCCCGTATGCGAGGGCGGCGATCGCCTGCGCTCCGCCGATGCGCCAGATCGTCTCGATGCCGGAAAGGCGCGCGGCGAAGACGACCAGCGGGTTGATCCGCCCGTCGGGCATCGGCGCGCAGATCGCCAACCGCTCCACCCCCGCCACCTGCGCGGGGATTGCGTTCATCAGGACCGAAGACGGGTAGCTTGCCAGCCCGCCCGGAACATAAAGCCCCGCCGAAGCGACCGGGCCCCAGCGCCAGCCGAGCGTTGCGCCTTCGGGGTCGGTCCAGCGTGCATCCTCGGGCCGCTGGCGAACGTGGTAGGCCCGAATGCGTTCTGCGGCGAGTTCCAGCGCCTGGCGATCGGCAGGTGTGACCGCAGCACAGGCGGCATCGATTTCTTCCTTGGATAAGGAGAGCGTCGCGGGTGTCAGATCCAGTCGGTCGAACCGCGCGGTCAGTTCGATGAGTGCCGCGTCGCCACGGCTGCGCACATCGGCAATGATCGCGCCAACAGCGTCGTCCACCTCCTGCGCTTCTTCGCGCTTGGCGCCTAGAAGTTCAGTGAAAGCGGCTTCGAACCCCGGCGCGCGGGTGGACAGAAACTGGGGCATGTCGGGTCCTTCAGTCGATGCCGTGGGCGGGAACGCGGCGCGAGGGCGCGACATAGGGTCGGGTCACATCACAGAGCTGCACTTCCAGGCATTCGACATCAAGCGCCACGGCGCCATCGCCGGAAAAGACCAGCGTGATGCGCCCGGGACCTGCCGGTTGGGAAGCGTCTGGATCGACTGCATCCGTACCTTCCGCCGGCGCGGGTTCCCAATTGATCGCCAACATCGACAGAACCGTGTCGGCGTCGCGGCCCTCCAGACCCTGGTGGCGCACGCCGTGGACATCCGCGAAATCGAGGACGGCGCGAACACGCTCGTAGCCAGTGCCTTGTGCTGCGGCGCGCGATCGATCCTCCCACCGGAAACGGTTGAGCAGTATCGAGAAGCGCCGCCGGGTGGCATCGAAACGCAGGTCAATCCCGGTGAGAACGGCATCCTGCACCAGCGCGGAGATGACCTGCAGATCGCCCGCATCGCGCGCGAGCAGTCTCAACGGCCGCTCGCGGCCTTCCTCGTAGGTTGCGTCAGTCATTGCGCGCTTCCTCCTGCTCCTGCCCGGCAGCGGGTTCCGTTCGGGCGCGCGCCTGCGCCTTGCGTCGTGCAATGTTGGCCTGGAGGGCCGCCTTCAGCCGCGCCGCCCGGACCGCAGGGTCCTTGCTGCCGGCGCGGTCGCGCATTTCTTTGTCCGGGTCGGATGAGCTCATTCCCGAGGTCTTAGCGCACGGATGCTTGACCGTCCAGATTGCGCTTGCACGCCCCTTCGTTTGCGTCTAATCAGCCGCCGCATGCGGCTGCCGTAGCTCAGTGGTAGAGCACTCCCTTGGTAAGGGAGAGGCCGTGAGTTCAATCCTCACCGGCAGCACCATCGCCTTTTGGATAGACAGGCCCTTCAGGCTGCAACGGCGTCATTGGCGGCTTTTTTACAGCGTATTGTTATCCTGCCCACTAGCGCGAACTGTGCATCGGATCTCGATTTGTGTGAGCTGGGATGCATCTTTGCGGCCAGGTCATCTTTCAGAGCCGGCAGTCAGAGCGTTGGGCCATCGAGTGCGTTGATGACCAGCCGCGCCAGAGACTCGGCGTCGCGTAGTCCGGGTTCCCAGGGGAGCGCGATACCGTTCTTCGCTCGACGAACGGCGGCACCCTGCGCGCCCAGATTGAAGGCCATGGTCGGCAGACCCGTCGCCAGGCATTCGTGGACGGTATAGGAGAATGTCTCAGGCCAAATCGAGGGGATCAGCCAGTGGGTGATGCCGTAGCGTGCGGTGAGGGCGGGGATATCCTCCACCTGATACGTGCCGTGAAGTGGGACTTTCCCGGCTAGCGTATAACCCGGAGCTATTCGGCCGATCAAAGCAAGCCCGATGCGATTGTTGCCTCGCAATTGCCGGGACAGGGCCGCCAGGACGCCAGCTCCCTTCTGTGGGCCGATTGCGCCCAGCACACCGATCACCTTTTGGTCGTTCTCGGGTGGGGGGATCGGTGGTATTTCCTGCAACAACTCATGCGGCTGAAGGTGCAGCCGATCCCGGGCCTGAGGATAGGCAGTCGCGACGATCTCGGCGCTTGTGGCAGAGAACGCCACTAGCAGATCCGTGGTGTCGATCACCTCGCCCCAAAGCCTACGCCATTCGCTCAACGTCACGATACTGCCATCCGGTCGCCGGTAGCAGTGTGCGGTATCGGTATGCGTCGCGTCCGGCACCCCTCGATAGACCCCATCGGAATCGAGCAACGTATAGGAGGGACTGATCGGCAAGTAGTCGTGAAAGAGCAGATCGAGGGGTGCGTCCGCGGACAGTGCGAGAAGGAAACTCGGCAAGGCAGACAGATCCGGATCCCCGACCCCGCAGGAATAGATGATCCGCTTGCGGGCTACCGGCGCAATTACTTGCACGACCAAGTCCAAGTCGTCTGTATTTACGACGAGCCGGCCCGACGGTGCATCAAATTCGATTCGGCAGCGATAGGCGCCGCCAAATCTCAGCACGACTGAAATCTCGCTTCTGCGGACCCGCTCCTGAAGGTAGTTCTCTGCACCGCCGCCCATGGAATGCGCGACATAGACTGGTATGTGATCGATCGAGGGCAGGTGATCGGCCCAGGCCAAGGCCGCAACCAGGCGCGGTGTGGCCAGGGGGTCGTCGCGGATAAACTCCTGCACCGAGCGATCGTAGCCGGGATAACGGTTCGAAATGATGGCGTTGTTCTTCTGAACCAGGGCCAACTTTTCCCCTTGGAAACTCGCGCCGCCGCGATGCTCGACAAATAGATTGGGGACGGCGACGTGCAGGCCGCCGTGAAGGGCGGCGCGGCGACACCAGTCGACTTCTTCGCCATAGCCCCGCCCGAAACCGGTGTCGAAAGAGCCAATTCGCGCCAGCCAATCCCGGCGGATCGCCATGCAGAAGCCGACCCCGGTGGGCGCGGTCATCGGTGGTGCGGTTGACGCTATCCTCGAACGCAGGTCAGCGTCGATCTGATCGCCCTGACCGGCGGCAAGCGGGGTGCGCGCGCAAATGACGGGGGCGGTGAAGATCTCCGCATCGTTTGACATCGGCGTGGTCGTGGCCACCTTTGGGTTGGCGAGGGGGGCGATCAGCCGGCTTGCCCAGCCCGGCGGAACCATTGCATCGCTGTTGAGCAGGATCACTGGATCGGTCCCCGGACCGATATGATCGAAGCCCCGGTTAACCGTTCGGATGAATCCCAGGTTCTCGTGGTTCTCAAGTAACTCGATCCGGCCACCGGGTTGGGGTTGCGTGCGTTCCACCCAGCCCCGCAACCAGGGGCGCACGCGATGGTCAGTGGACCCGTCCTCGATCAAAACCAGGCGCCAGGGCAGTTCGGTATTCGCGACGACACGGTCCAAAGCCTCGGGCAGCAGATCGAAGGCGTTGTAGATCGGCATGATCACGACGACCCCGCCCGATGCGGCCGGGGCCAGCGGCTGGTCCGCATCGGAGCTGAGAAAGGCCGGATTGAGCAGGGGTTCGGCGTCGCCTTGACCCAACCGAAGGGCCGTCTTGATGCGGCGGTGCAGGTCGGTGTCCTGTCGGGAAAGGCCGCGCAGCACCATCGGAAGCAGTGGCAACACATCGCGCCAGAACCGCAGCCGCAGCCGTAGGTGAGCCCGGAGTCGGGCGCGCTTCAACGGGAGCGGATGGCGGATCGTTACGCGCGGGCCATGGCCTTCGCCCAGTTCCAAATGCAGAGATTCGTTGCCGGCATAGGGCAGACTTGCTTTGAAGCCCACCTGCGGCTCGCAGCCCGTTGCGGCAGCCACATCCGCTCGCTCCTCATTCGGACGTGGGCGGATGAGGATGTCACCGTGGCGAATGGTTACTTCGCGCGCCAATGTCCAGCCGCGCAGGTGGAGCCGCCCTTGGTGAAGGCGCAGTTCCTCCAGATAGCCGAGTGTTCCACCCTGGGCATCGCGGAATGGGCAACCCCTTAGATTCAGTTGCAGGTGGTGCAGCGTGTAATATTCGCGCAGCCAACGGTAGCGTGCGACCTGAAGTCGAAGCTTTTCAACCCACTCCCGCAAAGCTGTCTATCCTCTGTCGTTGCCGCGATCCTGCGGGACCGTCTAAAGCCTGCCAAGGGCGGCGGCCAGATGGATCAGGGCGGTTTCGGCGCGTGATTGCCGGTGGATGTCGTATTCCTGCATGATGCGTATCTTCTCCCATCGCCCGGCGTTGAGCCAGCGATCCAGAAACGCTGCCGCTTCGGGCGTCAGCGTTACGGGAGCGTTCCGAAGGGCACGCAAATTGGTTGCAACCCAACTATGATAGACGCCTTGACTTAGCTGCAGCACCCGGGTCTGACGCGCCTGTGCGCCGGCCCGTTTTCCAACTGTGTTGTGACCGTGCTGTCGATAATGCAGCGCAATATGGGGGTCGCAGAGTACGCGCGCGCGAGTGGCGGTCATGAGCAGATAAATCCACCAGTCATGGTGGGGCACCTCTACAGGGCCGGCCTTGCGGATGATCTGAAGCGCTGCCGCGTTGAGTGTCAGCGTGTGCCCGGAAAGGATATTCTGAGCGACAGCGTTGCCGAGCGATGGCGGTCGCGGCCAAAGTGGAGATGGCTTCGGTCGCCCGAGAGAGGCGTCATTGAAGAAATACCTTGCCGACCAGACGCAAGGCGCGTCGCCTTCGCTGCGAAGTTGGCTCGTTGCCCGCGCCAGCTTGTCCGGCATCCAGACATCATCCTGGTCTGAAAGCGCGACGATGCCCGAGGGTAGATCCCGATGGCAAATCAGGTGAAGAAAGTTCGCTGCACTTCCACGGCCGGGTCCAGTGATGATGCGTGCGACCCTGCTGGGATGCTTTTTGGCGAAACGGTGGAGTATGGAAAGCGTGTTATCGTCCGAGCCGTCGTCGCTGACCCAGAGCGACCAGTGCGGATAAGTCTGGCCGAGGAAGGAGTCGAGTTGCTCTTCAATCCATGGTGCCCCGTTGCGGGTGCACATGAGGATCTGGGCATGCGCTGCAGTGCTAACCACTGGGAAAACCCGTGTCACTTCTCTATATCAAGCGTTGCCGACATCCCGCGTAGAAGTCAGCGCTGAATATTCTTGGGTTCGGGTACCTCGACGATTCGTTTGAATCGCAGGCTGTAATGGTGTCATATCAACTTTGATCGAACAAGCTCGTATCGCGTAACAGCTTCCGCGAGGATACCGGCAACATCTTTCGAAATCTGACCCGCTTCACTCCGCTCGCGTCGCTCATGGGCAGCAAGTCTGAGCCCGGCATAAAAAAAGGCGTTCATCTCTACCAGCGCCGGGTCAAGTTTTGCTAACTTTGCGTAGTGATGGCTGAGTTCTTTGAAGAAATCGGTTTCTTTTCGTGACCGGGACGAAATGCGAGCAAAGTGGTGCAGCTCCGCACCGGCAACATTCAGCCCAAGCATTCCAAAGTCGATGAACTTTATGGCGAAGGACTTTTCTCTTTGGTAGGCGCCAAAGTTTGGCCAGTGGATGTCGTTATGGCAAGCAATCTTGGGTAGAGCTCGCTGGATTTTGACAATCTCAGATAGCTGACTTGCGAGGCCGGGTAATTGATGCGAGACGACTGCATGAAAACGTTTCCCTGGCAAGCCTCTTTCCTGCAATTCTAATGAATGCTGTGTGCAGACCGCGGCGAGTGTGAACTGCAATTCGTGAATGGCTGTTGCGAGCGGCTTTGCCAAGACCTTTCTGTCGACGCGCGGGGCGGCTCCCACACCGCGAACGAACTCCATGTAGATGTCAAACGCCGTCGCGCTTTCGACGACCTCATAGACATCGGGCATAGACCACCCAAAGCTTGACAACGTTCGGAACGGATGCGGTCGACTGAGGCCCGTCATGAAATCTGCCTCATGGTGGCGATCTTTCTCGATCGTCTTGCGCACCATGAAGGGACCCTCAGGGCCTGAAAACTTTGCAAGCGAGAGACTGCTAAGTCCCTTCCTGATGAACTCGACCTCCACGGTTTTCGGATCGAGGGCGAAGATTCGCTGGATCAAGGCCGCTTCGGCGCGCTGACGAGTTGCTTTCTTTTCTAAGGCTTTCTGGGGCGCTGAGGCTGTCTTTCGAGAGCGAAACAGAGATGATAACACTCAGTTAATCCAATCGACGTAATGCAGACTTGCGTCATTGCTTCGGCGCGCCGTTTCAGCCCCATGCATGCTGCGAGTAACAAAGACCACTCCATGCGACAAAAGCTTCGTAAGTGATACACTTTGGAGCTCCAATAAACAATGGGTTGCTCGCCTTTGAGGCCTAGCCCGTCTCAAAGGGCGTCCCGTGCCAGTGCCATTGAGAAACAACGTGCCAGTGCCATTGAGAAACAAATAGACACCTGTGTAGTCTTGCAGCGACGGGGACTGGGCGCTCAGTCAGCACTGGTTCGGTTTTTCATCCGAGTCAGCAGTTCTTCGACAAGCAGACCGGCGGCATCTCGCGGTAGCGGCAACGTACCCAGAAGCTCCGTGCAGCGCAGCCCCAGGACGGCCAGATAGGCCGTGGTGGCGAAATCTGGATCCCGGGCGTTTGTGCGAATTCGGGCAAGAACAGCTTCTTCATGTCGTTTGATCGGTTCCAGAAGCTGCGGGTTCTCAGCCAGGACCGCCAGTAATCCGGACGGGGGTGGGGTGCCCAGGTCCTGGTCCCTCAGGAACTGCCGCAGGTAGGCTATAATCACCGCGTCGCGCCGGCCGGTTTCTTCCTCGGCGCGCAGGGTCCGATCCAGGCGCTCGAGGTGATCGGCAACCAGGCCTTCCAGCAACTTCGCTTTCGACGGGTAGTGATAGAGCAGCCCGCCCTTGGACACACCCGCCTCGGCCGCGACCGCGTCCAGCGACAGGTTCGCGGGACCGAGGCGCCGCGCGAGAACCTCGGCGGAATCAAGTATCCGACGCCGGGTTCCTGCGCTGTCGCGGGCCGGACGGTTCTGTGTCATCAGCGCTCTTCCAATTGACTAAACCGTCTGGACGGTATAGATCGCCCTGCAGATTTGCAAGCCCGCAGCCTCCTCGGACTCCGAACATGATCAAGCGCTTTGTCATTGCCATTGTCCTCCTTGGCCTCGTGGCCGGGGGGTTGGTGGGATTCAATCTTTTCCGCGACCGGATGATCGCGCAATTTCTGGCGGACATGCCCGTCCAGCCGCTTCCGGTTGAAATCGTTGAGGCCGACGGGATCACTTGGCAACCCTCGCTGGGCGCCATTGGAACGGTGAACGCCGCGCAAGGCGTCGAGCTGACAGTCGAAGTCGCCGGGATCGTCCGTGAAATCGGTTTCAGCGCGAATGAGGATGTGATCGAGGGCGAACTGTTGATCCGTCTGGATGACGAAGTGCAGCAGGCCGATCTGTCCGCGGCGCGGAGCATGTTGGCGCTGGAGCGAGCCAACCTGGAGCGTGGGCAGGCGCTGCTCGATCGTGGTGTGACGACGGATGTTCAACTCGATCAGACTCGAGCGGCCTTCGACAGCGCGACCGCGCAGGTCGCGCGCGCTGAGGCCGTGCTTCGCCAGCGCCGCCTGTTGGCACCCTTCGACGGCACCATCGGCATCGCACGGGTCGACGTTGGCACCTACGTCTCACCCGGGACAATCGTTGCAACCTTGCAGGACCTCGATTTCATGCGGATTGATTTCAGCCTGCCCGAACAGGCGTTGCCCGCGCTTTTCATCGGTCAACCCCTGCACGTGCGCATCGATGGAGATGCGCGCGGCTTCGATGGAACGATCATGGGGATTGATCCGCGCGTGGATCCGAGCACGCGAATGGTTGCTGTGCGCGGGAGCGTTGAGAACCCGGGTCGCGCGCTGACCCCGGGGCAGTTCGCTCGCGTCACGGTGGACCTGCCAGCTGAGGATGACGTGGTCGCGCTGCCGCAGACGAGCGTGGTTACAAGCCTTTACGGTGACTTTGCTTACGTTGTCCGCCCGCGGGAGGAGGACGCCGATCAACTGGAAGTGCGGCAGGTGTTTGTGCAGACCGGCAGGCGCGACAACGGTTGGATCGAGATCCGCGAAGGTATCGAGGCGGGCGACCGGGTCGTGGCATCCGGCCAGAACCGCCTTT
>CAZKSE010000086.1:0-14537 GCA_964555305.1 uncultured Rhodobacter sp. | reverse complement strand
GGTCGATTCCGATGGGAAAGGCTTGCGCGCGAATGGTGTGATCGAAGACCCGGATGCGCCCGTCGCCCAGTTCCTCGGCCCCGTGCTCCTCGACCATATAGCGCGTGAAGTTGCCGACATCGCGTGCCGTCTGGAACCCGAGCAGGTCGAAGGCCGCCATTCCCCGCGCCAGCCGATGATGCTGTGGAAGCGCAGCAAACACCTCGGCCGGCGGAAAGGGGATGTGGAGGAAAAACCCGATCTTGCCCCGCCAACCATTGTCGCGCAGCGCGTCGCCCAGAAGCAGGAAGTGGTAGTCATGCACCCAGACCACATCCGCGGGCCGCATGAGCTGGTAAAGTAACCGCCCGAACCGCCGGTTGACGGCTGAATAGGCCTCGAACGCCGTATCGTCGAAGACGGCCAGATCGACACGGTAGTGAAACACCGGCCACAGCGCGCGGTTGGCGTAATCCAGGTAATAGCCCTGGTGCTCAGCCGCCGTCAGGTCGGCGAGCGCGAAGTCGACATTTCCTTCGACAAACAGGCGGATGCCGCGCGTCTCGCGCGGGACGATCTCGCCTGACCAGCCGAACCAGACGCCGCCGCGCTCGGCCAGCGCATCCCCCAGCGCCACCGCCAGCCCACCCGCGCGTTCCTCGCCCGGGGTGGCGGTACGGTTCGATGCGACGATCAGCCGGCTCATCTCATCCCCACGGAAGCGTGTCGCGTGCGCCGGCAGGGCGCGGCTTTGCAACACTCCGGGGATTTCTGTCACAGCGAGGCGGTCAGGTCTACTGCTGCGCCCTTAGCCACCGCTGACTCGGCCAACTGTCGCCTGCCAGTGCCGCGCGCCAGCCAGGACCGCGGCATGAACCGCGCGCCCCAGCGCAACGCCGCAATCGGTATGGAGACCAGCGTAGTCATCGGTGCCAGCCGGGGCCGCCAACGCAATGCAGTCGGTGCCCGTGCCGGTCGCCAGTCCCGTAGGCAAGCGGATCTCAGCCTCGAGGATCGCGGTCGTACGCGCCTCGGTGGCGACACTCATCGCCTCAAGCATCCCGGTCTGCGACAGCGCATGGCTCAGACGGATGCCCAGATTGACCGTCCCGAAACTGGCCGCAAGATCCAGATCCCAATCGCGCCCCGAACGATCGGTGCGCGTGCCCACGCGTTCGGCATTCGACAGCCCCACGGTCGCGACCACGCGAGCCTCGACCATGCCTTCGCGCGCGGTCCGATCGACAAATGTATCGAGGCGACGCGAGGTCAGCAGGCAGGGCGCGTCGGTGGCGCCGACTATCGCCAGCTCTCCCTCGAGCCAGGGACGGACATCCAGATCGGGCGGTAGATCGGCGTTGCGGATCTCACGCCAAAGCAGGCGGTGTGCGCGGACAAAGCCGGGCCGGTTGACGGTCCAGCTGAGCACCGCCATCTCTTCGCCCAGATCGAAGCTGAGCCAGGGCCTGTCCAGCACGATCACCGGATCACCCCCAGCGGCTGGAAGACGGGTCCTTCCGGGCCCGCCGCGAAATGCGCGGTGATCTGGAAGACCTGCGCCAGCAGATCCGGGGTCAAGACGGCCTCGGGGGGGCCGTCGGCCGCAACGCGCCCGCGATCCAGCACCACCAGTCTTGAGCAGTGCCGAACCGCAAGCCCCAGATCGTGCAGAGAGGCCACCACCGCCCTGCCTTCACGCGCGGTCTCGGCGAAAAGCTCCATCAGGCCGATCTGGCTGGCCGGATCAAGCCCGGCTGTGGGTTCGTCGGCCATCAGAAGCGGGGTCTCTTGCGCCAGCGCGCGCGCGATCAGCACGCGCGCCTGTTCCCCCCCGGAAAGCTGCGTCGCGGTGCGGGCGCGGAAACTCTCGAGCCCCATGCGCGCGATGGCGGCATCAACTGCGGCCTGGTCGGCGTGACCCGGGCGTTGGCCGGGGGCCAGATGCGGGGCGCGGCCGAGGGTGATGACGGTCTCCACGTCCACGGGCCAGGCGATCTCGCGCGCCTGGGGCAGCCAGGCGACGGCGCGGGCGCGGGCGCGGCGATCCAGTGCGGCGAGGTTTGAGTCACCACGCGCCGGCATCAGGCCGAGCGCCGCGCGCATCAGCGTCGTCTTTCCCGCCCCATTCGGCCCCAGAAGACCAACGAATTCCCCCTCGGCCACCGAGAGCGTGATGTCGTGCAGAACGTCGCAGGGACCGCGCGCGGCAAAGAGGTTGGAAAGCGCCAGAAGCGTCATTAAAGCCCCTCGCGCCGGGTGCGATAGATCAGGTGCAGGAAGAGCGGCGCGCCGACCAGCGCCGTCAGCACGCCAAGCTTCAGGTCACGTTCGGGCAGGATCAGCCGCACGGCAATATCCGCCGCCAGGAGCATCGCCGCCCCCCCCAACGCCGAGGCCGCCAGCAGTCGCGAGGGGCGCGCGCCGACCGCCGGACGCAGGATATGCGGCACAACAAGCCCGATAAAACCGATAGCGCCCGCAACCGCCGTGCCCGCGCCCACCACGCATGCCGTCCCCCCGATCAGCATCAATCGCAGCCGACTGAGCGAGACGCCCATCGTGGCCGCCGCATCCTCGCCCAGCGTCAGCGCGTCCAGCCCCCGGCCCAGCGTCGCCAGCAGCGCCCAGCCCACCAGCATGAACGGCAGCGCCGACCAGACATGCACCATCGACCGATCGGCGAGTGAACCCATCATCCAGAACACGATCTCGGCCGCGGCAAAGGGGTTGGGCGACAGGTTCAGCACCAGCGAAGTCACCGCCCCGGCCATGGCCGAGACCGCGATGCCGGCCAGGATCAACGTGATCGAGCCGCCGCTACGCCCGGCCAACAGCAGGATCAGTCCCACCGCCAGGACCGCCCCCGCCAGCGCCGCCAATGGCAGCGCCAGCGCAAAGGCGGCGGCCAGCCCCGTCTGCAGCGCCAGCACCGCCCCCAGCGCCGCCGAGCCCGACACACCGATCAGCCCCGGCTCCGCCAGCGGGTTGCGCAGATACCCCTGCATCGCCGCCCCCGCGAGCCCCAGCGAGGCGCCGATCATCACCGCCAGCAGTGCCCGGGGCAGGCGAATTTCCCGCATCACCAGCGTCTCGGCCACACCTTCACCCCGGATCAGGGCCGCGAGAGCCCGAGCCGGCGCGATCCCGGCGGGGCCGACCAGAAGCGAGATCGCGAACAGCACCGCCACCCCCAGCGCCAGAGCGGCCAGCAGAATCGGAAACCGCATCAGCGCACCTCGGCATGGAGCGAGACGAGCCGCGCCAGGGCACGCAGCACATGGGGTGTGCCGCATACCCAGTCGGCATCGCTGACACCGCCTGCGCGCCGCTCGCGCAGCGCCGCCATCGCCGGGTGATCCAGCACGGCCTCGGCGCGGCTCGCGCCGGGATACCGCTGCCCGGCGATGATCAGGTCAGGCCTGGCCATGACGATCCGCTCCATCGCCAGCGTGCCCCCGCCGCGCAGACCATCCTCGGCCGCGATATTGGCAAATCCCGCCACAGTCAGGATCTCATCCGCCAACGTCCCGACGCCCGAGGTATAGTTATTCGCATAATGCAGGACCGCGCGCGGCCGCTCGCCGGGTTCGACTGTCAGCGCCCCAAGACCCGAGTCGAACTCGGCGATCAGCTCGTCGGCGGCCGCCGACTGACCGAGCCATTCTCCCATTTGCGCGATCGTCTCGGGAATATCCGCCAGCCGCTCGGCCACCGGAAGTTCGCGCACCTCGACCCCCAGCCGGCGCAGCAGGTTCACCGTGTAGCGCGACGTATAGGGCCCGGCCAGCACCAGATCGGGCGCCATTGCGTGGACCTCCTCCGCCTGCCCATGATTGAGCCGGTAGCCATGCGCCCGCTCCGCCACGGCCGAGGCCAACGGATCGGCTGCGATATGACTGACCGAAACCAACTGGCCTGGCGCCGCCAGCATGATCGCCAGCTGATCCGTGCACAGATTGATCGAGACCACCCTCTCGGGCGGCGCCGCCGACGCGGCCGTGGCGCCAGACAGCGCCACGGCCAGCGCCGCGATCCTAGAAGCGCGCCGCAACGCCCACATGCACAGACCGCCCCGGCGTGGCATACCCAAGAACCTCCTGGTACTGACGGTCAAACAGGTTCTCGACGCGGAGGTAGAGATCGGCGTGATCGGTAACCGCGTAGCGAAGGTTCGCGTTAACCACCGTGTAGGACGGCATGGCCACAGACGCCGCCGGGAACACGCTGAAATCCGATTCATTTGGCCGACCCGCCAGATGGCGCAGATCCACCGCGCCCCGCAGGCGCGCAGCAAGCTCGGCATCCACCCCCAGCGCGAGGTCATGCCGCGGGACACGGGCCAGACGCCCACCTGATGCCGCGCGTGCATCTGTGTAGGTGTAGCTGGCCGTGAGGGTGAATTGCGCGTTGAACGGCAGGCTGCCCGTCAGTTCCAATCCGCGACGCCGCGACTTGCCCGAGAGATTATTCAGCGTGTTTGGCGAAACGCTGCCATCGTAGGTGATCAGGTTGTCGGTATCGAGCCAGAAGAGCGTCGCATTTGCGCGCCCGCCGCCCGAGAAGCGGTGATCGAGGCCAATCTCCGCGCTTGTGCTCGTTTCGGGTTCAAGGCCAGGATTGCCGACGAAGAAGCCATAGTCCCCGAACCGTTCGTCAAGCGACGGCGGACGGAACCCGCGCGCGACCGCGGCGCGCAGAGTGGTTTGCGGCGTCACCTGCCAGGCCGCCGTGAGCCGCCCGGTCTGAAAGGTCCCGAAGGCCGAGTTGCGGTCCAGCCGCGCCGTCGCGCCCAGATCCAGCGCGTCCATCGGGGCCCAGAGCAGTTGGGCGAAAGCGCCGGTCGTCCGGGTACTCTCGCCGGCAGGCGGCAGCGTATCGGCCGACGACCTTTCCTCCATCGTATCCGCGCCCCACACCAGGGTCAGGCCGGGCGCTACTTCGAAATCGCCCTGGTAAGCAAGCAGGGTGCGGCGGCCGGTGAAGGAATTGGTGAACGCCCCATCGGTGAACAACTCACGATCGATCCGATATCCGGTGGCCGAAACCTCATGCCGCACCGCCCCGGTGTCCAGTTCCGCGAAAAACCGCAAACCCGATTGACGCCAGCGCGTCACGGCGTCGGAGTCGGGATCCATCTGGAACGTGACAGGATCCGAGGTATCGTATTCATTACGCGAACGCTGCGTGAAGCCAGTGATGCCGAAGCTCACCGTATCGCTCGCCCGGTAGCGGAAGCTCGTTGACAGACGATTGGCCTCGAACCCGTCGGATTCGGCATTTGGTGAAAAGCCGGGCGTGCCGGGGATTCCTTCCCAGGCGGTAAAGCCGTCCGTGCGTCGGTGGGCCAAGGTTACACTGGCCTCCATCCGATCATCGCGGAATGCCAGCGAGTAGCGAGCCGCGCTGCTGCGGAAACTGCCGACCTCGGCCGCGGCCTCCTGGCTGAACCCGTCGCGCTCAGGCCGCCGCGTTGTGATGCTGACGACACCACCCACTGCCGAGCCGCCATAAAGCGCCGACTGGGTGCCGCGCAGAACTTCGATCCGGCCAATATCATCAAGGGTCACATGCCCGAAATCTGTCTGGACGGAGGTTCCGGTGGGATCGTCGATGCGGATCCCATCTACATATACGGCGACATATCCGGGCGATGCCCCGCGGATCCGCAACCCCGTCTGCGTGCCCGGCCCGCCGCTGCGGACGACGCTGACGCCCGGAAGACGCGCCAGCAGATCGGAAAGCTGCGTGGCGCCGCTTGCCTCTATCTCGGAGCGATCAACGATACTGACCGAGGTGCCGGAGCGCTGCACCTCGGTCGCTACACGGGTCGCAAGGACCGTGACTTGGCCAAGGTCGACGAACTGAGCCTGTGCAGGAGGAGCAGCCAACGTTGCAACGCTGGCCAGGGCGGGGGTAAGAAAACGAATCGGTGGCATGTCGTAGAGCATCCCAGAATCGGCGCGGCGCGCCGGGTGACGACATGTCTGGGAGGGATTCCTCCGCAGACGGTGGGCATCACCTCTACGGACGGACCGTTGCCCTGGCGCCCTCCGCGCCCGGACAGGGTGATCGCCTCGGCAGGTCTCCTGACTTGCGGGTCGTCGTTCAGCGGGGCCTTCCCATGGCTGGCGCCACAGTGGCATGTGCCCGCGTCACTCGCCGCTCACAGTTGCGGGGGCAGTCGCGGAGTTGGCTGTGAAGCCGCACCGCGTTCCCTTTTAACAGACGGCGTGCCGCCTGCACCGAAGCAGAACGAGCATTAGGACAAGGATCCGCGCGACACAAGCGATAGTGCTCGCCCGACGCTTTGAAAGGGCACTTTCAATCCAGAGTAGAAAAAACACCTCAGCCGCGTCGCGTCGTCGGCTGCCGACCTTTCTGGGTGCGCGCATAGGCCCGACCGATCATATGCGCCGCGATCGGCGCGGTCAGCAGCAGAAACAGCACGGTCGCCACGACCTTGCTGATCACCGGCGCCGTCCCCACAAACACTGCCAGTCCGGCCAGGATCAGCAGGCTGCCCAGGGTTCCCGCCTTGGTCGAGGCGTGCATCCGAGTCAGCAGATCGGGCAGGCGCACGATGCCGATGGCGGCAATCAGCACGAAGGCAGCGCCGCCCAAGACCAGAAGACCGACCACGACTTCAAGCATCCTCGTCCTCCTCCCGCTGGTCTGGGTCGCGTTCGAAGCGCCGCTCGGTATAGCGGGCCAGCGCCACCGTCGCCAGGAAGCCCACCAGCGCCAGAACGATCGCCACGTCCAGGAAGGACGGATCATCGACCGAGATCGCGTAGACGCCGCAGAAGGCGATGATGGTGATCGTCATCATGTCCAGTGCGACCACCCGGTCGGCCAGGCTGGGTCCGATGGCGAGCCGGATGAAGGCCACGCCCAGGCCGAGCAGGATCATCACCAGCGCGATGTTCAACGACAGGGACAGGAAAGCGGCTGCCGTCATGCCTCGAATACCTCCGCGACCATGCGCTCCATGCCATTCTTCAACTCGGCGACCAGACCCTCGGGATCATCGGCGAACATCGCGTGCACCAGAAGCGTGCTGCGGTCGGGCAGCACGTCGACACTGAGCGTGCCGGGCGTGAGCGAGATGAGGTTGGTGACCAACAGGATCTCGATATCGCTCTTGACGCTCAGGGGCATCTCGATGATCGCGGGCTGGTTGCGTGGGAAGGGACGGATCACGTCCCAGGCCACGCGGATCGACGAGAGCGTGAGTTCCCACAGAAAGTAGATCGCCAACCGCACGATCCGATAGACGCGCACGAAATAGAGACGCTCGATCCCGGTCAGCGGCGCCGAAAGCCAGAGGGCGAAGAAGCCCAGCACCGCCCCGGTTACCAGCGACACCAGCGAGAAATCGCCCGTCATCGCCGCCCAGGCGAAGGCCAGAAGCAAGTTGACGACGAAGGCGTTCATGGCTGCCCCTCCGCTTGTCCCTCGGGCAAGACGCCGCCCAACTCGGGCAGAACCTCGGGCCGCGCGCCCAGCACCGTCTCCACATAGTGCGACGGGTCGAGGAGTTGCCCAGCAGCCACTTCGGCGAACTGCACGAAGGGCTCGGGGAAGAAGCCGATGACGATGGTCATCGCAGCCAGCCCGACGATGGGGATCATCATCGGAATGCGCACGTTGTCCGGCACACGGCCCGGCGTGGGTTCGATCCCGTCGGGATGCGGCTTCCAGAACGCCATCCCCCAGATCTTGGTCATCGAGAAGATCGTGAGCAAGCCCACGAGAAGCGCGACAAAGGCGATGAGCCAGGCCTCAAGCTCGATCGAGGCCTTCACGATCAGGTATTTCGCCCAGAAACCCGACAGCGGCGGGAATCCGGCGAGCGAAAACGCCGGGATGACGAAAAGAGCCGCCAGGAACGGCGAAGACTTGTAAAGACCCCCGATACGGTTGAGGTCGGTATGCCCCGCCAACTTGTTGGCCACGCCCGAGACCAGGAACAGGTTTGCCTTCACGATGATGTGGTGCACCAGGTAGAAGACGCCCCCCATCAGCGCCAGCGGCGTAAAGAGCGCCAGTCCCAGCGTCATGTAGCCGATCTGGCTGATGATGTGGAAGCTGAGGATCTTGCGAAAATCCGTCTGCGCCGCCGCGCCCAGAACGCCGGTCAGCATGGTCAGTACCGACACCCAGATAAGGATCTCATGCGTGAAGCCGATGTCGCCGACGAAGACCAGGGTGAACATCCGCATCAGCGCGTAGACGCCGACCTTGGTCAGAAGCCCCGCAAAGACCGCCGATACCGCGAAGCTGGGCGTGTGGTAGGACGCAGGCAGCCAGAAGAAGAGCGGAAAGACCGCAGCCTTCACCCCGAAGCCGACCATGAAGAGCATGGCGATCACCGTCACCAGGCCCTGGTTCTCGGCATTCGCCACCGCCTCGCGCAGGTCGGCCATGTTGAGCGTGCCGGCCACCCCGTAAAGCATCCCGATCCCGGCCAGGAACACGATGGTCGACACGAGGTTCAGCGCGACATACTTGATGCCCGCATCGAGCTGCTCGCGCGAGCCCCCCAGCACCAGAAGCCCGAAGGACGAGATCAGCATGACCTCGAACCAGACATAGAGGTTGAAAACATCGCCAGTCAGGAAGGCGCCCGTCACCCCCGCGATCAGCGTCTGGAAAAGCGCGTGATAGCCCAGCTTTTCTAGCCGCTCGGGGATCTCGCCCAGAGCATAGATCGCCGTCGCCAACCCCGTGATCGCGGTGATGACGACCATCACCACGCCCAGGAAATCGGCCACCAGCGTGATGCCGAAGGGTGCTTCCCAGTTCGACATCTGCGCCGCGATCACACCGTGTTCCAACACCGCGACCAGAAGCGCGATCGAGGCGATCAGCGACAGCACCGAGCCGAAAACCGAGACCCAGCGCCCGCTGGGCGACATGCGCATCAGATACGCCACGACCGCCGTGGCGAAGGGGATGGCGATGGGCATGACCAGAAGCCAGCTCATCATTCACGCTCCTCCTTCGGCTCGGCGTAACGCATCTTGTCGGAATCCATGGTTCTCAGTCGGCGATAAGCCTCGAAGGCCAGCGCCAGGGTGAAGGCCAGCAGGCCGAAGCCGATAACGATCGCGGTCAGGACCAGCGCCTGCGGCAGCGCATTGCCGACCGCGCCCAGCGGCGCATCCTCGCCGTAAGGCACCAGCGCCGGCGCCCCCGGCGTCATCCGCCCCGAGGCGAAGATGACCAGGTTCGCCGCGTTCGACAGCAGGATCAGTCCGAAAAGGAAGCGCATGAAATTGCGCGCAAGCATCAGGTAGACCGACGCCGCGACCAGCAGGCCGACGATCAGGGCAGTGAGGGCCTCCATCTCAGGTCTCCTCCTCGAAGGCAAAGGCCAGCGAGAGGATCCCGCCCAGAACCACCAGGTAGACCCCGATGTCGAAGACCAGAACCGAGTTGATCGAGAAGGCCGCCGTCTCGTAGCTGTCGCCGCCGACCCAGTACCATTGCCCGGTGAAGAACGGATCGCCGAAGACGAAAGAGACCAGCCCGGCCAGCAGCGCGATGCCCAGGCCGACCATAGCCAACCCCTCGGGCGAGACGCGCAGCGCCTGTCGCGCCTCGGCCGACCCGCAGGCCAGCGCGTAGATGATGAACGAGATCGCGCCGATCAACCCGCCAATGAACCCGCCGCCCGGAAGATGGTGGCCGCGCAGCAGCATGAACAGCGAGAAGACAAAGGTCAGCGCCACCAGGATGCGCGCCCCGGCAGTGAAGATGATGGAATTCATTCCTTCTCTCCCTTCTGCGTCTCGTCTTCGGGGCCGCGCTTCAAGCCGCCCTTGAGAAGCGCAAAAGCCCCCAGCGCGGCGACGATCACCACCGCGATCTCACCGAAGGTGTCGAGCGTGCGGAAGTCCACCAGGATCACGTTGACGATGTTGCGCCCGAAGGCCTCGGTCCAGCTGGCGCCTTCGAAGAACTCCGTCAGCCGCCGGTCGAAGGGCCCGTCTACAACCAGAAGCAGCGTCACCGCCGTCAGACCGCCGACGACCACGGCCAACACGGCATCGGCCGGGCGATGGATCTGGCGGTTGCTTGCGTCCAGATGCGGCATCTTCAGTAGCGCCACCGCCAGCAGCACCACGACGAGCAATTCGACCAGCAGCTGCGTGATGGCGACGTCCGGCGCCGAGAAGACGATGAAGATCAGGGCCACGCCGATGCCGACCACGCCCAGCCCGACCAGCGACGCAATCCGCGACGAGGTCAGGACAACCAGCGTCGTTCCCGCCAGGATCAGGAAGGCCAGCCCCCATTCAAGGAAGCCCAGCCCCGCCAGCGCGAGGTTCACGCCCCCGACCTGCCGGGTGACCAGCGGCACCAGCATCGCCGCGGCCAGCACGACGAACGTGGCAAACAGATACTGCCGCAGCACCCCGGTCTGGATCACGCGGGTCTGCCACTTGGCGACATCCATGAACCTCTCCAGCAGCC
The DNA here is from genome assembly GCA_964555305.1 of uncultured Rhodobacter sp. Lineage (GTDB taxonomy): Bacteria > Pseudomonadota > Alphaproteobacteria > Rhodobacterales > Rhodobacteraceae > Pararhodobacter. The sequence continues at coordinate 4,079 of CAZKSE010000086.1, read as the reverse complement.
GGTCCCATCCCGCGTCCAGATCCGGCCCGCGCGCCTCGATCCGGGCGAGAACGGCGCGCAGGTCCTGATGGCGCCAGTAAAGCAGCGCCCCCAGCGCAAAGGTGGCAAGACTCAGCACCAGCGGCAGGTTGAACCCGGCCCAGAGCTTCAGCCGCCCGCCGACATCCGGCGCGCCCATCACCGCGGCGACCGCTGGCTCTACCAGATAATACGCCGTCACCCCCGGAACGAGGCCCGCGAGCAACCCGAGTACCGCCAGCAACGCGGGGCCCAGCAGCATCGGCCAAGGCCCCTCGTGCGGCTCACGCGGCAGCGCGCCCCGCGGGCCGAAGAACGGGCGGTAGGCCACGATCATCGCCACCGCGAACATCAGCGCGAAGGCTGCCAGCGACATCACCACGACAAAGATCGTCAGTGTCATGGTCAGCGCGCCGGCATAGGCGACCTCCTTGGCGATGAAGCCCAGGAAGGGCGGGATCCCCGCCATCGCCAGCGCAGCCAACGCCGCCATCGTCGCCGTGATCGGCATCGCGCGCGCCAGCCCGCCCAGCACATCCGCATCGCGCGTGCCGGTGGCATGATCGATCACGCCGATCGTCAGGAAGAGGCAGGCCTTGTAGAGAGAATGCACCAGCAGGAAGGTCATCGCCGCGGTGATCGCATAGCCCGACGATCCGGCCAGGAACATCGTCAGCGTCCCCAGAGCCATCAGCGTCGTGTAGGCCAGCGTCTGTTTCAGGTCGATCTGCCGCAACGCCATGAGCGAGGCGAAGACCGCGGTGACCGCGCCGAAAATGGTCAGCACCCAGACCCAGACATCGCTGCCCGAGAGGCTGGGGTGCATCCGCGCCATCAGGTAGACCCCGGCCTTCACCATCGTGGCCGAATGCAGATAGGCCGAGACCGGCGTCGGCGCCGCCATCGCGTTGGGCAACCAGAAATGGAACGGCACCTGCGCGGATTTGGTGAAGGCACCGGCAAGCACCAGGACCAGGATCAGCAGATAGAAGGGCTGCCCCTCCAGGCTGCCGGCGGCGATGATCTCGCTAATCTCGAACGTCCCCTGCGTCACCCCAAGCAGGATGAACCCGGCCAGCAGCGCCAGCCCGCCCGCTGCGGTCAGCAGAAGCGCCTGCAGCGCGTTGCGGCGCGACTTCGGATCGGTATGCGAGAAGCCGATCAGCAGGTAAGAGGTGAAGGTCGTCAATTCCCAGAACACGAAGAGCGTGATCAGGTTGTTGGCCAGCACCAGCCCCAGCATCGACAGCATGAAGCTGAAGAGATAGAGCGCGAATCGATTGTACTGCGGATGCCCGGCCAGATAGCGGGCGGCGTAGAGCATCACCAGCGCGCCGATCCCGGTGATCAGCAGCGCAAACATCAGGCTCAGCCCGTCCAGCCAGAAGGACAGGCGGATCTGCAGGCTCGGGATCCAGTCCCAACTCCAGAGCACCGGCGCGCCCGCCGCCACCTCGGGCAGGTAGCGCAGGAAGAATGCGAACAACGCCGCCGTGAATCCCACGGTGGCCATTCCCGCCACATTCACCCAAGGCGCGTTCGGATCCGAATGCTCCGCCATTTCACCGTCCCGGCTTGCTGCCTCTGTCCCTTGTCAGCTTCCCTTCGGCGGGCCCGAGGGCCGCCGACCGGCGGCTTTCTTTCCCATCTTGGAGGCAAAATCGCAACGCCAAACCGGCCAGAAAATACCCGCCCCCCTCCGATTAGCGATAACATTTCCGTCCGGCACGCCCCGGCAGGGTGAAATCCGCTACCGCTGCCGCTAAACTTGCCGAAGTTATCGTCCAACCGGGAAAGGGCCCGTCGCCGCCATGCAGACCCTACGCACCTGCCTCGCCGTCCTTCTCGCCCTCGCCCTGTCGTCGGCGGCCCAGGCCGGCCCGGACGGCGCCGCGCTTTATGCCGCGCACTGCGCCACCTGCCACGGCGCCGATCTCGAAGGCGAACCCGACTGGCAGCGCCCCGGCCCCGATGGCCGCCTGCCCGCCCCGCCGCATGACGCCAGCGGCCACACCTGGCATCACGGCGACAATTTCCTGATCGACTACACCCGCCGCGGCGGCCAGGCCGTGCTCGATGATCTGGGCGTGCGCTACGATTCGGCCATGCCCGCCTTCGGCGACCTCCTCACCGACGCCGAGATCGATGCGATCCTCGACTACATCAAGGCCTCGTGGCCCGAGGAGATCCGCGCCTTTCAGGCCGAACGGAGCGAGGCGGAGACCGCCGCGCCCTGATGAGCCCCCTCCCCTCGCAAGCCCCCCGCCCCTCGAAACGCTCGCGCAGGATGCCATCTGGCCGTTTCCGCTATACATGGCGGCCCTTCCGGCGTAAGCCGCGCCCAACCCTTGCTTGCCGGATGACATCATGCCCGCTTTTCCCGCCCCGCTTGCCGCCGCCCTTGACGCAAAAGGCTATGGCGCGCTGACCCCGGTGCAGGCAGCCGTGCTTGAAGCCGATCTTGCCGGGCGCGATCTCCTGGTCTCGGCGCAAACCGGCTCGGGCAAGACCGTGGCCTTCGGCCTCGCCATGGCCGAGGCGTTGCTTGATGGCGAAGACCGCCTCGCCCGCCCAGACACGCCCCGCGCGCTGATCGTCGCCCCCACCCGCGAGCTTGCCCTTCAGGTCCGGCGAGAACTGGAATGGCTTTATGCCGAGGCCGGCGCGGTGATCGCCTCCTGCGTGGGCGGCATGGACATCCGCACCGAACGCCGGGCGCTGGAACGCGGCGCGCATATTGTCGTCGGCACCCCGGGCCGGCTGCGTGACCATCTGGAGCGGTCGTCGCTCGATCCGGCGCTGGTCGGCACCGTGGTCCTCGACGAGGCGGACGAGATGCTCGACCTCGGCTTCCGCGAGGATCTGGAATTCATCCTCTCGTCGCTGCCGCCCGAGCGTCGCACGCTCCTTTTCTCGGCCACCGTCTCGCCGGGGATCGAACGGCTGGCGACCACCTTCCAGCGCGACGCCGCGCGCGTGCAAACCACCGCCGCGCGTGAAGCCCATGCCGACATCGCCTATCAGGCGCTGATGGTGGCGCCCGAAGACGCCGAAAACGCTATCGTCAACGTCCTGCGCTACCATGAAGCGCAGAATGCGCTCGTCTTCTGCAAAACGCGGGCGATGGTGAACCATCTTACCGCGCGCCTGCTCAACCGCGGCTTCGCGGTCGTGCCGCTTTCGGGCGAACTGGCGCAGGACGAACGCACCCGCGCGCTGCAGGCTATGCGCGACGGGCGCGCCCGCGTCTGCGTGGCGACCGATGTCGCCGCGCGCGGCATCGACTTGCCGGGGCTGGAACTGGTGATCCATGCCGACCTGCCGACCAATTCCGAAACCCTGCTGCACCGCTCGGGCCGCACCGGCCGCGCCGGACGCAAGGGCGTCAGCGCGCTGATCGTGCCGCAGCGGTCGCGCAAGCGCACCCAGCGCCTGCTGGGCGAGGCTGGCGTGAGCGCCGAATGGGGCCCCGCCCCCACCGCCAGTGACGTCAGCGCCCGCGATACCGAGCGGCTCTTCACCGATGCCGCCCTGACCGACGCCGAAACCCCCGAGGAACACGCGCTGATCACCGCGCTGATCGAGCGTTTCACCCCGCGCGAACTGGCGGCGGGCGTCGTGCGCCAGTATTTCTCGGCCCGCTCCGCGCCCGAAGATGTGGCCGCTGTGAGCGACGAGGCGCCCAAACCCCGTGACCGCGAAAGCTTCGAGCGCAGCTTCTGGGTCCGGCTGGCCGTCGGCCGCGCCGCCCGGGCCGAGCCGCGCTGGCTCCTGCCGATGCTCTGCCGTGCCGGCGATCTGACCCGCGATGACATCGGCGCGATCCGCATCTTCGAGGATGAGACGCTGGTGCAGATCCAGTCGGATGCCGAGGCGCGCTTCTTCAACGCGCTCGGCACGGCCAGCACGCTCGAAGGCGAAATCAAGGTCGACCGCAGCGCCGCGCCGGTAGGGGCGCCGCCCCGTTCTGACCGGCCCCAAACCGACCGCCCCCGCAGCGGTGCCGGCGGCAAACCCGCCCGTCCCCGCCCTGATCGCGGCGGCGACGACCGCCGTCCCCC
>CAZKSE010000085.1:0-14624 GCA_964555305.1 uncultured Rhodobacter sp. | reverse complement strand
TCGGACGGTCCGGGAGAGAGGGGCGGAACGCCCGGTCAGGTCCTGACTAGATCCGCAGGAAGGGTTGCAGGATCCGGGGGACGAAACTGTTGAAGCGCAGCGGCGCATCGGTCACCGCCAGACAGATGCAGGGCTCGCCGTCTTCGGCGATCGGGGTATGCTCCAGATCCTCGGTCGCGATCTCGATATCGCCCCGGGCGAAGCGATCGACCTCGTCGCGGAAGGCGCCTTGCAGGACCAGCGTCAGTTCGGTGCCGCGGTGGCCGTGATCGGGCACCGCCACCCCGCCCGGGATATAGAGCAGCCGGGCCGAGGCCGCGCGGTCGGTGGGCAGGATCGCCTGCCGCACGCCGCCGCCGATCGAGCGCCAGCGCACCGCCTCCACATCGCCGCCGACATAGTCGTGCAGCGGCGCCGGAAAGACGCCGCCCGGCGCCGGGGGCCGAGCGGCACGGGGCTGCGTGCCCCCTGCCTTGATCCGCGCCATGGTGGCGGCGAAACTGTCCTGCGCCAGGTCGGTTTCGCCGCACTCCTCCAGCACGGCGCCGCCGACCGCGTCGAAGCTTGCCAGCCGGGCGCGGCATTCGTCGCAAAGCGAGACATGCGTCGCGACAGCCAGGCTGAAGGCTTCGGGCAGTTCCCCGGCGCTGTAGGCCATCAGAAGCGCGTCGTTGAGATGATGCCGAACCATCGCAGTTACCTTCACGTCATGGACTGGCGCAGCTTTTCCAGCGCCAGCCGGATGCGGGACTTGATCGTGCCCAGGGGCAGGCCGGTGATCCGGGCAATCTCGCTATGCGTGAGATCGCCGAAATAGGCCTTCTCGATCAACTCCCTCTGGTTGTCGGGCAGAAGCGCAAGCGCTTCGCCCAGTTTCTCTGTTTCCTGTTGCAGGACCATCACATCGGCCTGATCAGGCTCGGGCTCGGGTCCCCAGGGCAGATCCTCGGGCTCGGGCCGTCGCGCCTTGCGCAATGCGTCGATCCGCCGGTTGCGGGCGATGGTAAAGATCCAGGTCGCCACGCTGGCCCGCGCCGGATCGAAGAGCGACGCCTTGTGCCAGACGGTCGCCATCACGTCCTGTGCGCATTCCTCGGCCAACGAGGCCGTGGCCCCGGACTTCATCAAGAACGCCTTTACCCGCGGGGCGAAGTGACCGAACAGCTCGGCAAAGGCGTGTTCATCGCCGTGCCGGGCCAGTCTGAGCATCTGCTCGACCCATTCGCCTTGCGCCGCATCGCCATCCGTCACGTCGACCGATCCTTCCTCGCCCGGCGCCGGACCGGCTTGAGCCGGCGGCGCGCCATGCGGATCCGTTATCGGGTCTGCGCGAACGAACTGCAACATACACCGTCTACGCGCCTCGGTCGGGACCGGATCACCGGCGCGCATTTTTCTGGTGACTAATCCGCCTGACACCGTGAGACGTATCAGTCCTGTCAGTGCGAACGAGGAGACCCGCATGCCATTCGAGACGATCAATGCCCCCAGCCGAAAGATTGCCGTGATCGGCGGTGGCATTTCCGGCATGGCTGCGGCCTGGCTGCTGGCGCCCGGCAACCGCGTGACCCTGATCGAGGCCGAGCCGCGCCTGGGCGGTCATGCGCGCACCGTGACCGCCGGCAAGCGGGGCGATCAATGGGTCGATACCGGCTTCATCGTCTTCAATCATGTCAACTATCCGAACCTGAGCGCGATCTTTCACGCCCTGGGCGTGCCGGTGGTGCCGTCGAACATGAGTTTCGGCGCCTCGTTCGACGCGGGGCGGTGCGAATACAACCTGAATTCGTTCGATCAGATCTTCGCCAGCCGCCGCAACCTGGCCGATCCGCGCTTCCTGCGGATGATCCGCGACATCCTGCGCTTCAACAAGCTTGCCGTCGAGGCCGCCACCGACCCGGCAATGACCATCGGCGAGCTGACCGAGGCGCTGAAGCTGGGGTCGTGGTTCCGCGAGCGGTATCTGACGCCGTTTTCGGGGGCGATCTGGTCGACGCCGAAGGACCAGATCCTGGATTTTCCGGCCGCAGCGATGGTGCGCTTCTTCCAGAACCACGCGCTTTTGGGCTATCACGGGCAGCACCAGTGGTACACGGTCGAGGGCGGCTCCGTACAATATGTCAATCGGCTGGAACAGGAGCTGCGCGCGCGGCGCGTCGGCCTTCGGCTGGGCACCCCCATCGCCGGCGTGCGGCGCAGTCCGCTGGGGGCCGAACTGCGCACCCACGGCGGCGAGTGGGAGCGGTTCGACGAGGTGGTCTTTGCGACCCATTCCGACGTCAGCCTGCGGCTTCTGTCGGATGCAACGCCCAGCGAGCGCGCCAATCTGGGCGCGGTCGGCTATCAGGACAACCACGCGGTGCTGCATGCCGATGCCTCGGTCATGCCGAAGCGGCGCAAGGTCTGGGCGAGCTGGACCTATACCGAGCATTCGCCCGCCGACCGCGAGCGGATCGCGCTTTCCTACTGGATGAACTCGCTGCAGCCGATCCCGCAGGACGACCTGATGATCGTCACGCTGAACGCGACCCGTCCGATCGACGAGCGGCTGATCTACGACACCCACACCTTCCGCCACCCGGTCTTCGATCTGGCGGCGCTGCGGGCGCAGGAGCGCATCCGGGCGACGAACGGCACCGCCAACACCTGGTTCTGCGGCGCCTGGATGCGCAACGGCTTTCACGAGGACGGCTTTGCCAGCGCCGTCGATGTGGTCGAGGCGATGGGCACCCGCGTCGAGGAAGCCGCCGCATGAGCCTGCTCCAGCATATCCCGGGGCGCACCTTTCACGGGCGCCGCGGCGCGCAGGCGAACCGCTTCACCTATGGCGTCGATTACCTGCTGATCGACCCCGAGGCGCGCGCCGGCCTGCCCTGGCTTTTCCGGCGCAACCGGGCGGGGCTGGTGTCGCTGCATGACGCCGACCACGGCGGCGCCCCCGGCGCGGGCGAGGGCGTGAGCTGGGTGCGGCGCGTGCTGGCCGAGGCGGGGATCGACCGCGCCGATGGCGAGATCCTGCTCCTGGCGCAGCCGCGGATCCTGGGCCATGTCTTCAACCCGGTGAGCTTCTGGCTCTGTCACGGGCGGGACGGCAGCCTGCGCTGCGTCATCGCCGAGGTCTCGAATACCTATGGCGACCGGCATTCCTATCTCTGCCATCACGACGACCAGCGCCCGATCGATGCCGCGAGCGAACTGGCGGCGCGCAAGATCTTCCATGTCTCGCCCTTTCAGCCGGTCGAGGGGGATTACCGCTTCCGCTTCGACATCCAGCCCGAAAAAATCGCGATCCGCATCGATTACGGGCATGGCGACGGCGGGCTGGTGGCGACGCTGGCCGGGCCGCGGCGGCCGATGCGCTCGGCCGGGCTGCTGGGCGCGATGCTGCGCCGGCCGTTCGGCTCGCGGCGGGTGCTGGCGCTCATCCACTGGCAGGCGCTGAAGCTCTGGTGGAAGGGGGCGGCGTTCCGCGCCCGCCCGCTGCCGCCCGCGGACGAGGTGTCGCGGTGATCCGCATGGGTCTTTCCGCCTCGGGCCATCCGGCGGCCTGGGGGGCTTTCGCCGGTGTCCTCGCCATGGCGGGGCTGCCGATCTACATCCATGCGCCCAAGTTCTATGTCGACGAATTCGGCGTCAGCCTGGGCGCGCTGGGGGCGGTGCTGTTCGCGCTGCGGCTGATCGATTTCGTGCAGGACCCGGCACTGGGCTGGCTCGCCCATGCCACGGCGGGCGCGCGGCAGGCGATGGTGGCGGCCGCGGCGCTGGTCATGGCGCTGGCGATGCTGGGCCTTTTCGCCGTCACCCCGCCCATCGCGCCGCTGGCCTGGTTCGCGATCACGCTGACCGTTCTGTTCAGCGCCTTCAGCTTCCTGACCATCTGCTTCTACGCCCAGGGCGTCGCCAAGGCCGAGACGATGGGCCGCGACGGCCATGTGCGGCTGGCCGCCTGGCGCGAGACGGGGGCGCTGATCGGCGTCTGCCTCGCCGCTGCCGCGCCGACGGTGCTCGCCCGCTTCCCGAACCCGCCGTTCGAGGCCTTCGCGATCCTTTTCGGCGCGGCAACGCTGGGCGTGGTCTGGATGATGCGCCGCGAATGGGGGCGCCCGGCCGAGGCATCGACCGCTGCCCTGTTGCGCGCGCCGACGGCTGCCGCGACGCCCGCGCCCGCCTTCTCGGGGTTCCTGACGGTGCTGGCCGACCAGTCGGCGCGGCGGCTTCTGATCGTGGCGCTTCTGAACGCGGCGCCTGTCGCGGTCAGCTCGACGCTGTTTCTCTTCTTCGTCGAAAGCCGGCTGCAGGCGCCGGGGTGGGAGGGGCCGCTGCTGCTGCTTTTCTTCCTCTCGGCCGCCGCCGCCGCGCCGCTCTGGGCGCGGCTTGCCCGCGCGCAGGGCGAGAAGCGGATGCTGCTGACCGGCATGGCGCTTGCCGTGGTGGCCTTTGGCTTCGCGGCGTTCCTGGGGCCGGGCGACGTGCTGCCCTTCGCGCTGATCTGCCTGGCGTCGGGCGCGGCGCTGGGGGCGGATCTGACGCTTCTGTCGGCGATCTTTGCCCGCCGCCTGTCCCGCATCCTGCCCGAGGCCGCGACCGGCTTCGCGCTCTGGGCGTTCGTCTCGAAGGCGACGCTGGCGCTGGTGGCGATCACCGTCCTGCCGTTTCTGCAATGGCAGGGATTCACCGGGCCCGACAGCCCCCCGCAGGCGCTTCTGGCACTGGGTCTGACCTATGCGCTGTTGCCCTGCCTTCTGAAACTTCTGGCCATCGCCACGCTGGCGACGACCCCCCTGCAAAGGGAACCCCTGCATGTCTGACATCCTGCTTCTCGTGATCCTCGCGCTGGCCATAGGCTACGCGCTTCTGACGCGCCGGCTCGGTTTTGCCGGGCAGCAGCCTTCCGATTATGCCGATACCCAGCCGGCCATCGACATCCGCCGGCACCTGGCCGGACCGATCCTGTGCGAGGGGGTGATCTACGGGCCCACCGGGCGGGTGAGTTCCCGTTTCGTCGCCGATATGGAAGGGCGCTGGGACGGCGCGCACGGCACGCTGGCCGAGCAGTTCCGCTATGCGGGCGGCAACGAGCAGCACCGCGAATGGCGGCTGACGCTGGGCCAGGACGGCAGCATCCGCGCCGAGGCCGATGACATCATCGGCACCGGCACCGGCTGGCAGAAGGGCGCGACGGTGCTCTTGCGCTACCGCATCCGCCTGCCCGAGAATGCCGGCGGCTGGACGCTGGATGTCACCGACTGGATGTATCTGATGGAGAACGGCACGATCATCAACCGCAGCCAGTTCCGCAAGTTCGGGCTGAAGGTGGCCGAGCTGGTGGCGACAATGCGCCCCGCCCCGGCCGAGGCCAGCGACAACGACAGCGAGGCCGCCGGGTCAGGCCCGGCGGATCGCCCGGTCCCCACCCCTGTCGCCACGCCGCGCGCCCGGGACGAGAATCCGCAAGCCGACCGGACGCAGGCCGCATGAGACCGCTCAGCGGCAAGCGTTACTGGCTGGTGGGCGCCTCCGAAGGGTTGGGGCGGGCGCTTGCCGAACGAATGAGCCGCGCGGGGATCGCGCTGATCCTGTCGGCCCGATCGGAGGAGCGGCTGGCGGAGCTTGCCGCGTCGCTGCCCGGCCCGGCGCAGGTGGTGCCGATGGATGTGGCGGATAGGGACTCGGTCCGCGCGGCGGCGGCGACGGCAGCGGCGGAGGGCGCGGTCGATGGGCTGGTCATCCTGGCCTCGGTTTACTGGCCGCAATCGGCGCAGGACTGGGACGCCGAGCAGGTGACGGCGATGCTGGACGTGAACCTGACCGGCGCGGCGCGGGTTCTGGGCGCGGTGGTGCCCGGCATGGTCGGGCGTGGGGCCGGGCATGTGGTGCTCACCGGCTCGCTCTCGGGCTATCGCGGGCTGCCCGGTGCGATCGGATACGGGGCGTCCAAGGCCGGGCTGATGAGCCTGGCCGAGAGCATGGCGATCGATCTGCAGGGCAAGGGCGTCGATGTGCAGCTGGTCAACCCGGGCTTCATCCGCACCCGGCAGACCGACAAGAACGACTTTACCATGCCCGGCATCATGGAGCCCGAGGTGGCGGCGGGCATCATTCTCGATCACATGCGGAGCACCCGGTTCCGCCTGAGCTTTCCCTTCGCCTTCTCGCTGGTCTTCCGGCTGGGGCGGCTGCTGCCCGACTGGCTCTGGGTGCGGATCTGGGCGCGGCGCGGCTGAGCCGCCCCCGCGCCGGACGCGCAGGGTGCACAAATTTGTGCACCCCGGTAAGCATCTGAAACGAATGGACGATCCGGGGCCGTCAACCGCAACGAAAGGATTTCGGCGCGGGCTGGCGGCTCAGGCCTTCAACCTTTCGGCCTGCCAATCCAGCTGCGGTCCCATGAAGGTCGAGATGAAGTAATAGCTGTGATCGTAGCCCTCGTGCAGGGCCAGCTCCAGCGGCTGGCCGGCACGGGCGCAGGCGGCGCGCAGGGCCTCGGGCTTCAGCTGTTCTTCCAGAAAGCCGTCGGCAGCCCCCTGATCGACGCGCAGGGCCGGGACGCGGTGGCCGGCCTCGATCAGGCGGCAGGCGTCGTACTCCGCCCAGGCTGCGCGATCCTCGCCCAGGTAGCGGCCCAGCGCCTTCTGACCCCAGGGGCAGTCCGAGGGCGCGCAGATCGGCGCGAAGGCCGAGACGGCGCGGAAGCGGTCGGGATTGCGCAGCGCCAGCGTCAGCGCCCCGTGGCCGCCCATCGAATGGCCCATGATGCCCTGCCGCCTCATGTCGGCGGGAAAATGCGCGGCGATCAGCGCGGGCAGTTCCTGCTCGATATAGCTGCGCATCCGGTAGTGCCGCGCCCAGGGGTTCTGCGTCGCATCGACATAGAACCCCGCGCCGAGGCCGAAGTCATAGGCGCCTTCGGGGTCGTCGGGCACCCCCTCGCCGCGCGGCGAGGTGTCGGGGGCGACGAAGATCAGCCCGTGGCGCGCGCAGGCGGCGCGAAATTCGCCCTTCTCGGTCACGTTCGACCAGGTGCAGGTCAGGCCCGACAGGAACCAGACGACCGGCAGCGGTTCCTCTCCGGCCGCGTCAGGCAGGAAGATCGAGAATTCCATCGCCGTGCCGGTGGCCTGGCTCTGGTGGCGCCAGACCTCCTGCCAGCCGCCCTGGGCGCGCCAACGGTTGATCCGTTCCATCAGAAGACCACCACGGAGCGGATCGACTTGCCCTCGTGCATCAGATCGAAGCCCTTGTTGATCTCCTCGAGGCTCAGGACATGGGTGATCATCGGGTCGATCTCGATCTTGCCCTTCATGTACCAATCCACGATCTTCGGAACGTCCGTGCGCCCGCGGGCGCCGCCGAAGGCCGTGCCCTTCCAGACCCGGCCGGTGACCAGCTGGAAGGGGCGGGTCGCGATCTCCTTGCCGGCTTCGGCCACGCCGATCACGGTGGACACGCCCCAGCCGCGGTGGCAGGCCTCCAGCGCCTGGCGCATGACCGTCGTGTTGCCGGTGCAGTCGAAGGTGTAGTCGGCGCCGCCATCGGTCAGCTCGACCAGATGCGCGACGATATCGCCCGAGACCTTCTTGGGGTTGACGAAATCGGTCATGCCGAAGCGGCGGCCCCATTCTTCCTTCTCGTCGTTGATGTCGACGCCGATGATCTTGTCCGCGCCGACCATCCGCGCGCCCTGGATCACGTTGAGCCCGATGCCACCCAGGCCGAAGACGATCACATTCGCCCCCGGTTCGACCTTGGCGGTGTTGATCACCGCGCCGACGCCGGTGGTGACGCCGCAGCCGACATAGCAGATCTTGTCGAAGGGGGCGTCGGGGTCGACCTTGGCGACCGCGATCTCGGGCAGGACCGTGAAGTTCGAAAACGTCGAGCAGCCCATGTAGTGATAGATCGTCTGCCCCTTGTAGCTGAACCGGCTGGTCCCGTCGGGCATCACGCCCTTGCCCTGCGTCGCGCGAATCGCCGTGCAGAGGTTCGTCTTGCCCGACAGGCAGCTTTTGCACTGCCGACATTCGGGCGTGTAAAGCGGGATGACATGGTCGCCGGGCTTGACCGATTTCACGCCCGCGCCGACCTCGCGCACGATGCCCGCGCCCTCATGCCCCAGGATTGAGGGGAAGATCCCCTCGCTGTCGAGCCCGTCAAGCGTGTAGGCATCGGTGTGGCAGATGCCGGTCGCCATGATTTCGACCAGCACCTCGCCTTCGCGCGGGCCTTCCAGATCAAGCTCGACGATCTCCAGCGGCTTCTTCGCCTCGAAGGCGACGGCGGCACGGGTCTTCATGGGAACCTCCAGATTTCAGGCATCGTTGATGCGAACCTAGCGCGTCCTTGCCGGGATGCGCCAGCCCCCGCCGAAACCCGCCGGAAGCGGTTGCGGGCGCCCGGCAATCGACTATAGCTGATCGCCATGCCGACCGCCGTTTTCACCGATCCCGCCTGCCTTCGTCACGTCACGCCGACGGGTCATCCCGAATGCGTTGCGCGGCTCGAATCCGTCCTCGCCGCGCTCGATGCGCCCGAATTTGCGCCGCTGATGCGCCGCCAGGCCCCCGCGGCGGGCAACGGCGAATTGCTGCGCTGCCATCCGCAAACCTATCTCGACCGGATCCGCGCCGCGATCCCCGGCGACGGGACGCGGCCGCTGGACGCCGACACGCATGTCTCGCCCGGCAGCTGGCACGCCGCGACCGGCGGGTTGGGGCAGGTGCTGGGCGCGCTCGACATGGTGATGGCGGGCGAGGCGCGCAACGCCTTTGCCGCGATCCGCCCGCCCGGCCACCATGCCGAAACCGAGACGCCGATGGGCTTTTGCCTCTTCGGCAATGCCGCCATCGCCGCGAAACGCGCGCTCGATCACCACGGTCTTTCGCGCGTGGCGGTGGTCGATTTCGACGTCCACCACGGCAATGGCACGCAGGACCTGCTGTGGAACGAGAGGCGCGCGCTCTTCATCTCCAGCCACCAGATGCCGCTCTGGCCCGGCACCGGCGCCCCCGAGGAGCGGGGGGCGCATGACAACGTGCTGAACCTGCCGCTGCCGCCGGGCGCGGGCGGGGCTGCCTTCCGTGCCGCATGGACCGAGGCGGCGCTGCCCCGGCTTGCCGCCTTCGAGCCCGAACTGGTGCTGATCTCGGCCGGGTTCGACGCGCATCACGCCGACCCCCTGGCGCAACTGGAACTGACCGTCGAGGACTTCGAGTGGATCACGCATCAGTTGTGCAACATTGCCGACGCACACGCCCAGGGGCGGGTGGTTTCGGCGCTGGAAGGGGGATATGATTTGCAGGCGCTGGCAGCATCGACCGCGGCGCATGTGCGGGTATTGATGGAGCGGGGCGTATGAAACCAGTGGCGGAACTGTCGTTCGAGGAAGCGCTGCGCGAACTTGAAGGGGTTGTCGGCCAACTGGAGCGCGGCGATGTCGCGCTCGATGCCTCGATCGCGCTTTACGAGCGCGGGGCCGAGCTGAAGAAACATTGCGAAACGCAACTCGCGCGCGCCCAGGCCCGGATCGAGCAGATCACGCTCGCCGAGAACGGCACGGCGGCGGGCACCGCCCCGCTCGACGCGGAATGAGCTTTGCCGAGCGGCTCTGCGCCGCCGCCTCGGAGACGGAAAAGCGCCTGCGTGACGTCATCGCCGCCCTGCCGGAAAGCGACCTGCGCGCGGCGATGGATTACGCGGTAACTGGCGGCAAGGGGCTGCGGGGGTTTCTGGTCCTCGAAAGCGCCGCGCTGCACGGGGTGGACCGCGCGCAGGCGCTCAATGCCGCCGCGGCCATCGAGGCGTTGCACAGCTTCTCGCTGATCCATGACGATCTGCCGGCGATGGACGACGACGATCTGCGCCGCGGGCGGCCCACCGTGCATGTCGCCTGGCCCGAGGCCGTGGCGATCCTTGCCGGCGATGCGCTGCAGTCGCTCGCCTTCGAGCTGCTGACCCTGCCCGGACAGCCCCGCGCGGCTGAAATGGTGCGCACCCTGGCGCGGGCGGCGGGCGCCAGCGGCATGGCCTATGGGCAGATGCTGGACATCGCCGCCTGCGATGCGCCGCAGCCGCTGGACCTGGACGCGGTGCAGCGCCTGCAGGCCGCCAAGACCGGCGCGCTGATTGCCTGGTCGGCCACCGCCGGCCCGCGCATGGCCGGCGCCGACACCACGCCCCTGGATCGCTATGCCGCCGCGCTGGGCTTGGCGTTTCAGATCGCCGACGATATCCTCGATTGCGAGGGGAATGCCGCGGTTCTGGGCAAGCGGGTCAACAAGGACGCCGCCGCCGGCAAGGCGACCTTTGTCGCCCATCTGGGCCTGGAAGGCGCGCGCGCCCGCGCGAAGGCCCTGGCCGAGGAAGCCTGCGCCGCCCTGGCCCCTTACGGCGTGCAAGGCGAAACCCTTTGCCAGGCGGCGCGTTTTGTCGTCTGCCGCGACAAGTGACGGAGGTTCGATGACCCACCGCCCGCATACCCCGCTTCTGGACCGGGTCCGCATTCCCGCCGACACCCGCAGCCTGAGCGATTCGCAGCTGCGCCAGCTCGCCGACGAGCTGCGCGCCGAGACGATCAGCGCGGTTTCCGAAACCGGCGGCCATCTGGGCGCGGGTCTCGGCGTGGTCGAGCTGACCGTGGCCATCCACGCCATCTTCGACACGCCGCGCGACCGGCTGATCTGGGATGTCGGCCATCAATGCTATCCGCACAAGATCCTCACCGGCCGGCGCGACCGGATCCGCACCCTGCGCCAGAAGGACGGGCTTTCGGGGTTCACCAAGCGCAGCGAATCCCCCTATGACCCGTTCGGCGCGGCGCATAGCTCGACCTCGATCTCGGCGGCGCTGGGCTTTGCGATGGCGCGCGAACTGGGCGGCGCCCCCGATCCGGCGCTGGGCGATGCGATCGCGGTGATCGGCGATGGCGCGATGAGCGCCGGCATGGCCTTCGAGGCGATGAACAACGCCGGCCACCTCGGCAAGCGGCTCTTCGTGATCCTCAACGACAACGAGATGTCGATCGCGCCGCCCACCGGCGCGCTCTCGACCTATCTGTCCAAACTCTACGCCGAGGCCCCGCTGCACGACCTGAAGGCCGCCGCCAAGGGCGCGCTCAGCCTGCTGCCCCAGCCCTTCCAGGAGGGGGCGAAGCGCGCCAAGGACCTGCTCAAGCACATGACCGTCGGCGGCACGCTGTTCGAGGAGCTGGGCTTTTCCTATGTCGGCCCGATCGACGGGCATGACCTGGACCAGCTGCTGCCGATCCTGCGTCTGGCGCGGCAACGGGCGACCGGGCCGATGCTGATCCATGTGCTGACGAAGAAGGGCAAGGGCTACGCGCCGGCCGAAAGCGCCGCCGACAAGGGCCATGCGACCGGCAAGTTCGACGTCATCACCGGCAAGCAGAAATCCGCCCCCTCGAACGCGCCCAGCTATACCAAGGTCTTCGCCCGCGCCCTCCTGGCCGAGGCCGAGCGCGACGACCGCGTGGTCGCCGTGACCGCCGCCATGCCCGACGGCACCGGGCTGAACCTCTTTGCCGAGCGGTTTCCGAAACGCTGCTTCGACGTGGGCATCGCCGAGCAGCATGGCGTCACCTTCGCCGCCGGGCTGGCGGCGGGCGGGCTGAGGCCCTTCTGCGCGCTCTATTCGACCTTCCTGCAGCGCGGCTACGACCAGGTCGTGCATGACGTGGCGATCCAGCGCCTGCCGGTGCGCTTTGCCATCGACCGCGCCGGGCTCGTGGGCGCCGACGGCGCCACCCATGCCGGCGCCTTCGACACCGCCTTTCTGTCGAACCTGCCGGGTTTCGTGGTGATGGCCGCCGCCGATGAGGCCGAGCTTGTCCATATGGTCGCCACCGCCGCCGCCCATGACGACGGTCCCATCGCCTTCCGCTACCCGCGCGGCGAAGGCGTCGGCGTCGAGATGCCCGAACGCGGCCAACCCCTCGAAATCGGGAAGGGCCGCATGATCCGCGAGGGTGGGCGCGTTGCGCTCCTGTCCTTCGGCACGCGGCTTTCCGAAGTCCTCACCGCCTGCGAGGCGCTGGAGGCGCGCGGCATCGCGCCCACCGTCGCCGATGCGCGCTTCTCCAAGCCCCTCGACCGCGACCTGATCCTGCGCCTTGCGCGCGGGCATGAGGCGCTGATCACCGTCGAGGAAGGCGCGATCGGCGGCTTCGGCAGCCATGTCGCGCAGCTTCTGGCCGAGGAAGGGCTTTTCGACCACGGGCTGAAGTATCGCTCGATGGTGCTGCCCGACATCTTCATCGACCAGGCCAGCCCCGCCGACATGTATGCCACCGCCCGGCTCAGTGCCGCCGATATCGAGGCGAAGGTGCTGCAGGTCCTCGGCATCGCGCGGATCGACGCCCGCCGCGCCTGACTCCCCCCATGAAAGCCCCCCATGAGCTCCCGGCTTTGCGCCGGGGGGGCCTGCCGGATGCGCGCAGGAACGGCCGGCAAAGCTGACTCCGTGGTGCATCATTTACTTCACATGTGAAGCGACATCCTGTCACGGTGACGTGATGCGCCGTTGATGCTATGGTTGCTACTGGCAACGGCCCTGGCCGGCTGCCGCGACTCGGCGCACCTGCGAGGAGGCATTTGGTGTTCGAGAGTTCCGCCAGCGTCGACCCGATCCCGCCCCGCGCCCCCCGGCACGGCACGCCGCCGTGCCGTTCCGCATCGATTTTCCTGACGCCATTTCCGCCCGCAGCCGCACCCGCAGCCGCGACTGCGCCCCTGCGTTCACCCCGCCGACAGGAGTTCTGCCATGGTGACTTTCCACGCTTTATCCCCCCTCGCCCGCGCCTCGGGCCTGGCGCTGGCGCTGGCCGCGATGCCGGCGCTGGCGCAGGACCCCGAGGCGCATGAAACCGGCCCCACCGCGCAATACGAATTCAGCGCCACCACGCTGGCCGATATCGACATCGAACTGCCCGGCCGGCAATCCGGCGACCCGGTCATCACCCAGGATGAATTCAACCGCGCCGCGACGATCTATTTCGAACGCTGCGCCGGCTGCCACGGCGTCCTGCGCGCCGGCGCCACCGGCTCGGCGCTGACCACCGACATCACCCGCGACCGCGGCTACGACTCGCTCGAGGCGTTCATCACCTATGGCTCGCCCGCGGGGATGCCGAACTGGGGCACCTCGGGCGAACTGACCGAGGAAGAGATCGACCTGATGGTCCGCTACCTGCTGATCACGCCGCCGACGCCGCCGGAATTCGGCATGTCGGCGATGCGCGGCACCTGGCAGGTGATCGTCCCCCCCGAGGATCGCCCGACCGAGCCGCAGAACGACCTCGACCTCGAAAACATCTTCTCGGTCACGCTGCGCGATTCCGGCGAGGTGGCGCTGATCGACGGCGGCACCTACGAGATCATCACCATCCTGCAGACCGGCTATGCCGTTCATATCAGCCGCATCTCGGCCTCGGGCCGCTACATCTACGTCATCGGCCGCGATGGCAAGGTGGACATGATCGACCTCTGGGCCGAGGTGCCGCAGATCGTCGCCACCATCCGCGTCGGCCTCGAGGCGCGCTCGGTCGAGACCTCCAAGGCCGCGGGCTGGGAGGACCGCTACGCCATCGCCGGTGCCTACTGGCCGCCGCAATATGTCATCATGGACGGCGACACGCTGGAGCCGCTGCGCATCGTCTCGACCCGCGGCATGATCTACGACGAGCAGGAATATCACCCCGAGCCGCGCGTGGCCGCCATCGTCGCCTCGCATCACCGGCCGGAATTCATCGTCAACATCAAGGAGACCGGCATCATCCAGCTGGTTGATTATTCGGACATCGACAACCTGCGCGTGACCTCGATCGCGGCCGAACGCTTCCTGCATGACGGCGGGCTCGATTCAACCGGGCGCTACTTCCTCGTCGCCGCCAATGCCCGCGACACCATCGCCGTCGTCGACACGCTCGAAGGAGAGCTCGAGGCGCTGGTGCCCAGCGAAGGGCGCACGCCGCATCCCGGCCGCGGGGCGAACATCACCCACCCGACCTACGGGCCGGTCTGGGCGACCTCGCATCTGGGCGACGACACGATCGCGCTGATCGGCACCGACCCCGAGGACCATCCCGACAACGCCTGGCGCGTCGTCCAGCAGCTCTACGGGCAGGGCGGCGGCTCGCTCTTCGTCAAGACGCATCCGACCTCGAACCACCTCTATGTCGATACGCCGCTGCACCCCGATGAAGAAATCTCGGGCTCGATCGCCGTCTTCAAGATCGACGAACTGGTGCAGGACGAGCCGCCGTTCACCGTCCTTCCCATCGCCGAATGGGCCGGCATCGACGAAGGCCAGCCGCGCATCGTGCAGGGCGAATTCAACAAGGAGGGCGATGAGATCTGGTTTTCGGTCTGGAACGCCGCGGACATGGTCTCGGCCATCGTCATCGTCGACGACCGCACGCTGGAGCTGCGCCACGTCATCAAGGACGAGCGCCTGATCACGCCTACGGGCAAGTTCAACGTCTTCAACACCATGAGCGACATCTACTGATCGCCGTCACGACGACGGCCGGGCGGGCGCCCCTGCGCCCGCCCTTCTCGTCTGTGCCTCGCCCCGCCCTATCCTCGTCCCGCCCTATCCTGCGTCGCCGGCGC
>CAZKSE010000084.1:11334-14671 GCA_964555305.1 uncultured Rhodobacter sp. | reverse complement strand
CCGACCTGCCCGAACGCGGTGCAACCTGCGCCACGGCCGGCGTCATGGGGCCAGTAGTTGCGGCCGTGGGGTCGTTGCAGGCCCAGATGACACTTTCCGTCTTGCTTGGGTTTGCGCCCTCACCGTTGGGTCAGCTTGTCAGCCTCGATGCCGCGAACTGGCGTATGGGCGGCTTCCGCTTCGACCGGGCGCCCGAGCCCGAGCGCGTCTTGTCCTTCATCTCCCGCAACCAAACGCGGCCCGATGATCTGCTGATCGACCTGCGCACCGAGGCCCCGCCCTTTTGCGCCGACGCCCGCCATATCCCGCCTGAACAGATCGCCACGGTGGATCCGCCCGTGGGTGCCCGCGTGGTGCTCGCCTGCTCCACCGGCCTGCGCGCGCACAACGCGGGCCAGACCCTGCAATCTTTCTGGCCGGGCGAGATCGCTCTGCTGGCCCTGACCGACTTAAAGGAGCTCGTTTGAAGCCGTTTTTTGCCGCCCTTCCGCACCCTTTCGAGCGCATCGTGACACTCCGGCAAGGACAGCATCCCGCTCACCGTAACCGCCGATGACATCCTCGCGCGCTGAAGCACCCGCAACTCGAGCGTGTTGCGCTGATTTGTTTTTATATCCTGCTGCTTTGAAGAAGTTGAAGCAATCCTTTTCGGTGAAGAGGTCGCAGACATGTCCGACGGCGCGCAATAGGTCGTGGTAAGTTCGCGCGGCAACGCGTCGGATCAGTGCTTTGAGCTTGGCGAAGGCCAATTCCGGCGGCTCGGGCAGTTGCCCCTTGTGCGCGTCGGCTTCGAGCTTGTCGTAATCGATCCGCCGCATCTTAGATACACGACGAAGTCACACACACTGGTAGCACGGGGGACCGACGGCGGCGTTCACGCGTCAGCAATCCGTCAGGTCTGCCAGTTGATCCTGGACAGCGGGCATTTTGCAGCCAGAGGCTTCTCCTACGCTGACGATCTCATTTGGCGTTACGCGAAAGATGTTTCGGATGGCTGTGGAGACGCTTCCCACTGGAGGGAACTCAATACCGCACATCACATCGTCCGGCTGATCCGCGACCTTGGGAAGATGGCAGAAATGGCCTTTCCTGAGGATACCGTGTATAAGATTCTCGAACAAGCGCACCTTATTTGAGACAACGCAGGGCGAAACAGCATTCCAAGGCAGCGAGAGCAAATGATCATCGCGCTGCCGCGAAGTGCCAGCGTCGTTGTTGCAGAGGGTGAGATCCGGGGCTTCAAGAGCAGCCGCGCCGCGTGCTCAGCACCGGGGTTTCGTACTTCTTCCCCGGGCAGGAGGCCGTTCGCCACACCCCCTGCACCCCCCTTAGCACGTTCGGCCGGATTGTTGTCGATGGCCACGCGGCCGTCCTCGAGGAACACGCAGAAGGAGGGCCAGCGGCTCAGGCCGTAGCGGAAGGCGCGGGCGAGGTCGCCCTTGCCGGGGATGCGCGTCAGCTGCCGTTCGGCCCAGGCGCGGAAGGCCTCGACCCTGGGCCTGCTCTGCTCCTGACGGACGGCGCGGCGGACATCGGCGGTCTGGCCGGTGATCTCGCGCTCAATGTCATAGAGCGCTCCGATACGGTCCAGCGCCTCGCGGGCAATCGCTGATCCCGTCGAGGTCCACACATCATGGAAGTCGCGGCGCAGATGCGCCCAGCAGGCGGCCTCACGGAGCTGTGGAGAGCCGCCGGGCCCGGGATCGTAGAGCTTAGCATAGCCCTTGTAGCCGTCGGCCTTAAGGATCCCCTCGGTCTTCTGAAGGTGCTCGCGGACGTGCTCCTCCTTCCAGTCCGGCGCGAAGCGGTAGACGGCGCCGGGCGGCGCGGCTCCGGCCCATGGTCGCTGATCGCGGACATAGGCCCAGATCCGGCCCTTCTTCACGCCCTTGCCGAGGCCCCGGTCGCGCAGGGAGCGGTCCAGCACCCGGATCGGGGTGTCGTCGGCGTGGAGCAGGTCGTTGGCCATGACCTCGGCCTCGATCCGGTCGTTCAGGGGCTTGAGCACCTTCATCGCGCGCCCGCACCAATCGACCAGCGTGGTGTCGGGGATCTCCGCGCCCATGCGCGCGAAGATCTCGGCCACGCGATACAGGGGAAAGCGAGTCGCGCGAGGGAGTTACACCCTCACGCGCTCCCAGAACCGTACGTGAACCTCTCGGCTCATACCGCTCCCAGCGTTCGGCCACTTGCGTAAAGAAGAGACCAGTGGGCGAACAATCCCGGCGTGGATTTCACGAGTCTGCCAAGCCAGAGCCGCGCTTGCCGGGGTCGCTGCTTGAAGCGTTTATACTTCCGCATCACCCATTGGACCAAATGAGCGTCGATCAAACGTAGTGTCGAATAGAGCGCTGATTTGTAGAAGCACCTGAAGTAGCCGATCCACCCTTCAATCTTTCGATTGAACATGCGGGCAAGATCGATCAGCCCCTTGTCGCTGCGCCGCTGCAAACCCCAATTCCGCACCCGGCGTCGGAACGCCTTGAGGGCTTTGGGGCTCGCCGCCGGAAGATAGGATACGCCAAACAACCCTCCGCGCCAAAACGCCAGCCGGGGCTGGAACCGGCAGCCAAGAAAGTCGAATGCAACCGAAAGGAAAGAAGCCTCTCGCGAGAGCCGGATCGCCCAGGCACCCGTTAGGGCGAATGAGAACCGGAAGAGGACGAGACACGACATTGACCCGGCCTGAGAGCCGGACCCTCAACCGGAGACAGCCATGTTCGACCAAATCGCCGCATTAGGACGGAAACTATCGCATATCGATGATGGCACAACGTCGCTGCGCGAGTTCGTGTGCGCGCACCAGGAGGCGCTGTTCAACGCCGCCTCGCTGCTCGCCGGCCGTCGCGGCGGTCGCCTCGTCATTGAGGTCGCCGACGAGCTCGCGCGCAACAACCCGGCGATTTCGACGCGGTGTCGACGAAGGATGAACGATCTCCTGGACATTCTCGCGCTCGAGAACGTCCACGACCCGGATCGCGACGAAAGCGGGTTCTTCGCGCAGCTCGATCCGGCATCACCGATCGTCGAGGAGCTTTGCCTCCTGACCGATCAGTATCGCGAAGCCGTCCAACAGGCGGACACGGCTCAGCCGCCGGCCTCGCGATCCCGAGCCGCGGCGTAATTCTGCGCCACGGTTCACGCTGCCGGGCCCCTCTCCTCCCGGCAGCGCTTGACGGCGTCAGTAGTACGCGCGGCCATCGCCGCGGGCTGTCGCCACGGAGACCCATCATGAGCAACATCAACGTACTCGTCCCGACCACCAACGAGATTGCGGAGGCGGGCACCTGCGCCGTCAGGCGCTTTCTCGCCCGAGAAGCGGACGCGCTGAGAACGC
>CAZKSE010000084.1:0-11234 GCA_964555305.1 uncultured Rhodobacter sp. | reverse complement strand
GGCACCTGCGCCGTCAGGCGCTTTCTCGCCCGAGAAGCGGACGCGCTGAGAACGCTTCTGGAAACGGTCGGGGAATTCGACGCCGCCAATGCCATCCTCGAAATCGAAAGATTGTTGGATGGATCGAACTCGGAGACGCAGCCGATCGATGACGCGCTGAAGGAGATCCGAATGGCACTCGAAGAGATCCCCTTCCGTGACATCGAAAGTATCGCTCGCTCCCGCGAAGGCCCTCGCGACCTGCATGCGGCTGTGCGTTGGTACGGCGCGCGCATCACCGACCTCGAGAACGGGCTAACCTGCTGATTGCCATGGCTGGCCCGAGCATTCTGCTCGGGTCCGCAAGCGCTCGGCCGCTGAGCTACGGGGGGGTTCGCACCCCTTCGAGAAAATGCGGCCGCGTCTGTCCGGTCGACCGCACTTCCTCCGCATGAGGGCAAAAGGGCCGCTCATCGCGACCGGCGCGAATCCGGATAACGAGGAAAACCCAGTGAGATCGGTTTACATTGTTTCAAGTGAGACGGCCGCCAATGACAACGGCGGCCACGACGCGCACTACGAGACGGCCGTCCTGAGCATCGCGCGGCTGCTTGCGCGCCACGGCGCTTCGGCGCGCGCTGCCACCGCCACCGCCACCGCCAACTACAACCGCCAGCCCGAGGAGAACGCGTCATGACCGAGAAATCTCAACCCCGTACCTGGGTCTATGCCCGCTACTCGACCGACAAGCAGACCCAGAAAAGCCTCGACGACCAGATCGCCGAGTGCCGCCGCCTGTGCGCAAAGCAAGGCTGGCCAATCGCGAACGTGCTCAGCGACGCTGAGGTGACCGGTTTCACCGACCAGCGCACGGGATATCAGGCGCTGATCCGCGGCATCGAGAATGGCGAGGTCGACATTCTCGTCGCCGAGAACATCGACCGCGTGGTCCGCGACGCTGAGCACAGCGCTCAACTCGACAAATTGCTCACCTACTACGAGGTCGAGTTCTGGACCATCCAAGAAGGGAAGGTCTCGGCCATCCAGCTCATGTTCAAGACGTTCATGAGTGCGGAAATGCGGAGGGCGGTCGCGTTGCAGGCTCACCGCGGCCTTGGTGGCAATGTCGAGAAGGGCAAGAGCGCGGGCGGCCTGTCCTACGGCTATGAGCTCGGTCGCAACGAGCGCGGCGATCGCATCCCGGGCGCACTCTGCATTGTCGACAGCAGGGCCGAGATCGTGCGCCGCATCATGACCGAATACGCCGATGGCAAGACGCCCCGACAGATCGCGTCGCAGCTCAACGCAGAAGGCGTGCCCGGGCCCTCGGGCGCCGCATGGCGACAGAATACGATCAACGGGAACCGCGCGCGCGGCACGGGAATCCTCAACAACGAGCTTTACATCGGTATTCGCGTCTGGAACCGGCTCCAGTACCGTCTGCACCCAACGACGCAAAAGCGCGTGTCGCGCCTCCGACCGGCGGAAGAATGGGTGTTCGCGGATGTACCTCACTTGCGCATCGTCGACGACGAGCTCTGGGACCGGGTGAAACAGCGCCAGCTGAGCCTGCGCGGCAGCGCGCCAGTAGCACGCAAACATGAGAAACCGAAGCGCCCCCGATCCCGCCGGCCGCAGTTTCTTCTTTCCGGATTGCTCCTCTGCAAGTCCTGTGGGGGCAAGTTGACGATCGCCGGCCCCGCGCACAGGAAGTACTACTACTGCCAGACTGCGAAAGAAGAGGGACCGAGTTCCTGTACCGGCATGACCGGGCTGCGCAGGGAGAACGCCGAGGCCGCTGTTCTTGCCGGGCTGAAGAGAGACCTGATGCAGCCTGCCGCCGTGGCCATGTTTCGCGACGACTACGCCGCAGCACTTCGCGAAGCTTCAAGAGGCAGCGGCGCCGAGAAAGAGATGCTGGCGCGGCGCCTCAAGAAGCTCGAAAAGCAAATCGGCAACGCGACGGCTGCCGTAATGGGGGGGCTGAACAGCCCTGCCCTGCTGGCCGAACTCGGGAAAGCCGAAGAGCAGAAGGCAGAAGTCACCGAGCGCCTGGCACGAATGGACCTGCCTTCGCTGGAACTTCCCGATAACCTCGACCGGCTCTATGCCGACCTGGTGCGGGACCTCGAGGCAACGCTCGCGAACCCGGACCTGATCTTGCGCGCGATCGATGTCATGAAAGACCTCATCGACGAGATCGTGGTCGAGGAGCGCCCCGAGGGTGGCCACACCCTCGATGTGAAAGGAAATCTGGCGCGGATGCTTCGAGCATCCGCGCCCAGCCACGACTGGCAGGGTTTCGATTTGTCGAAAAGTTCGCTGGGAATGGTTGCGGGGGTAGGATTTGAACCTACGACCTTCAGGTTATGAGTCGTGTCGAACAGACCATGAACGATTGCGCTCGTTTGCGTATTTCTTCGACATTTCCGCCGGTTGGAGCCCCCTGCCCCGCGCGCGCCGTCCGCAGGATTGCGCAGAAACTGGCAGCACTTTGCGCCCTCTTGCTTCCACAATGCTTCCGTGTGGGCGCCGACTGATGGTCATGGTAGCAGCGCATCATTTCCGGGTTGCCGGTCCATAGACAACACCAGTGATCGCTCGGCGATATCCAAATTCTCCCAAATGACCCCGAACTGCGTCCCGCAGTGCTTCTTTAGTGAAGAATTGGCGCAACGCTTCCAGGTCCAGCGTCTCGCGATCAATACAAATCGCAGGCACCCGAGACATCGAAGCATCGTCGTTTATCTCCGAGCGCTGCTGTTCAGGTTCCGGCTCAAGTTGAAATGACGACTCGTGCAAGACGCCCGGATCTCCGAACGGACACCACGACTCGTGTTCTTTGCCCGGAAGGGCACCGCAATCACAGCACCGGGGAGGAAGAAATGTTACCATAGAATCTCCTCGAAATTCTGCTTGTCGATTATCGCGTCGGCTCCAAATCCATAAAGGTTTCAGCCTCGCTGAAGCACATCAGTGCATCGTGCCGGGCCGTTCCATGGTCTGCGTTTCCAGCATCTGCTGCCGCGCTCTCCGGCACGACTGGATGATCGTGTTGATTTCGACCTCGGCAATTCGCGTCAGCTCCCGCAAGTGCTTGACGGTCTGCTCCATGGTCGAGACGTCGGCCGGCCCCGGGGGGTTCATTGCCATGTCCTCGGTCGCGGCAAACAAGCCGCGCAACTCCCCCAGCGTACCAACAGCCTTGTGCGCGCTCTCGGGGAAATCCATCTCTTCCTGCCCGGCGAAAAGTCCGTCGATGAAGCCATCGATCTCCTCGCGGCGAACCTTGCCAAGCCGCGCCAGGTATTCATAGCTCACCGGAGCGGTCTTCACCCGCGCGAGTTTGAAGGGATCGCTACGCTTCTGGTGCGCGCTCAGGCCATTCCACAGACCCTGCAGGAGTGCAGCGAAGAAGGCTTCCGCCTCCTTCCGGTCCTCAAATTCGGGAAGGTCATCATTCCAGAGACGCTGAACCTCCTTCATGGGCGAGGCGTTCATGTCAGGTGTCGCGATGTTGCCCATGAAGCGGGCACGAACCTGGTGATACGGGAGAGGGCAGGCATAGCGCTTCAGCAGGGCACGTATCGCCCCATCATCGACCGCCTGCTTCTTGCCCCGCATCGCCATTGGTTTCGCCCGACTATCCCCTTGTTGGGCACAAACTAAACGACATTGAAGACGAGTTCCACACTCCGCCCCGTTCCAGCTCCTAGCCTGCGTTCCGATTCGCACAGACCAACTTCACCCCGCACACACGCGCAGAGAGGCCCACGCAGAAACGCGCATCACTTCCTTTTTCCACGCAATATCAATGTGTTCGTTGACTATCACGACACCTTCCGCACTGTAGAGCAAAGAGAACCGGAAGGCCGTCCACCATGCCCAAGCTGACCAAGCGCCTCGTAGACGCCGCGGAAGCCCGCGATGCAGAGTACTTCACCTGGGACAGCGAGATCCCCGGCTTCGGGCTGCGCGTGCTGCCCAGCGGGCGCAAGGGCTATGTGGTCCAGTATCGCGCCGGGCGCCGGTCCCGGCGGATCAGCCTCGGGCCCAGCACGGTCCTGACTTGCGAGCAGGCCCGTAACCGCGGCATCGCCATCATCGCCGCCGCGCGGAATGGCGAAGACCCCGCCGCCGAGCGGGATGCCGGGCGCAAGGCGATCACGCTGAAGGAGCTGGCGGAGCGGTTCGACAAGGAGCACATCGCGAGCCGCGTGAAGGCTAGCACGGCCAAGGAATACCGCCGGAACTTGAGGCGCTTCATCCTTCCCGCGCTCGGGCAGCTGACGGTCACGGGCATCACCCGGGCGGACGTGGCGAAGTTCCATCACGACCTCCGCCACATCCCCTATCAGGCGAACCGCTGCCTCGAAGTGATCTCGAAGATGTTCACCCTCGCCGAGATGTGGGGGCTGCGTCCTGACGGGACCAACCCGCGAAAGCACATCCGGAAGTACCCCGAGGAGAAGCGCGAGCGCTTTCTAAGCGCAGCGGAACTGCGACGGATTGGCGAGGTGCTGCGCGAGATGGAGGCGGAGGGAACCGAGCTGCGTTGGGCCATCCTCGCAGCGCGCCTTCTGATCCTGACCGGATGTCGGCTGAACGAGATCATGACGCTGCAATGGGCATACGTCGACCTGGCCGAGCGCGTTCTGCGCCTGCCAGACTCCAAGTCCGGCGCCAAGGTCGTCCATCTCGGCCAGCCCGCAGTCGAACTGCTGCGCGACGCCCAGCGCATCGAAGGGAACCCGTGGGTCATCGCCGGTACCCTGCCCGGCAAGCCCCTGAGCGACCTTCAGCCATTTTGGCAGCGCGTCCGCGCCCGCGCCGGTGTCAAGGACGTGCGTATCCACGACCTGCGCCACACCTTCGCCTCCACGGCCGTCGCCTCGGGCCAAGGGCTGCCAATGATCGGCAAGCTCCTCGGACACACGCAGGTCCAGACCACGGCGCGCTACGCGCACCTCGCCGCCGAACCGGTGCGGATGGCGGCGGACGCGGTGGCACAGAACCTACAGCGATCTATGCAATCGTCCCGCGCAAACGCGCTCGTTTCCGATTGATTGCGATGGCATTTGCGGCCCACGCTATTGTGGTGTAACCAATGACAAATATTTACTGGAGCAGCTTGAGTGTCAGATACAATTTTGCTTGATTGCACGCTGCGCGACGGTGGGTATTATAACGCCTGGGATTTCCCGCCCGCGCTCATCGAGGCGTATCTTGTCGCGATGAAGGCCGCGAAGGTGGATGTTGTCGAGCTCGGTTTCCGCTTCCTGAAAAACTCGGGCTTCAAGGGCCCCTGCGCTTTCACGACGGATGACTTCCTGCGCAGCCTTTCGATCCCCGAGGGGCTATCGATCGCGGTGATGATGAATGGCGGCGATCTGTGCACGGATGAGGGCAATATCGCCGCGGTCGAGCGACTGTTTCCGGAGCCCGCGGCGCAAACCCCAGTCGATCTGGTGCGTTTTGCCTGCCATTTTCATGAGCTTGAGCATGTCATGCCGGCAGTGGGCTGGCTCAATGCGAGCGGATACCGGGTCGGGTTGAACCTGATGCAGATCGCCCACAGGACGCCGGCGGAGATCGCGCAGTTCGCGCAGCTTGCATGCAACTGGCCGGTGGAGGTCCTGTATTTCGCTGACAGCATGGGGAGCATGGCGCCCGAGGATGTCTCGCGAATCGTGGGATTGCTGCGCGAGGGCTGGGACGGCCCGCTTGGCATCCACACCCATGACAACATGGGGCTGGCGCTGTCGAACACCCTGCGCGCGGCCGCCGAGGGGGTGAGCTGGCTCGATGCCACGGTCACCGGCATGGGCCGCGGCCCCGGCAACGCCCGCACCGAGGAACTGGCCATCGAGGCCGAGGGGCTGCACGGCCGGCGCGCCAACCTCGTGCCGCTGATGGAGCTGATCCGCAGGCATTTCGGCCCGATGAAGAAGCATTACGGCTGGGGCACCAACCCCTATTACTACCTCGCCGGCAAGTATGGCATCCACCCCACCTATATCCAGGAGATGCTGGGCGACGCGCGCTACGACGAGGAGGACATCCTCGCCGTGATCGACCACCTGCGCGCCGAGGGCGGCAAGAAGTTCAGCTTCGACACGCTTGACGGGGCGCGGCATTTCTATCGCGGCGAACCGCGCGGCAGCTGGAAGCCGGCCGGGGTGATGGCGGGGCGCGAGGTGCTGATCCTCGGCACCGGGCCCGGCGTCGACGCCCACCGCCCCGCGCTGGAGGCCTATATCCGCCGCGCCCGGCCGCTGGTGATCGCCCTCAACACCCAGGAGGCGATCGCGCCCGACCTGATCGACATGCGCATCGCCTGCCACCCCGTCCGCTTGATGGCCGATGCCGAGACGCACGCACGCCTGCCGCAGCCGCTGATCACCCCGGCCTCGATGCTGCCCGACTCCCTGCGCGCCGAGCTGGGCAACAAAACGGTGCTGGATTTCGGGCTGAGCGTGGAGCCGGGGACATTCGCCTTCCACAACAGCCATTGCATCGCGCCAAGCTCGCTGGTGCTGGCCTATGCGCTGGCCGTGGTGACGGCAGGCAAGGCGGTGCGCATCCTGATGGCCGGCTTCGACGGCTATCCCGCCGGCGACCCGCGCAACGACGAGGTCGAGGCGATGTTCGCCGCCTTCGCCGCCTCGGGGGCCGGCGAACAATTCGCCTCCATCACCCCCACCAGCTACAAGGGCCTGCCCGCCCGCAGCCTCTACGGCCTCTGAGCCCCGATGGAGGCCACCATGCGCGCCTGCGTCATCATCCCCGCCCGCCACGCCTCCACCCGCTATCCCGGCAAGCCGCTGGTGCCGCTCCTGGGCAAGCCGATGGTGCTGTGGGTGGCCGAGTTGTCGGCCCGGGCAGTCGGGCAGGCGCATGTCCACGTCGCCACCGATGACGCCCGCATCGCCAAGGTGGTGCGCGCGGCCGGTTTTTCCGCGCTGATGACCAGCCCCGAGGCGCTGACCGGCACCGACCGGCTGGCCGAGGCGGCGGCGATGATCGACTACGACATCTACGTCAACGTGCAGGGCGACGAGCCGCTGGTCGATCCCGCCGACATCCGCCGCTGCATCGCGCTCAAGGCCGAGAACCCGGAGATGATCGTCAACGGCTTCTGCTGGATCGGGCCGGACGAGGATCCGGCTTCGGTGAACATCCCCAAGGTGATCGCCACCGAGGCGGGCGTCATGGTCTACATGTCGCGCGCCCCCCTGCCCGGCTTCAAGGAGGCGAAGAACGCGCCCGCGCGCTACATGAAGCAGGTCTGCATCTACGGCTTCACCCGCGATGAACTGGCCTCCTACGCCGCTTTCGGGCGCAAGAGCGCGCTGGAACGGTCCGAGGATATCGAGATCCTGCGCTTTCTCGAACTCGACCGCCGCATTCTGATGTATGAATGCCGCCCCGGCAGCCTCGCGGTGGACGTCCCCGAGGATGTGGCGAAGGTCGAGGCGGCGTTGCGGGCGCGCGGCGCGCCATGACGCCTGCGGCCTATGCCACCCTCGTGTTCGACTGCGACGGGGTTGTGCTCGATTCCAACCGGCTCAAGACCGAGGCGTTTCGCGCAGCGGCCCTGCCTTGGGGCGCGGCGGCGGCCGAGGCACTGGTGGCGCATCACGTCGCCAACGGCGGCATCTCGCGGGACCGGAAATTCGCGTATTTCCTCGACGCCATTGTGCCCGAACACGCCCCGGGTGCCGTTCCGGGGCGCGACGGGCCGGGGCTGGAGGAGCTCTTGTCGGCCTATGCGCAATCGGTGCGCGCAGGCCTGATGAGCTGCGCCGTGGCCGAGGGGCTGGAGGCGCTGCGCGCGGCCACCCCTGACGCACGCTGGTTGATCGTCTCGGGCGGGAACCAAGGCGAACTGCGCGAGATCTTTGCCGCGCGGGAGCTGGATAAACTCTTCGACGGCGGTATTTTTGGCAGCCCCGACAGCAAGGACACGATCCTTACGCGAGAGCTGCGCTCGGGCTTGATCCGTCGTCCAGCCTTGTTCCTCGGCGACAGCCGATACGACCACGAAGCCGCGAGCGCGGCAGGGCTCGATTTTGTTTTTGTAAGTGGCTGGAGCGAATTTGCCAGTTGGCAGGCGTATTGCGCTACCAATGGTATCGAACATCTGCATCGGTTAACGGATCTTACTATCCAAGTAGGGCCGCTCAGCCAATGAATGCAATCTGTTCGACTCAGACGGCACTCTTCCGTGCGATGAACCGAAAGGTTCCGCATAACTGGGCAGCGATATGGACCCATTCCTCCGCACGACCCTCTTGCGTCAAGCGCTCGCGGATACTTCCAAGTAGGTCGGCACGCTCGATCAGGTCATGGAAATCCGGACCTTCCGCGATCTGAAGGATCGAGCCCAATTTCTTCAGAAGATAACTCAACCCATCCATCGAGGGTGCGATCTCGCATAGTTCGAATCCGTGGCGTCGGCATACGATGTTGAAGCCGTATAGTGTATAGGAAAATGTGCTGCGCGCGTGATAAGGCTCCAGAAACGAAGTGGAGCCAAAAAACACCCCGTTGGGGCGCAAAACTCGGTTGATTTCGGAGAAGCTCTTCTCAATATCTTCGACATGCTCCAGCGCTTGCCACGACCAAACGCAGTCGAAACTAGAATCTTCGAAAGGCAGGTCGCGCCCATCATAAGTCACGACCTGATCAGCCATATCAGAACCCTTGCGTGCAAGGGATTTGGGATCGATAGAGTCTACCAAATCGCAGCCGGTCCAAAACGCACCACTCGCTTCAAGCGCGCGTTTGTGCGCAGCGTTGCCGCACCCAAAATCGAGACAGGAGTAACTTTCGCCCAGAGGCCGCACCGCCCGTTTGATCCAAGCCCCAGCCGAAAAATCGGGAACGTCAACCAGCATCCCGGCGACATCACCTGAGAGTTGGCTGCGCGGCTCAATCAATGCTCCCGTTGCAACCGACATGCTAACCAAAGAAGCGATCGCCTCAGAAATGGTTTCGACAAGTTCTTTCGAAACATTTCGATCATATTTTAAGGGAGGTGTGATTGTGTTTCTCCTGTTTTCGTTAAGTCATATAGATTGATATATCGCCTTTGACCCTTGTTGCTCCCCCCCCGGCTCGGGGCTGCTCGCCACCTTCGCGGAACCAAGGTCGAAGGGGCTGATATTGAGATTAATCTGATAAAATCCCCACCCCTGGATCGGTAGATAATCTTCGATGTCGTGGTTCTCTGAAACATTGTCGAATGATGTTGACAACAAGAGCGGGCGGTGAGCGCGGATCCTGTCCAGAATCGTCACCGTCAGCGTCTTCGGCAAATGAAAGAACACGTCTCGTGCTATGATTAAATCGACAGGTGGGATCTCAGAGGTGCTGATATCAGTCAACGAGAACCGGATCTGCCCAGCATCGTCGGCAAAGCGGCTGTTTAGCTCTTCTATCATCTCGGGGCTGGCGTCCCACCCTTCGTATGACACCGTGCGTCCCATACGAAAATCGGGAAAGCCAGCATGGCGCATCCAATGCCAGTCGCCGCACCCCAGATCCAACACAGAGCGGACATCGTAATCCCGAACGGTCTGGCGCAGCATCTTCAGCGCTGGCTCCGCGGTCTTCAGAGAACTGCCCGGGCCCGATGCCGATTCGCGCCGCCCGGCGCGCTTTTCGGTCAGACCGAAATCCGCGAAGTGACGCGCAGCCTCAAAATTGGAGTCGCCTTGCATGTCTTATTTCTCCAGCAATCTGCGTTGGCGAATAAATTGCTGAACGCCCGCATCTGTCGGATCCAGCAGAAGCGCCTTTTCATACAGAGCCGCCGCAGTCGTGGGATCGCCCGTCTTGGCAAACATGCCCCCCACGAGGCGCAAGATATGTGCCGAGCTATGGTTGGGTTTTACCTGGCCCGACAACTGGCCAAAGAGCTCAAAAGCACTGATCGGCAGTTTCGCCAAGTCCGGCACCTGACGATGCTCGGGACTGGCAAGGCCTAGTTCCCTCAGGATGTCAGCGAAGCGATTATGCACATACTGCCACGGGATCTGATAGCTGATCCAGTCACCGCGCGGGTTTTCAGGATGAGGCACTTCGCGGACAAACTCGGGTTCGACGAAGTGTACCGGATAATCGTAACTGTCGTCCCGGAATGACTGGATGGCGGCGTTGGAATGCAGCACACCAGGTTTGGCGCAAAAGCGTAATGGCACGATTGAACCGGAGCCGGCATTGGCTATAAAGGCGGCGGCCTTCTTGCAGTAGGCAATTTTCGTGGCATAATCGCGCCCGACCAGTGTTACGGGCAGGATGCGCGCGTCGAGACGTCTGGTTATCGCCTCAGCCACCATTAGATCGTCGCGGTAATTGTCATGGCGACCGTCGGTCGCGGTCAGGCCGTCAAGCAGCACGACTACCGATGGATGGTGACGTGCCAATGAATTGGCAATCTCGGCATAGCCTTGGATCTGTTCCAGCCATGACCTCTTCTGCGCGGTGACACCGAACCAGACGACCAGAGAGCCGTCGGGGTAGAGAATGTCTACCTCGGGAATATTGGCGCGGATCATGTTCTCCATCCGGGCCGCGGCCTCGAAGAAGCTTGCGCTATCGCGTGCGCGCCACCAAGTGCCGCCGATAACGTTTGGCGTCAGGTAATAGCAGCCGGGGTCTGGCGTGTGGCTGTCCCACGCACAAATTTTTGCGGGGTCTAGGTAGGTGCCCAAGGCAGTGGCAATACTTCGAATAGACTGCTCCGCAAGTAACCGCGCCCTGAGTGGTGCCAGATGAATCGCCTGATCATAGAAGTAGTGATAGGGTCGCGTCTGCCCTACAGAGATCCCGCCGAAACGGTCGTTGCGCGTCCAGTAGACATCATCTTTGCCTGAGCGCATGTTCTGTGCGACGTGATCGACGATATCAGCGCATTTTTCATCGAACAGCACCACCGGGCCGTCCTCGGTCACGTAGCCGTCGATGAAATTCATCGCCTGTACGAGAACCCAGCGATTGCCGCCCGACGCGTCGGCGAAATAGACGACATTGCCCAGCCGGGCGCGCGCGCTGGCGCGGGCATGGGTGGTGACATTCGGGCGGGTGGGATGCGGCAGCACCAGCTCATGGGCCGCCAGCAGGTCGCAGGCGATGGTGTAGAGCGCGTCCAAGTCGAAGGCCTTAGCGGCGCTCCGATAAGATTCAAGAATCTCCATGTTGATTGTCACTGAGAACTGACCCGGCAACAGCAGAAATTGTCATTGAGAATT
>CAZKSE010000083.1:0-14836 GCA_964555305.1 uncultured Rhodobacter sp. | reverse complement strand
CTGGTGGCGCATGGCTACCAGGTCAGCGTGATCTGCCCCACCGGCAAGGGCTGGGACAAGCCTCATGAAGAAATCGAGGGCGTGCATATCTACCGCTATCCCGAGCCGCCCGAGGCGCATTCGGGCGCGCTGGCCTATGGGCGCGAATGGGGGGGCGCCCTCTGGCACATGTTCCGGCTGGCGCGCAGGGTGCGGCGCGAGCGCGGCTTCGACGTCATCCACGGCTGCAACCCGCCGGACCTGATCTGGCTTCTCGGCCTGCGCTACCGGCTCGCGGGGGTGCGCTACCTTTTCGATCACCACGACGTCTGCCCCGAACTGTTCGAGGCGAAGTTCGGCCGGAAGGGCCTGCTGCACCGGATCATGCTGATCTGGGAGCGGCTGACCTTCGCCACCGCCAGCGTGTCGATCGCCACCAACGAAAGCTTCCGCCAGGTCGCGCTCACCCGCGGCAGGATGCGGCCCGAGGATGTCTTCACCGTCCGCTCCGCCCCCCGGATCGAGAAATTCGTTCCCGGCCCCGCCGATCCGGCGGTGCGCGGGGGGGCGCAGACGGTCCTGGGGTATGTCGGCGTGATCGGTCAGCAGGAGGGGATGGACCTGCTGGTCGCCGCCATCGACCATCTGGTCCGCCGCATGGGCCACGAAAGCCTAAAGGCCGTGATCGTGGGCTTCGGCCCGCATCTGGAGGCGGTGAAGGCCGATGTCGCCGCCCGGGGCCTGGAGGGGCATGTGGAGTTCACCGGCCCGCTTTACGGCGACGATCTGCTGCGCGTGCTCAATTCCATCGATATCGGGGTCGCCCCCGATCCGAAGAACGCGATGAACGACATCTCGACCATGAACAAGGTCATGGAATACATGACGCTGGAAAAGCCCGTCGTGCAGTTCGACCTGACCGAGGGGCGCGCCAGCGCGGGCGAGGCCTCGCTCTATGCCCGCGCCAACGACGCGCAGGATTTCGCCGCGAAAATCGCCCAGCTGATCGAGGACCCCGAGGCCCGCGCCCGCATGGGCAAGCTGGGCCGCGCCCGCGTGCTGGACCGGCTGAGCTGGGATCATTCGGCGCCGCATCTGTTGGCGGCCTACGACCGCGTCTTTGAAAAGAAGTCGCTGAGCGCAAGGAAAACGGGCCGGGAAACCCGGCCCGCTTAAATCGAATAGCAAAAGCCTCAGGCGGCGCTGCGCCGCCGACGCACGACGGCCAATGCGCCCAAACCGCCTAGGAGCAGCCAGCCCGCGGCCGGCAGCGGGATCACCGCGATTGGCACGCCGTCAATTGTTGTGCCAGCAATGGCCATGCCACTATGGAAAAAACTGTCATTCCAGTTTGTCACACCGAACTGCAACCGAAAGTTTCCAGCCTGCGTGAATTCGTAGGTGCCGTTTATCCAGCCGGTGTATCCACAGCCCGTAAACCAGCATTCGCCGCTATCTTCTCCCAACTGGTCCCAGAGGGGCCCGCCCGGGATAATGGGAGTCGCAGGCGGGTCAAGGGTTAGGCCCTCAGCAAGTGCCGGCATGCTGAAGCCCGGCACAGTGTCACCTCCAAGGGTGGAACGCGCAGTGAACAGGAGCAGGCTGCCCGACGGATCGTCAACATTGATGACTTGGGCCCAAGCATAATCCGCAAAAATTGCATCATCCGAAGTGACGTAGTTAAACTTGAACCCCAGTGAAGACCCAACGGCCGCTGAAAAGACTGGGCTAATAAGCGTGGAGCCGTTGGTGGGGATGCCGTCACCTCCGGCACCAGCTAGCGCGCCCACCCCATCGATCCCATTGGCGGTCGAGACATAGTAATAGGTTGAAATCTCGGGCAATGAACTCACGACCCCATTAGGGGTGAAAGTCCCGGCATCCCCTACAGCAGACCAACCTATCGGAAGAGCCGTAGCTCCTGATGCTGCCATCACGAAGGCGACCGTGATACCTAGTAGTCTTGGACTGTCTGAGGCAAGTTTCATGCGACCTCCAAAAAAATCTATCCGCGCACTCACCAGAAATCCATGTAGATAAAACGCTGGCGGTTGAGGATTCGAGTTCACACTACCCTTTTCGGCGAGTTGAGTTAACCCTCTTTAACCACTTTCGCAATTTGCTAATCAACTGGATCTGGGGCGCTCCTTCCAGCGGCGAAGGATCGGGGCGTGTGCTAAGGCATCATCATCACTGGGAAGATCGCATACGTTTAGCCGATCCGACTGTTGCCGTCGCAAGCCGTTTCACCGAATGTCCACCAAACCGGTCCAAGACGGACGGACACCACAGGCAAAAGGCTGAAGACCCGCATGGATCTGTCGATCGTCATTGTGAACTGGAACACGCGCGAGATGACTGCGGATTGCCTGCAATCGGTCTTCGACGGGCTGGGGGCGCTCTCCGCCGAGGTGATCGTGGTCGACAACGCCTCGGACGACGGCTCGGCCGAGATGGTGGCGGAGCGCTTTCCGCAGGCGATTCTGATCCGCAATACCGAAAACCGGGGTTTCGCAGCGGCCAACAATCAGGGTTTCACCATCGCCCGCGGCCGGCAGGTGCTTCTTCTGAACTCGGACACGCTGGTGCACGGGGATGTCCTGCCGGCCTCCGTCGCCTGGCTCGACGCCCATCCGGACGCCGGCGCGATGGGCTGTCGGGTGCTGAACACCGATGGAACGGTGCAGCTGACCTGCTCGCGCTACCCCTCGATTCTCAACCTCCTGCTCCTGACCTCGGGGCTGGCGAAGTTTTCGCGCCCGGCCTTTCTCGGCCGCTACCAGATGCGCGACTGGGCCCGCGACAGCACTCGCGATGTCGAGGTGATCTCGGGCTGCTACCTGCTGGTGCGGCGCTCGGTGATCGATCAGGTCGGCGGGCTGGATGAGGCCTTCTTCTTCTTCGGCGAGGAAACCGACTGGTGCCGACGCATGCGCGATGCGGGCTGGAAGCTGATGTTCGCGCCAGTGGGCGAGATCACCCATCACGGCGGCGGCACGGTCAAGCGCCTCAACCACCGCCGCGACGTGATGCTCAGCGAGGCAACGGTGCGGCTGCATCGCAAGCACGGGGGGCGCGCCGCGGCGCTCGCGGCCTTTGTGATCCTTCTGGTCTTCAACGCCTCGCGCGCACTGTTCTGGACGGCGGCGTCGGTCATGGCCCGCGGCGGGCGGGCGCCCGAACGGGGGCGGCATTTCCGTGCGGTCGTCGCGCAGAGCGCGCGCACCTGGCCGCGGCCGGCCACGGAGGCGCGGGTGTGAGCGCGGCGCTGAAGCTTGTCCTGCTGGCGCCCAATATCGACGTCAGCGATGTGGGCGAGGCTCATGTCGCCGCACGATGGGCCGAAGCGTTGTCGGAACGGGTCGATCTGACCGTGCTGGCCTTCCAGCGTCCCGGGCGCCCCCCTCTGGCCACGCAACTCCCAAAGGCCGAGGTGGTGACCTGGCCCGAGCCGACCTTCCTGCTGCGTGCCGAACGGCTGAACGCGATGTTGAAGCCCGGCTATCCGCTGCTCCTTCGCCATGTCCGTCGCTGGATGCGTGATCAGGCCGCGCGCGGGCGTCGCTTCGACATCGCCCATCAGATCATGCCGCTGGCCGCGCGCTATCCCAGCCCCTTTTGTGGCCTGGGCGTGCCCTATGTGCTAGGTCCCGTCGGCGGCACGTTGCCCACGCCACCGGGCTTTGTCGGCGAAATGGGCTCCGCGCCCTGGTTCACACGGCTGCGCGCGCTCGATGCTTGGCGCTTCCGCCGCGACCCTTGGCTGCGGCGCACCTATGCGGATGCCGACCTAGTTCTGGGCGTCGCACCCTATATCCGCGAGGCGCTGGCCGATATCCCGCTCAAGCGGTTCGAGCCGATGCTGGAGTTGGGCATCGACGCCCTGCCGCCGGAACGGCCGGTGCGCGCGGGAACTGGCCTCGGGGGCGCGGGGCTGCGGCTTCTCCATGTCGGCCGGGCGGTGCGCACCAAGGGGCTGCGTGACGTGATTCGGGCGCTGGCGCAGCTTTCCGACCTGCCCGACGTGACCCTGACCGCCATCGGTGATGGCGAGGATCTGCCCCGCGCCCGTGACGAGGCCGCGGCCCTGGGCGTCGCCGACCGCGTGACCTTCTGCGGGCGCCAACCGAAAGAGGCGGTGATGGCCGCCTATGCCGACGCCGATCTTTTCACCTTTCCGTCCTTCCGCGAACCCACGGGCGGGGTGCTTTACGAGGCGATGCAGATGGGCCTGCCCATCATCACCACCGATTATGGCGGCCCGGCCTTCATCACCGATCAGGCCTGCGCGATTCGCCTGCCGCTCAGCACGCCCGAGGCTCTGGCCCGCGACATTGCCGCGGCGATCCGCAACCTCTATCACGACCCCGACCGCCGAGCGGCGATGGGCGCCGCCTCCCGCACCCGCGTCGCCGCCGAAGGCCTCTGGCCGCGCAAGATCGACCGCCTGCTTGGCCTCTATGACGAGGTTCTGGCAGCGCGGCCGGACAGGAACGAGACATGAGCATGATCGACCGCCAGCAACTCAAGCGCCTCCTGCCCGGCCCCGCCCGGCGCATGATCGGCCTTCTGCGCACGCAACTCAACGGGCCGGGCCTCGAATACGGGGTGGTGCGCGACTATGTCTTCCGACCCGATCCCGACCCGCGCCCCCGTATCAACCTGATCCTGCCCAACCTTTCCGCAGCGCATGCCTTCGGCGGGGTGGCGACCGGGCTGAGCTTCTTCGAAAAGCTGAGCGAGATGCTGGCCGAAAAGGGGATCGAACGGCGCATCCTCTCCGAG
The DNA here is from genome assembly GCA_964555305.1 of uncultured Rhodobacter sp. GTDB lineage: Bacteria > Pseudomonadota > Alphaproteobacteria > Rhodobacterales > Rhodobacteraceae > Pararhodobacter. Next base: position 10,072 of record CAZKSE010000083.1, on the reverse strand, counting down.
CAGGAGATCGCCGCCAATGACGATGCCTTGGCCGGCCGCCCGACGCTGCGCGATTGCCCGCGGCTCTCCCTGCGGCCCAACGGGGATGTGCTGCCGACGCGGGCGCGCGATGTCTTCGTTGTCTTCAACTGGTGGGTCTCGCTCAACCTCGAGCCGGTGATCGCCGCGCAGACCGCGCATTTCGGCACCAAGCGCCCGCCGAAGCTCCATCTGGTGCAGGAATACGAACCCGCGCTGCACCGTTTCTCAGCCTCGCACGGTTTGGCGCACGAGATGCTCGATGGCACCGGAACCCGGCTCTGGGTGGTGCTCAACACCCGCGAGCTGCACGATCACTACCACGCTCAGGGCCATGCGCCCGAACGCGCCTATGTCTTCGAGCCGCGGATGAACGCCGCGCTACGCTCCTTCGTCGACGGGATCGAACCCGCTGAGAAGGCCCGCACGCTGCTGGTCTATGGCCGCCCCAACGTGGCGCGCAACGCCTTCTTCCTGGTGCAACGCAGCCTTGAGCACTGGGCGCGCCGGCATGGCGGGGATCACCGCGACTGGCGCATCGTCTCGGCCGGTCTGCCGCATGACGACCTGGTGCTGGGGAACGGCCACCGGCTGGTCTCGCTTGGTAAGCTGAGCCTGTCGGAATACGGCCAACTCCTGCGCAAAACCTCGGTCGGCCTGTCGCTGATGATCTCGCCCCACCCCAGCTACCCGCCGCTGGAGATGGCACATTTCGGCGCCCGCGTGGTCACCAACGGCTACGCCAACAAACGACCCGCCGACCGGCACGAGAACCTGATCGCCACCCCCAGCCTGCGCCCCGAGGCGATCGCCGCAACCCTTCAGGCCCAGATCGCCGGGTTCGAGGCCGACCCCGGCGCCGGGCTGCGGGCAAAAAGCCACATGTCGGATTACCTGCTGGAAGACCGGATCGACTGCCTCGAGGCGGTGGCCGAAGATCTGGTGGCCGAGATGGCGGATCGCCCCTGACCTTCCGCGCGCATAGGACGACGTCGTGACCAAGCGAAACGCGCTGCTCATCCTCACCCATTACGAAACACCCCGGATCGCGCGTCTGATCGAACGCGCGCGCAGCGAACTTGGCGCAACCACCGATGTCTTCGTCGCGGCCTTCTTCGACGATCCGGCCCGGTTGCCTGCGCTTTACGGCAAGTATGATTTCGCCATCCCCTTTTATCGCAACGATTTTGCCGCCCTCGGCTATCCCGAGAAGTACCGCGACCGGGATTGGCGCTTCATCCCGGGCAATGCCGACCTGATCCCCGCCGCTTTCTGGAAACGTCACCCGGGCTACCAGTACTACTGGTCCTTCGAGGGTGACGTGGATTACACCGGCAGGCTGGATGGGCTGGTCGATCACTTCGCCTCAACCGAGGCGGATCTTTTGTGCACACATGTCCGCCCCCATCCCCGGAACTGGCCGCATGCCCACCGGTTGCGCTTGCCCGACGGATGGAAGCAGACGAACCATGAAAACCTGATCGCCTTTCTGCCGGTTTTCCGGACATCCGCGCGTTTCATGGAAGAACTGGACCAGTTTCACCGGCAGGGCGGCGCGGGACATCATGAGCGGACCTGGCCGCTGGTGGCTCTGGACCGGGGGCTGAAGCTTGAGGAGATCGGCGGGCGGGGCCGCTTTACCGATCCCCGCAACCGGGGGCGGTTCTATACCGCAGCGCTGCTGGGGAACCCCTCGTTCTCGGGCTCATTCCGCTACCGACCGGTCATGCGCGCCACTGGGAGCAGGCCGAACACGCTCTGGCATCCGATCAAGGAGGATGTGAACCCCTGGCGCGAATGGCTCAACGTGGCGCGCCGGCAGATCCGGCGGCTGGTACGAAAACTCTCAACTCGCTGACGCTTGGTGGACGGCTCGTGCCTTGCTGGGGTGGCGCTGGCCGAAATGCGTCTTGCCCACCGAGACATATTTTTCATTCTGTGGCTTGAAGACAAAGCGATCCGCGTTTGCTTCCCAGAAGAGATCTTCGCAGCCAGGCACGAAGCGTTCGTGCAACTCGACCATCAGGACACCCACGCGGTCAAGCCAGGCAGGCGCACGGAAAAGCGCAGCTTCAGCCCCTTCGATGTCGATCTTGGCGATCAGGGCATGTCCCTCGCCATATGTTTCGATCAACTCGCCGATGCCGACGATGGGCACGGTTTCCAGCACCGTGCCCTTGCCGGAGCCCGTGTTGACCACGCTGAACCCCCAAGGTCCAGTTCCGCGATCCCGCAGCGCGATTTCCCCCCCGTCTTCGGGCGCGACCGCTGCCTTGATCGCCCGGATGTTGGGATAGGCCGCGATGTTGCGCTCCAGGAGCGCGAGGTTCTCAGCCGAAGGTTCGACTGTCAGAACAGTGGCCTGCGGATACATCCGCGCCAGCGCAATCGCGGCAGCCCCTATATAGCCGCCGGCATCAAGGATCAGTCCCCTCGCATCCGCCGGATAAGCATGCCGCAGGCAATCGAACTCACCCCCAAGGCAGCTGCGCACCACGCCGATATCGGGTGATCCTGGCCGAACGAAAAGATCGACTCCGCCGATCCGCATTCGCCGTGGTGCCTGTGATCCCGTTGCACGCAATGCGGTCAGTCGCACAGCTTCCAGCGCGCCGTTCTCGCGTGCCACCTCGGCAAAGGCGGCTGTCTTGCCGACAATTCGGCGGATAAGGCGAGGCATCAATCACTCCCACAGGCTTGGGACACAGAACCCGCCACGGCGTTCGATCCGGACCTGACCATTTCCCGCAGCAAGTTTTCCCAGATATCGATTACTGCTTCAGGAGCGTAGGGAGCCATCGTTTCGGGGCCCTTTCCACCTAATACATCGAGTTTCTCGGGGCTGGAAAGAAGAGACACCAATGCCTCGGCCAACTCTGCGGCCCGATCATCAGATGTCTGGACGAGGCAGCCGTTAACCCCATCCCGCACCAACGCATTGAGACCGGAACAATCGGCATATCCTATTACCGGCACCGCACGGGCAAGCGCTTCGGCCACTACATTGGGAAATCCCTCGTAGCTCGCAGCATGCACCAGTACGCGAGCACGAGCATAAGCGGGCTCGATATCGGTCCGGGCACCCATCAGGGCAAGGCTGTCACTCATACCCGCTTCGGCGATACGCGCTTCGAGCATCGAGCGCAGATACCCTTGCCCATAAATTTCCAACCGCCAACCCGGCAGGCGAGGAGCAGCCTGCATCCAGGCATCGATGAGCAAATCTGGGCGCTTTTGCCAGGCGAGGCGCCCGATCGCCACAGCCAGCAGTTCGGTCTTCTGCTCAGGCTGCGGAGCGGGGTGAACGACATTCGGCAAAACCCTCAAGCGCTGCCTGACGACTGGCGAGAACCATTCAAGGTAGTCGTCCAACTGGACCGCGATCCGATCGAAGCGACCAATCGCTGCGGCAAAACGCTGCGTCTCGTAGGGAAAGGGATCGCCCTTGCGCATCTGGAACTCGTGCGCAGGGTTGTTGCGGATGGAGGCCAGACGCGAACATCCCGGATCGATCTCGGCCAGCCACGCCATGGGCAGAGGGCCGAACGCTATGGCCACATCAGCCGGTTCGCTCAGGAAATGTTCCTGAAGCCGCCGTGCCATGGGCGCGCGCTCAATCTCCCAGGCAAAGGCACCTGCGGCCCTCGACAGTCGGGGTAGCCGACTTCGATGAACGAACCGCGCCAGGCGGCGACGTCGCTTCTCTGCTGTGGTGGGGGAAGTGCCCAGGTTCAGAATTCGGACACTCGCAGGATAGGAGTGGAATGGCTGTCTTCCGGGCATGTCAGGGGTCAACACCCGCACGTCGTGGCCTCGGCTGACCAGAGCGCCCGCCACTTCGCTAAGTGCCCGCTCTGCGCCGCCACTTACCCCGACCAACGGCCCGCTGACGAAGGCGATCTTCATCCGGCAGTCTGTCACCATCCCGCCGCCTCACCCATTCACGGCCATGCGGCGGAAAGTCTCGTTGCCGGCAATCAGGTCATCGTAGCTGCCTTGCGCCACCAACTGGCCGTGATCGAGCAGGAAGATCGTGTCGCAGGCGCGCACGGTACTGAGGCGATGGGCAATCATGACGATGGTTTTCTGCCCGCCGATCTTGTGCACGGCATCCATCACCGCCCGCTCGGTCAAATTGTCGAGCGCGGAGGTGGCCTCATCGAAGATGAGCACATCCGGGTCGTGATAGAGCGCCCGCGCGATGCCAACCCGTTGGCGCTGCCCCCCCGACAATCGCACACCGCGCTCGCCGACATGGGTGTCATATCCCTGTGGCAATTCATCCAGGACAAAATCATGCAGGCTCGCCATGCGCGCCGCGCGTTCGACCTCTGCCATGTCGATTTTCTCGGGCGGCAGGCCGAAAGCGATATTGGCGGCAATGCTCCCATCGGAGAGGAAGATGTGCTGTGGCACATAGCCAAGACGATTTTGCCAGCTGCGCAGGTTGGCAGGCGTGATCTCGACGTCATCGACGACAAGCGTACCGGAATCAGGATGCAACAATCCGAGGATCACATCCACGGCCGTGGTCTTGCCGGCACCCGTTCCACCAACGATCCCCACGGTCGAGAGGGCGGGAATGGTGAGCGAAAGCCCCCGCAGCGCGGACATCTCAGTTCCGGGATAGGCGAATTCGACCTCCCGCAACTCAAGGGCTTGGGTAAGGGCGGGCACTGATATCGCCGCATCACCCTCCGTGCGCGATGGGAGCGCAAGTCCGGTCAGATCTTCATGAATATTCTCCAGCGCCGGGGTGTAGAAGCGGATGGTGGCCAGCTGGGCAAAGACCTGCTGCAACGCGGGCAGCAACCGCAGCGCGGCCATGGCCAGCACACCCATCGTCGGCAGCATCTGGTCGACATTGCCACCATCGCGGATCATCAACCACAGGAGGATCATCACGACCCCGCTGATCGCAATCCCTTCAAGCAGGAACCGAGGCATCTGCGAGAGGATGTTTGCCCGTGCCTGATGGCGCGCAAAGTCATAGGCCGCAGGGCGATAGCGGTTGAGAAATGTGCGCTCAAGACCCATCATCTTGAGCTCTTTCAGCCCCCCGGTCGCTTCCTGCACGCTGTGGAAGCGCTTCTTGTTCGCCACCAGCCGCGCCTGGCCGGTCCGCCGCAACAGCTGGCGCAAACCCATGTAGATGCCGCCGTAAGCTCCACCCAGCACCAGCGCGGCGCCAAGAGCGATTGCCGGTTCGACCACGAAGAGAAACGCCCCGACGAAAACCACCGTGACCAAAGCGGCAATCAACCGCATGGCAGGCAGGATGCAACTGCCCACCATCGTGTTGACCTCGTTCAGCACGGTCTTGCCGATATCCGCGCTGTGACGGGACAAAAACCAAGTATACGGCTGGTGCAGATAACGATCGAGAAGCCGGGTACTGATCGAAAAGGCGCGCATGACCCCGAAACGCGTGGTCGCATACATCGTCAAGGCGCGCACTGTCAGACTGAGCAAGACGAGAACCAGCACCATGACGCCAAGAAAGATCGAAAAGTCATGCGGGCTGGCAAAGCCAAGCGTGGTGTTCACCCAGTCCAGATAGGCATTACGCGCAATGATCCCCGGATCCGAGACCACCTGCAGAAAGGGCAGGATCGCGGCGACCCCGATCATCTCCATCAGTCCGGCCAGAACCGAAAGTCCCATCAGGGCCAAGAAACGTCGCCTCTCGGACGGGGCGAGAACCGCCCAGATCATGCGATAGAAGCGGATCATCGGCGATACCTGTCGCTTTCATCGAGGATGCGCGGCGCCTCGGCTTCGGCCTCACGGCGCAGGCTTGGCGCAACTTGTTCCGGAGCAGGGGCGGGTGGGCGGGCGGGTGCGGCCGTGGGATCCTCGCTGCGCGTGTTCGTCAGGGGTGTCCGTCGATAAACAGGGCCGGAAGATGCGGTGCCGGGCGATGCGCTCGCTTCCGGTTTGGTGAGGACCTCCACCTCGTCAGTCTTCACACTGCTCGAGGTGTACAGGAAGGCTCCCGCCCCGAAATAGAAGAATATGATGCTCGCCACCGAGTTCCATATGTGCACTGTGGCCAATGCAAAGGCGAGGCCGACGAAGGTAACCATATAGGCCAGACGCGCATCCCCCGCCTCTGCGGAAATCGGGCCCGTGCGCACGATCCGCCAGACGTGGAAGGCCAGTGCCGTTGCAAGAAAAATCAACCCGACAAGGCCATGACGCAGGGCAGTCAATAGCCAGTAATTGTCGACCGATGGCGTCAGCCAACCAGGACGCGAGTAGGGATTGAAACCGATCCCGAAGATCGGGTTTCGCATCACCTCGGCCGAGCCGTAGTTGTAGATGTTGATACGTGTCCAGGTAGTGTGCGTGCTGAAGGTAAATGTTTCCAGAATGATCAGCATCGGCCCTCGGTTCGAAAGCATGTCGATCACCACATAACCGATCACACTGATGATCAGAAGCTTCCGCCAGTTCTCCTTCGTGAGGATCCCCCATGCGATGATCGCGACCTGGATCTGGACCGCCAGCAATGGCCCTGCTGAAAGCGACGAGAAGACCATCGCGCTGACAAAGACCACCGCGACGACCATCTTCGTGACCTGCCGGCGATAGAGGTAGTAGGCGTTGGCAAAGCCGATCGCACAATAGACGCCGAACAGAATCGAATGGGAAGCGATCCCCTGCACGCGGTTCAGCCCCCAACGCGGCGCGGTCGGCTGGCGCGGATGGGTACGGAAGAACTGCCCCAGAATATCTCCGATCACCCAGCGGCCGGTCAACAGTTCAGCTAGCGCGAAAGGCGCGATCAGAACAAGTGTGATCATGAAGAAACGGATGAAGCGCCGATAATCCTCGGCCGAGCGGACGAGCATCCGCCCCAGCAGATAGGCCCCGACCAGTTCCACGACGGTGATCCCGCCATTGATCAGGCCCCATTGTCCATGGTGGCGGATCATGGTGACCATGATCCACACACCGAAGCACAGCATCAGAAGGTCGGCCCGGGTCACCGAACCCGCCTGGCCGGCGAAAATATACCCCGCAGCGGGGATGAACATCGCCAGGAGAACGATCCGATAAGGATCGACCCGGAAATCACCAAGAAAGAGGTTGATCGGCAGCAGGCAGGCGAACAGGAAGAGCGCCAAAAGGACCGCCCTGCCCCCCCCCTGCGCCTGAGTTGCACTGGCAGGCCATGCCGATGCACGTGCTGGTTCGTCGACGGTTGCCAAGACTCACTCCACTTCCCTACCGCTTGGCGCGCGGCATGGCCCTTGTGTGCCGCACGCATAGCAGAAAGCGCATGACCCCGCCATCTGCGATCTCGTTTCAACAGTCTGGCGTGAAACCATCAGTCCGATGTTAACGAGACGCCGAACTCCACCACCTCATCCCCTATTCCAGCGTCCGGCCAGAGCCTGCGGATCACCCGTGATCAATAGTTTCCACATCACACGCATGCGATAGAGACGGATGCGCCAGAGGCCAGCCCAGGCGAGCGCACGAGCACGTCCGCCTGAAACGCGGTCAGACATGAGCACGCGAGGCAGCTCGGCTAGCGGCGAGAATCCCATCGCGACTGCTTTTAGCGCAAAGCGCAGGCGTCCGGCGCGGCGCGCGCAGGCCGCCTCGAAATCATGGGCAGAATGACGGTCCCATTTCTGCGCCAGCTCCGCAAAAGTCTGCCGCGCCGGATGATAGACCCGCATCTGTGGCACATAACGTAGATCGTGCCCCGCCTTAGTAGCGCGCTGACCCCAGTCCCGATCCTCGGCCACCTCAAGCCCACGAAAGGGACCAACTGCCTCCAGAACCGGGCGGCGAACGGCAAGGTTTCCGGTGCCCGTGAAGCCCTGTTCGGCGATATAGCGATCCATCCTGTAAGCATAGATGCTCTCATAAGCTTCGAGCATCGTCACCCGGGCGGAATCGCCATAGGCGATGCGCACATCCCCCCCCAGAATTTCTGCGGAGGGGTCCGCAAAAACCGCACGGATCGCGGCGATCCAGCCCAGATCAGCCAGACAGTCGGCATCGATGAAAGCGAGTATCTCGTTTGTGGTCGCCGCCACGCCCCGGTTGCGCGCCGGTCCCGGGCCCGGCGCTGCCTCCTGTAGGAGCCGTGCACCCGCCGCAGCACAGATCGCCTCCGGCAGCTCATGCGAGCCATTGTCAACGACCACCACCTCATCGGGCGCTTCGATGCCTTTCCTCAGCGACAGCAGGCAACGTCGCAATTCCTCGGTCTGATTGAGGTGCGGAATGACGACGGAGATGCGAAGGCGCTGCCCAGCAAGGCGAGTCTCGATCACGCCCTCATCCTTCCCGGATCGCTTCATGCTACAAGCCGAACAATGAAACGCAATTTCTTTCCTACTCCAACGTTCTGGAGCCGAGCGAACGTGCCAGGGAGCCAGTCAAGCGCGCTTATCCAGCCAGTTCGCAAGAGCCGGTATGGGCACACCCTTGAGCATCCGCTCGAACTGATCATGTGCTTCCTCAACGCTGTAGAGCCCTGAGGCTACATTTGGGAAATGGGATGCATCCGCATAATCGATAACGCCGTCCACCCGCACAGGGATCGTGGAGAAGTCGAGCGCACTCAGAACACCGGCACGATGCTGCCCTTGTTCAATCACGACTACCCACTCCGTGTCCTTACGAAGAACATAGCCACAGATGTGACCATCGGCCTTCTCTGTTGAGGGGACATAACCGTGCCGTCGGATAGACTGCAGAAGAAGGGTCAACTTGCGAACCTCGGTTTCTAACTTTTCAGGCGAGACCGGCCCCCAATGCTGGATACCCACCTCCTGGGCCGGGGAAAGCCTGATCTTACCGTCAACATAAACGGGGCTCACTTCGCCATGAGATTCAGGCATGGCATGCTTCCATGGCCATTGGGGATGATGCGAACTCACGGAGAATGCTGTACAACGTGAGCCAATGAATTGTTCCACGATATCGGAACAATCACGCGGCAAAACATCCCTGTAGAACCCCTTGAGCGTGGCCCGGACGGCTGTCTCCGGGTCAGATCTATCTGCTCCGGAACGAATGGCCGCAACGAACGGATGGCTTTCCCCGAAGGAGATGCGACCACCTTTCCAGCGAGTCCGTTCCACCTCGATCTGGATGACGGTCGGCCGAAACAGGCTCATCGCCTCGAAAAAGTGAGTTTGGGACGGATCGTGAACCTCGGTCACGCTGCTTCGCCGCCGCCTCACCTCAAGTCCAAGTGGGCGCAATAGTCGATTAGTCGCCCACATGGCTTTTCGCAGGAATTTCATACAAGCGACCTCGAAATGCAAACCTGAACTGTTACCGAAGTTTTGCCGTATCGTCACCTCTCCGTCGTAAGTCAAGATTACGCTGATACTAATTTGCGGCTGAAGCAATTCTGCCCATCACTGGAATTCGGACCAGCGCACGGACTCCCTTCATCCAGCAAAGGGATCAAATGGTTCACCAGGAGCCGCGGCAGCAGAATTGGGAACTGTTAAGAGGTCCTGACGTGGCTCACTTGATCCGCGCCTTGGTATACGGGCCCGAACGCCTTGGACGGGCAATCAGAAGAAGAACACGTCAAGACGCCAGGATGGCGCGCACTATGGTAGATGCCTTACTGCTACCGTCCGATCTGTGGACCATTTGCCGAAAACACAAGCAGGCACATGGCACCTATCCTCACCTTCTTCGTCCAAAATCATTCAGCGAATACATTCAACACGCGAAGATCTTTCGAAGAAATCCAGTTGCGACACAGGTTTCGGACAAGATTGCGGTTCGCGAGTTCGCAAGAAATAGAATAGGCGATGAGTACCTACCAAAAATATACTGGAAAGGGAAGGATCTATCGCAGGTTGACCTAAAAACACTTCCAAGTTCCTTCGTAGTCAAGGCGAACAATGGTTCAACCACGAACATCCTGGTTCATGACAAGAGCCAAGTAAACTGGACAGAGATTGTTCAACGCGCGCACTGCTGGCTGGAGCAGGACTATTCGATGCGCTTCGGCGGTGAACTGGCCCCCATTTCGACCGGACAGTCAGGCATGAACATGGAGGCTTAG
>CAZKSE010000082.1:0-15021 GCA_964555305.1 uncultured Rhodobacter sp. | reverse complement strand
CGGTTCGGCCCCCGCCGGCAGCGCAACGGGCGCGGGATAGCCGGGCAGCGCGTGCCAGCCGGTGCCGGCGTCGACCTCGGGGGCGCGCAGGTCGTCGGCCAGGGCCGCACCCAGCGCGCGCTCATAGCCCGGCGCAACGGTGATCCGGTCAAGGATCGCGCCGCCGTCCTTGCGGTCGCGGGCCAGCAGCCGGTCGAGCGCCGCAACCTCGGCCGAGAGCGCGCTGACCGCCCCTTCGGCCTCGGCGCGCTTCGAGCGGGCGTCGGCCTCGATGCCGATGACCTCAGCGCGCGCCGCCTCGGCCTCGGCCAATGCCTCGTCGGCCCCCTCAAGGCCGGCGGCGGCCTCCTCCTGCGCATCGGTCGCGGCGGTCTGGGTCTGCCGTGCGGCCGCTTCGGCCTGAGCGGCGGTGGTAGCCTCAGCGCGCGCCTTCTCGGCCTCGGCCTCGGCGCGGGACTGGTCGGTGCGGGCGTCCTGCGCGGAACGGGTCAGCGACTGGTGGCGGGCCGAGAGGCGGGCGATATCCTCCGTCGCCTCGGTCAGATGCGCCTCCAAAGTGCGCAGCGCCTCGGCAGCTTCGGCGGCGGCGGCTTCAGCTTCCGAGAGGCGCGCCTCATGCCCATCGCCGGCCTTGGCCAGCGCCGCGGCCTCCCAGTCAAGGCGGGCGATGGTTTCATCGGCATCCGCAGCCAAACCCGCCTCCCGCTGCGCATCGGCGCGCAACTGGTCGATCCGCTTGCCAAGGGCGGTGACGGTTTCGCGCGCGCGGGCCTCCTGATCGGCGAGCGTGTCGCGCTGGACCTGAAGGCGCTGCAGGACCGCGCCGGCGATCGCCTCTTCCTCGCGCAGGGGGGGCAGCGCGGTCTCGGCGGTTTCACGGGTGGCGCGGGCCTGGATGGCGCCGCGCTCCGACAACGCGGCCTGGCGCACGGCCTCGGCCAAAAGCGCCTGCATCGTCGTCTGCGCGCTGGTCGCATCGCGCCAGCGGATATAGAGCGCGAGCCCCTCGGCCTTCCTGAGCGCGCTCGCAATCTCGCGGTAGCGCCCCGCCTGGCGGGCCTGTCGGGCCAGGATCTGCAGCTGCTGGGCCAGGGCGTCGACGGTGTCGCCCACGCGCGACAGGTTGGTTTCGGTCGCCTGCAACTTCAGCTCGGCCTCATGCCGGCGCTGGTAGAGGCCCGAGATGCCGGCGGCTTCCTCCAGCACCCTGCGGCGCGCCTTGGGCCGGGCGTTGATCAGCTCCGAGATCTGCCCCTGCCGCACCAGCGCCGGGCTATGCGCGCCGGTCGAGGCATCGGCGAACAGCATCTGCACGTCGCGCGCGCGCACGTCCTTGCCGTTGACCTTGTAGGCCGAACCCGCATCCCGCGTGATCCGGCGCGTGACTTCCAGCAGGTCGCTATCGTTGAACCCGGCGGGCGCGAGGCGTTCGGAATTGTCGACCTGAAGCGCCACCTCGGCGAAGGACCGGGCATTGCGGCTGGAGGTGCCGGCGAAGACCACGTCCTCCATCCCCGAGCCGCGCATCGCGGTGGGGCGGTTCTCGCCCATGACCCAGCGCAGCGCCTCCAGCAGGTTGGACTTGCCGCAGCCGTTGGGACCGACGACGCCCGTCAACCCCTCGCGGATGACCAGATCGGTCGGGTCCACGAAGCTCTTGAATCCGTTGAGCCGCAGCCGGGAGAAGCGCAATTGTGCCTGCCTTTCGGGTTATCCTGCCCGTTTTCGGTCACTCTGACGCACACGCGGCGCGTGAGTCAAGCGAACTCCACCGCATCTGGCGTATTGCCGCGCGTTATCCCCAAGATATACGCTGCGACAGCCTGCCACAGTGTATCGACCTCCTTCCTCCTTCATATTCGTTTTCGAGAATGTTTAAGCGAGGAGGCTCCCATGCACTCGAACACCCGTCCGTCGGACAGCTATTCACCGCTCTACTTCCTGGCCGCTCTGGGTGCCGGGGGGCTGGTGGTGACCTTTTTCATGTGGCTGATGTTCTGGATCCCGCATCCCGGTCAGCCGGTTCCCGTCTTCGAGAATATCGCCGCGGCCTTCGCCGCCGGTGGGTTGGGCGTTAAGGCAATGATCGCAGCCGCCATGGCCGGGATCGCGGGCTTTGCGATCCTGCACGTCAGGTCACTGATCTGGAACCTGCGCCGCATGGCCGAATGGCGCCGGACCGACGCCTTTGCAAAGTTCGTCCGGACCAACGCGCAATCGCAGTTGATGGCCGCGCCGCTGGCGGTGGCGATGGCGGTCAATGTGGGCTTCATCCTTGGCATGGTCTTCGTGCCCGGGTTGTGGTCGGTGGTCGAATACCTGTTTCCGCTGGCGATGATCGCCTTTCTGGCGATCGGTGTCTGGGCGTTCCGGGTCTACGGCGGCTTCATCGGACGGGTGCTGACCGAGGGCGGGTTCAACTGTGCGGCGAACAACAACTTCGGCCAGATCCTGCCGGCCTTCGCCTTCTCGATGGTGGGTGTCGGGCTGTCGGCGCCAGCGGCCCTGAGCACCACCCCGGCCATCGCCGGCACAGGCCTTGTGCTGTCGACCTTCTTCCTGGTCACCGCCGTGCTCATCGCCGGTGTGGCGCTGATCCTGGGGATCCGGTCGATGATGGAGAACGGCGCCAATGCCGAAACCGCGCCGACGCTGATGATCATCGTCCCTCTTGTGACCGTGCTGGGGATCCTGACCCTGCGCCAGGATCACGGACTGCACGAGCATTTCGGCGCGGTCGCAGTGGCCGGCGAGAGCCTGGCCTGGCTGGCGAAGCTTGTCTCGGTCCAGGTGATCTTCGGGCTGTTCGGGATGATGATCCTGGCGCGGCAGGGTTATGCGAAGCGCTTCCTCTTCGGGGCCGAGAATTCGCCCGGATCCTACGCGCTGGTCTGCCCCGGCGTCGGTTTCGCGGTGATGATGCACTTCTTCATCAACAAGGGGCTGGTCGAAGCCGGTTTGCTGGCGAAGTTCGGGCTGGGCTTCTGGGCGCTGACGGCCATGGCGTTGGCTTCGCAGGCGGCGATGATCTGGCTCGTGCTGCATCTCAACCGCCGCCATTTCGGCGCCCCGCGCCCCGCCGTCGCGGTCCCCGCCGAGTAAGGCACTATTAGGCACGAGGAGAGAGGGCAGCCGCGAGGCTGCCCTTTTTCTTCATGCGCCCCTGAGGTATTCCTGCCCGAGCAACAGGAGGAGCGCGCATGTTCAAGGCCCTTGTCGTGGAGAAGCAGGAAGACGGCCAGACCAGCGCCGGGGTGCAGGAGTTGCCCGAGGATCGCCTGCCCGAGGGCGAGGTGACCGTCGCGGTCGAGTATTCGACGCTGAACTACAAGGACGGGCTGTGCCTGACCACGGGCGGGGGGCTGGTGAAGGCCTATCCGCATGTGCCGGGGATCGATTTCGCGGGCACGGTCGAGGCGTCGGACGACCCGCGCTACCGGCCCGGGGACAAGGTGATCCTGACCGGCTGGCATGTGGGCGAGCGGCATTGGGGCGGCTACGCCACGAAGGCGCGGGTGAAGGCCGACTGGCTGGTTCCCCTGCCCGAGGGGCTCACCACGCGCCAGGCGATGGCCATCGGCACCGCGGGGCTGACCGCGATGCTCGCGGTGATGGCGCTGGAGGATCACGGGCTGGCCCCCGGCGACGGCGAGGTGCTGGTGACGGGGGCCGCCGGTGGCGTCGGCTCGGTCGCGGTGGCGCTGCTGGCGAAGTTGAGCCACCCGGTGGCGGCGGTGACCGGGCGGGCGGAACTGGAGCCCTATCTGCGCGACCTGGGCGCGGCGCGGATCGTGCCGCGGGCGGACCTGGCCGAGACGGTCAAGCGCCCGCTCGAGACCGAGACCTGGGCGGGCTGCGTGGATGCCGTGGGCGGCGCGATGCTGGCGCGCGTGCTGGGGCAGATGAACTACCGCGCCTCGGTCGCGGCGGTGGGGCTGGCGGGGGGAGCGGCGCTGCCGGCCACGGTGGTTCCCTTCCTGCTGCGCGGGGTCAACCTGCTGGGGATCGATTCCGTGTTGCGGCCCTATGCCGACCGGGTCCGCGCCTGGGAGCGGCTGGTGCGTGACCTGCCGATGGAGAAGCTCGAGGCGATGATCCGCCCGGCGACGCTGGCGGAATTGCCCGAACTGGGCGCTGCGATCCTGAAGGGCCAGGTCAAGGGCCGCGTGGTGGTGGACCCGCGCGACTGATTGCGGGTATGCCCTTCCGTGGCGGACTGCGCAACTTGCGCAGACAGGTCAAGTCTCTGAACTCGATATACCTGCGCGAACGTGTGAACTGATTCAAACCCTTGCCGAGCAAGGCGGTGCACCTTTTGTCCTGTCTCCGGGGCATGGTGACCAGAGGGGGGGCTCTGCCCCCCAGAGCCTGCGGCCGCTCCCCCGGAGTGCGGTCAGGCCAGAGCCGCAGCGCGCTGGCGACGGTCCTGGACAACGTTCCACGCAAGGATCGCCGCAAAAAGCGCGAGCGCAGCCCAATGAAGCGCGGCCTGTTCCGGCCAGATCAACACCACGCAAAGCGCGGCCATAATCGCGCGCATGATCCAGCCGATACCCGCTTCCATATGCCCCTCGATCGCGGCCGCGAGCGCGTAAAGCGCGGCGGCGGTAAACAGCGTTACCTCGAGCTTCTCCCAGAGCGTGCCGTGCAGGATCGGCGTATAGGCAAAGAGAAGCGGCACGACATAGAGACCTTTGGCCATCTTCCAAGCGGTGAAGCCGGTCGCCATTGGCTTCGACCCGGCAATCGCGGCCGCGGCGAAGGCGGTCAGGCAGACAGGCGGGGTGACCGAACTGTCCTGGCTGAGCCAGAAGATGATCAGATGCGCCGCCAGAATCGCGGCGGTGATCACGTCGCGGTTCAAGGTCTCGTCCACGACCATGCGATACATTTCCAGCGGTGCGGCGGCGAGAACCTGCGCGGCCTGATCCGTGGACATCGGCTGGCCGATCTGTCCGGCAAGGTCCGGCGAGCCCAGCATCAGGATCGCGCCGACCGATTGCGGGATCGTGCCGGCGGCGATGGCATTGATCAGCTCTGTCCGCATGATCAGGTCGGCCAGCGCCGGAGCCGAGAGCGTCGCGATGACGATATAGGCCGCGGTCACCGGCAGTCCCATGCCAAGGACCAGAGACGCGAGCGCGATGAGCCCGATTGCAATCAGGACCGAGCCGCCGGACCAGGCGCCGATCATCAGCGAGAACGTGTTGCCGACGCCCGAAAGCGTGACAGCGGTGATGACCACACCGATCGCCACCAGCAGCACCGCGGTCATCACCATGTTGCGCGCACCGAGTGCGAGGGCTTCGAGGACCGCCCAGGGGCCCATCGGGTTGCGGGTGAGCCAGCTGGACGCGATGACCGCGAGGATCGCGACGCCTGCGGCATAGGTCGGCGTGTAGCCCCAGATCATCAGCGCGACCAGCACGCCGATGGGCAGGAAGAAGGCCAGTCCGTTCTCCCGCACCACTTGCCAGAGCGTCTTGTCACCCTCGCCCGGCATGGGGGCGAGGTTCAGCCGCTTTGCCGTGATGCGGACGTAGAAGGCGATCGACAGAAAGTAGAGAACCGCCGGCAGGATGGAGACCGCCGCGATGGTGAGGTAGGAGACCTGCGTGAAGGAGGCCATGATGAAGGCCCCGGCCCCCATGATCGGCGGCATGATCTGCCCGCCCGTGGAGGCCGCGGCCTCGGTCGCGGCGGCGGTCTTGGCGGGCATGCCGGCGCGTTTCATCAGCGGGATGGTGACC
Organism: uncultured Rhodobacter sp.; assembly: GCA_964555305.1. Lineage (GTDB taxonomy): Bacteria > Pseudomonadota > Alphaproteobacteria > Rhodobacterales > Rhodobacteraceae > Pararhodobacter. Next base: position 9,271 of record CAZKSE010000082.1, on the reverse strand, counting down.
GACCCGGTGGAGACGGTATTGGCCACCGCCGAGCCCGAGATCGTGCCCATCAGCCCAGAGCCGATCACCGCCACCAGCCCCGGCCCCCCGATCATCCGGCGGGCCAGGACCTGGGCGAATTCGATGATGAAAGCCCCTGCCCCGGACCGCATCAGGAAGGCGCCGAAGAGAATGAACATGAAGACGAAGCTGGACGATATGCGCGCCACCGTGCCGAACATCCCGTCATCGGTGTAGAAGATGCGAAAGAGCATCGTGTCGGTGCGCAATCCGCTGAAGGTCAACATGCCGCCGACGTAGCGGCCCCAGAAGGTCACATAGGTGAAGGCGAGGATGATCAGGATGGGAATGACCCAGCCGGTGGTGCGGCGCGTCAACTCGATCCCGAGAAAAAGCGCAAGGCCGGTGAACAGCCAGTCATACCACGCAAAGCGCATCGAGCGGGCGTAGAACGCATCCTCGGCCAGCATGAGATAGGCGATGAGGCTGAGCGCGGCGAGCGCGAGAAGGACGTCGATGCCCAGAACCAGACGGCGGCCCGCCGCGGTTTGCGCCTGCCAGGCCGGATAGAGGAGCGCGCAGAGAAAACCGAAACCCGCGAAGTGGATGACCGAGATGCGCAGCTCCGGCCAGACCGAGAGCGTGTTCATCCAGATATGCAGGATTGCAAGGCCGATGCCGAACCAGAAGGCCACCTTGCCCGGCCAGCTGTCGAGCGGGCGCATGTTGCGATCGCTCTCGTCCTCGACATCGGGGCGGGAGACAGGAGCGGATGCGGGCGCGCCGGCAGGGGCGGTCCGGGGAGGCGGGGGGCTCATGGCGGCGATCCGTGGCTGCTCGCGGGGAGGTGGCCGGCCCGCGCACGGGCCGGCCAAACCGCTGGGGATGCGATCAGTCGCGCGGCGCGATCGCGTCCGGGATGCTCAGTCCGGCTTCCTCGTAGAAGCGGGCGGCCCCGGGGTGAAGGGGCAGCGGCAGGCCGTCGAGCGCGTTCTCGAGGCTCATGTCGCAGGTCGCCGGATGGATGTTGCAGAGGAACCCGAGGTTCTCATAGACCGTCTTGGTAAAGAGATAGACGTGCTCCTCGGGGACATCGGCGTTCACGGCCAGGAAGTTCGGCTGGGCGATGGTTTCCACATCATCATCGATGCCGGGATAGGTGCCGCCGGGGATGGTGAAGGGGAAATAGAGCCCGGTGCCGCCGTCCATCGCCTCGGCCTCTTCGGGGGTGATGGACAGAAGCGTGACATCATCGCCCATCTGCGCCTTGACGCGCGTCATCGTCGCCACTCCGACGCCAGCGCCGATGATCGTGCCGGCGATGGTGCCGTTGATCATGCCGTCGACCGAGGGGCCGAAACCCTGATAGGCCTGGTCCCACTGGGTCCAGTCGATGCCGAAATTCTCGAGCATGAACTTGTTGGAGAATTCATTGCCCGAATTGCGCGCGCCGAGGCTGAAGGTGCCCTGGAAGTTGCGCAGATCCGAGACCGTGCCATCCTGAACCAGGTCCGAACGGATGATGTAGTGCTCGACATTGGGCCAGAGCATGGCAACGGCGCGTTGGTTTTCCTGCGGCCCATCGTTCTCCAGCGCGCCGGTCCCCTCGCGCGCCCAGAGGCCGAAGAGGCCCTGCATGATCGCGAACTGGGCCTGGCCCTCGCGCATCAGCACCGTGTTCTCGCCCGACCCGGCCGAGGAGATCGCCGACATGTCGATGCCATGCGCGTTCTGCAGGTGGATCTTCGCCAAGGTCGCCAGCGCCACGCCGACCGGGTAGTAGGTGCCGCCGGTGCCTGCGGTGGTCAGGATGTAGCTGCCCCCGTCCTGCGCGACTGCGGCACTACCGAAGGGCAGCGCCAGCGCGGCGGCCAGAACGGTTCTTCGGCTGAAGTGATCGATCATCTTCCTCTCCATGTTGTATCTTTTGGTGCCCCGCTTTCATGGCGGGGAGGCGGCGTCGCCCTCGTGCCCCGATAAGGGAACAGCGCACGGCCGATTTCAAGACAAAAAACACCCCGCACCGGGAGCGGCGCGGGGTATTTGCAGGTAAACCGAGAGGTCGGGATCAGGCGGTCTTCAGAACGCCGCGCTCGATCTGGTCACGTTCGATCGACTCGAAGAGTGCCTTGAAATTGCCCTCGCCGAAGCCGTCATCGCCCTTCCTCTGGATGAATTCGAAGAAGATCGGACCGATCACGGTCTTCGAGAAGATCTGGAGCAGGATCTTGGTCTCGCCACCGTCCACGACGCCTTCGCCATCGATCAGGATGCCGTGCTTCATCATCCGCTCGAGCGGCTCGTCATGGCCCTGCACGCGCTCATGGCTCATCTCGTAATAGGCCTGCGGCGGGGCGGGCATGAACTTCAGGCCGCGAGATGCGATCTCGTCGACGCTGTCATAGATGTCCTCGGTGCCGACGGCGATATGCTGGATGCCTTCGCCGTTGTAGCGCTTGAGGTATTCGACGATCTGCCCGGTCTCGCCCCGGTCCTCGTTGATGGGGATGCGGATGCGCTGGCAGGGTGAGGTCAGCGCCCGGCTCAGAAGCCCGCTGTGCTTGCCCTCGATATCGAAGAAGCGGATCTCCTTGAATCCGAAGATCTCGCCGTAGAACTTGAACCAGACATCCATGTTGCCCTTGTGGACGTTGTGGGTCAGGTGGTCGAGGTAGTAGAAGCCAACACCCTCCGGCTTGGGATCGGCGACGAAGTCGAACTCGGCCGCGTAGGGGCCGGTCAGGTCGTCGGTGCCGTAGGCGTCGGTGAAATAGATCAGGCTGCCGCCGATGCCGACGATCGCGGGCAGGTCCATCATCTTGCCGGGTCCGTCGTAGGGCTTCGCGCCCTTGGCGACGGCGTGATCATAAGCCTTCTGCCGGTCGACAACGCGCCAGGCCATCGACGGGGCGCAGGGGCCATGCTCTTCGACGAACATGCGCGCGTGGCTTCCGGGTTCGTCGTTCAGAACATAAGTGATGTCGCCCTGCTGCCAGAGTTCGACGGCTTTGGTCTTGTGCCGGGCGGTCAGCGTGTAGCCCATGCGGGCGAAAAGCGCGCGCAGCTTCTCGGGCTCGGGATGGGCAAATTCGACGAACTCGAATCCGTCGGTGCCCGCCGGATTCTCGGCCGAAATGGTGGCTTTCGGGGCGGCGTGCGGGAAAGGACCCATTTTGTTCTCCTCCAATCCTGTGACTGGGATGTATCTTAACGCGACAGCCTTGCGCTGTGTGCGCGAACTGAGGCATGTTGCGGTCAAGTTTTGCGCGTTTCGCGCATGGACTAGATCAGGGGTGCGTCTAAACGTCATGCTGGATCCGACTGACACCCGAATCCTCGCGGCGATCCAGGCCGATCCGATGCTGACCGCGCAGGCGCTGGGAGCGCGCGTAAACCTCTCACCCAGCCAGGCCGCCCGGCGCCGCGCGCGGCTTGAGGCGGAGGGCTATGTGACCGCCTATGCCGCGCGACTGGATCCGGCACGGATCGGGCTGACGGTGCAGGCCTTCGTGCAGGTGCAGATGGCGAGCCATACGCCCGACGGTGCCAAGGGGTTCGAGCGGCTGATCCGCGAACAGGCCGAGGTCGTGAACGCCTGGACCCTGACCGGCGAGGCCGATTACCTGCTGCGCGTGTGGTGCGCGGACCTGACCGCGCTGAACCGGCTGATTCACGAGCGGCTCTTGCCGCATCCGGCGGTGGCGCGGGTGCAAAGCCAGATCGTCATGAACGAGTTGAAGACGGCCGCGGGCCTGCCGCTTTGACGCCGACCGCGCTGAATGATCAGGCGCGGCGCTGCACTGGCGGTAAGCTTGAGCCACTGCCGAGGGCATCGGGATCCGGCCCGTCGATCAACGTATCCGGCTGCGCGAGGTCCGTCAGCTTGGCGCGGTCGGTGATGATCACCCGGGTTCCATCGACCTTCACGCCGTATTCCTCGAGCGCCTTGAGCGTGCGCGACAGGTTCTCAGGCGTCATGCCGAGGTAGGAGGCCAGCAGGCGCTTCTCGACGGGCAGAATATAGCTGGGCGCGTCATCGACCAGCCGTGACTGGCGAAGGAAATAGGATGCCACCCGCTCGCGCGAGTTGCGAAGCTTCAGCCCCTTGGTGTTGCGGACGATGGCGCGGTAGCTGGCGGCGAGTTCATTCATCACCGAGACGGCGAAATCAGGGTCACGGCGAAAGAGCGCACGCAGTTCCGGCGCCGGGATCAGCATGATGCGCGAGCGTTCCAGCGTGCGGGCGGACATCAGGTAGGGCGCATCCTTGACGCAAGCGGCAAGGATGAAGGTGCTGACGGGCCGCACCACGGCGATCGTGCATTCCCGATCGCGCCACTTGGCGTAAAGCTCGACGCCGCCCCCAAGCACCACATGCAGGAAATCCGCCGGATCGCCCTGCCGGATCATCTCGAGCCCGGCGGGAAAGGTCTGCACATAGGATCGCCCCACAAGCTCGTCGAAATTGGCCTTGTCCATGTCACGAAAGAGCGGAAGGTGGCGGATTTCCGGCAGATCCTCGGGGCGCATCGGTTCTCCTTCGCTGATTCCTTGACCGACATTTATCAAGTGAACGGCACACAAATTCAATCCACGGTGAAGGTAAATTCAGGGTGAGTTCTGGAAGTGATCAATTGAATGGACACCGATTGTAAAAAGCAGCACGTTTTGGACTGCCATCATCCGGATCATTGATCTGCATCAAATAAATCGCGCGCCGGCCGTGACGGTGTCGGCCTCGACCCGCCCGAAACGGGACCCGAGGAGACGCCGATGAAAGTCCTGCTGGCCTACGACAACTCGCGCAACGCCAATATCGCGTTGGAGGCCGTGAAGTCCCTGCTGGGGCCGATGAGCCCCGTGATCACCCTGATCTCGGTCGTCGAGGACGTGGGCAGCAGCACCGCCGGCGCCGACGATCTTTTCACCACGCAGTACGAGGAACAGAAGCAAGGCACCGAGCGCGCCGCCGCCGAACTGGCCGCGGCGGGGTTCGAGGCGCATGTCCTGATGGCCGAGGGCGACGCGCGCAAGATGATTCTGCGCGCCATCGACGAACGGCAGCCGGACCTGCTGGTCATGGCTCGCCACAGCCACAAGCCCGATCCCGGCCCCTTCAACTTCATCACCCGCAAGATCGACGCTCTGGTCGAGGAATTCGATCACATGACCTTCGGCTCGGTCTCGGCCTTCCTGGCGCGGCGGGCCACCTGCCCGCTCCTGATCATCCCCACGCACGCCGACTGATCGGCGCCCGCCCCTTTCGCAGAGGTCTGACATGCAGGTCAGCGATCTTTTCAGATACCGCAACAGGGAGATCCAGGCCCTCCACCTGACCTGGATCGCCTTTTTCATCTGTTTCTATGTCTGGTTCAACATGGCGCCGCTGGCGTCGTCGATGCTGCGTGCGTCGGACTGGCTGACGCGCGACGATATCCGGCTCTTCGCCATCGCCAATGTCGCCCTGACAATTCCCGCGCGCATCATCGTCGGCATGGCGCTGGACCGTTTCGGGCCCCGCCGCGTCTTTTCAGTGCTGATGGTGCTGATGGCGCTGCCGACCTTCGTCTTCGCCTTCGGGGACACGCGCGAAGTGCTCTTCGTCTCGCGCCTGGTCCTCTCGTCGATCGGCGCAAGCTTCGTCGTCGGCATCCACATGACCGCTCTCTGGTTCAAGCCGCGCGACATCGGCTTTGCCGAGGGGTTCTACGCGGGCTGGGGCAACTTCGGCTCTGCCGCCGCAGCGATGACGCTGCCGACGATCGCCCTGACCGTCTATGGGGGCGACGACGGTTGGCGCTATGCGATCGCGACATCGGGCGTGGTCATGGCGGTTTACGGCGTCTTCTACTGGTTCGCCATCACCGACGGCCCGACCGCCGACACGCACAAGAAGCCGCGCAAGGCCTCGGCGCTGGAAGTGTCCAGCTGGCGCGACCTGGTGCTGCTGTGCCTGTTCACCGTGCCGATGGTGGGGATCCTGTCGATCCTGGTCTATCGCGTCCAGCTGATGGGCTACATCGACCCGATGACCGCGGTCATCTGCTATGTGGCCATCGTCGTGGTCGTGACCTACCAGATCGTGCAGGCAATCCGTGTCAACGTGCCGATCCTGAAGAAGGGCGTGCCCGAAGACGACAAGTACCCCTTCAAATCGGTCGCCGCGCTCAACGCCACCTATTTCGCCAACTTCGGCGCCGAACTGGCGGTGGTTTCGATGCTGCCCATGTTCTTCGAGGAGACCTGGGGCCTGACCGCCGCCGCCGCTGGCCTGATCGCGGCGAGCTTTGCCTTCGTGAACCTATTCGCCCGACCGATGGGCGGGCTGGTGTCGGACCGCTTCGGCAACCGCCGCTTCGTGATGCTCGCCTACATGTTCGGCATCGGCGTCGGCTTCGTGCTGATGGGGCTTCTGAACTCCAACTGGCCGCTCATCGTCGCCATTGCCTTCACCATCATGTGCAGCTTCTTCGTTCAGGGGGCCGAGGGTGCGACCTTCGGGATCATCCCCTCGATCAAGCGGCGCGTCACGGGGCAGATCTCGGGGATGGCAGGGGCCTACGGCAACGTCGGCGCGGTCTTCTACCTCTTCATCTTCATGTTCGTCACGCCCCAGCAGTTCTTCTTCATCATCGCGGCGGGCGCCTTCCTGGCCTGGCTGGTCTGCCTGGCCTGGCTGAAAGAACCCGAGGGCGGGTTCGGCGATGAGTACGTCATCTCCTCGGTCGACCGCGAGATCGCCCGCGAAGCGCAGGTGAAGAAGCAGACCGAAGCCGAACTCGCGACGCTGTTCGCCGGCTCCACGAAGGTCGAACTGGCAGAGCGGGGTGCGGGGCTGCAACTGACCGCCCGCTTCCGCTCGATGGAGGAGCTGCGCGCCGCGCTGGAGCGGTTGCAGCAGAACCCCGGCCAGACCGCCGGCGCCAAGTGATCCCACCGGAGGGGCCCATTCGCCGGCCCCTCAAGATACGGAAAAAGGAAAACCCGATGTCCGCAAATCATTCCAATCCGGTGGCAACGTCAGGAACCTGGCTGCCCCGCTGGGAACCGGAGGATCAGAGCTTCTGGGAAGCCGGCGGCAAGCGCCAGGCCTGGATGACCCTGATCCTGACGACCGCCGCGCTGACCATGGCCTTCATCACCTGGTTCCTGGTCTCGGCGCTGGTCGTCCGGCTACCGCAGATCGGCTTTCAGTTCACCGCGTCGCAGCTTTTCTGGCTCGCGGCGATGCCGGGCCTGGCCGGTGGCACACTGCGGCTGATCCACATGTTCCTGGTGCCGATCTACGGCACGCGCCACGTCATCAGCCTGTCAACGCTGTCGCTGCTGATCCCGCTGGTAGGTTGGTTCTATGCCGTGCAGAACCCCGCCACGCCCTACTGGGTGCTGATGCTTCTGGCCTTCCTGGCCGGCCTCGGTGGCGGCAACTTCAGCTCGTTCATGCCTTCGACTTCGATGTTCTTCCCCAAACGGATGCAGGGCACGGCGTTGGCCATCCAGGCGGGTGTCGGCAACTTCGGCGTCTCGGTCGTGCAGTTCGTGACGCCCTGGGTCATCGGCTTCGCACTTCTGGGCGGCATGGCCTGGGTGGGCGAGCCGCAGACGATGACCCGCGCCGGTATCGAGAGCCAGGTTTACCTGCAGAACGCGCCGCTGGTGATGATCCCCTTCGTCGCTGTCTTCGGCATCACCGCCTGGATCTTCCTGAAGTCGGTGCCGATCAAGTCGAACTTCCGCGAGCAGTTCGACATCTTCAAGTCGGGCCACACCTGGGCGCAGACCTCGCTCTACATCATGACCTTCGGGGGCTTCTCGGGGCTGGCGGCGACCTTTCCGCTGCTGATCCGCGAGGTCTACGGCAGCTTCGAAGGCGCGCCCGATCCATTGGCATGGGCCTTCTGGGGGCCGCTGGTCGGATCGGCCAGCCGGGTAATCGCGGGGCCGCTGTCGGACAAGCTGGGCGGGGCTCGTGTGACGCATTGGGCGGGGATTGGCATGGTCGTCTGCGCCTTCCTGGTGACACTGACCGTCACGCCGACCTCGCTCGACAGCTTCTGGCTCTTCGTTTCGGCGATGCTGGCGCTCTTCTTCTTCGCGGGCGTCGGCAATGCCTCGACCTTCAAGCAGATGCCGATGCTTTTCCCGCCGCGTCAGGGCGGCGGCGTGATCGGCTTCACCGCCGCGGTGGCCGCCTACGGGCCCTTCATCTTCGGCATGCTGTTTGCCTGGTCCTTCGCCTCCTACCAGTCGGCGGCGCCCGTCTTCTACGGCCTGATCGCCTTCTTCGCCTTCAACGTGGTGCTGAACTGGGTACTCTACGCCCGGAAGAACGCGCCCTACCCCTGCTGAGAACGCCCCGGGTGGGGCTGCATCCGCGGCCCTGCCCCAACGAAACCCGAATTGGGAGAGAGCAATGAGCCATCTTCTTGACCGGCTGAACTTCTTGAAAAGCGTCCGCAAGGACACCTTTTCCGGCGGCCACGGCCAGACCACCATCGAAAGCCGCGACTGGGAAGACGCCTATCGCCGCCGCTGGCAACACGACAAGGTCGTTCGGTCCACCCACGGGGTGAACTGCACCGGGTCATGTTCCTGGAAGATCTACGTCAAGTCCGGGATCGTCACCTGGGAGACGCAGCAGACCGATTATCCGCGCACGCGCCCCGACCTGCCTAACCACGAACCCCGCGGCTGCGCGCGCGGTGCGAGCTATTCGTGGTATCTCTACAGCGCCAACCGGGTGAAGACGCCGCTGGTACGCGGGCGCCTGATGAAGCTGTGGCGCGAGAAGCGCGCGTCGATGTCGCCGGTCCAGGCGTGGGAATCGATCCAGAAGGACCCGGCAGCGCGCGCCAGCTATACAAAGAAGCGCGGCTCGGGCGGCTTTGTGCGCGCCACCTGGGACGAGGTCACCGAGATCACCGCCGCAGCCAATGCCTACACGGCAAGAAACTACGGCCCCGACCGGGTCTTCGGCTTCTCGCCTATCCCGGCGATGTCGATGATCAGCTACGCCGCCGGTTCGCGCTACCTGTCGCTTCTGGGCGGCACCTGCATGAGCTTCTACGACTGGTACTGCGACCTGCCGCCGGCCTCGCCGATGACCTGGGGCGAGCAGACCGACGTGCCGGAATCGGCCGACTGGTACAATGCCGGCTTCCTGATGCTGTGGGGCTCCAACGTGCCGCAGACGCGCACGCCCGACGCGCATTTCTACAGCGAGGCGCGCTATCGCGGCGCGAAGTCCGTGGTGGTGTCGCCCGACTATTCG
>CAZKSE010000081.1:0-15096 GCA_964555305.1 uncultured Rhodobacter sp. | reverse complement strand
CGGCCCAACGCGAGGAAGGTTGCACCGCAGGTGCAGCCTGACGAGGGGCGGGAGCACGCCGGTTGCCGCGTGACCCACGCGGGCGGGAACCAGCCCGGGGCGCGCAACGCTCAGCGGCGCAGGCGCTGCAGCAGCGTCAGCGAGACGTAGCCATCGGGCGCCATGCCGTTCGCCGATTGCCAGGCGCGCACCGCCGCCAGCGAGCCCGATCCGATGCGGCCGTCGATCTCGCCCTGGTAATGGCCCGACCGGGCGAGAAGGCGTTGCAGCTCCTCGCGCTCGTCAGCGGTCAGTGGCCGGTCGTCGCGCGGCCAGGAGGCCGCGAATGGCCCCGCCCCGCGCAGCCGGTCGGCCAGATGCGCGATGGCGATGGAGTAGGAATCGGCATTGTTGTAGCGCTTAATGACCTGGAAGTTGCGGAAGGTCAGAAGGGCCGGGCCGTTGGTCCCGGCCGGGAACATCAGCGTCGCCTCGCCGGCCGGGGGAAGCCGCCCGCCGCCCTGCGCCTGCACTCCCATCGCCTGCCATTCCTGCACCGGGCGCGAACTGCCCGCCAGTCGCGGGTCGAAGCCCGAGGGCAGGCGCACTTCCACCAGGGCGGGCTCGCCGCGCCGCCAGCCGAAGCGCGACAGATAGGCCGCCGCAGAGGCCAGCGCGTCCGTGGGATCGTCAGACCAGATGTCGCGCCGGCCGTCGCCGGTGAAATCGACCGCGTAGTCCAGGTAGCTCGTGGGAATGAACTGGGTATGCCCCATCGCCCCCGCCCAGCTGCCGACCATCCGGTCCGGGGTCACATCGCCCGCCTCCAGAATGCGCAACGCGGCGATCAGCTGCTCTTCGAAGAAAGCGCGCCGCCGCCCCTCGTAGGCCAGCGTCGCCAGCGTCTCGATGATCGGCGTGGTGCCGCGCAGGCTGCCATAGGAGCTTTCGAGCCCCCAGACGGCGACGACGATCTCCTTCTCGACGCCGTAGCGGGATTCGATCGCGGCGAGCGTGCGGCCGTGGTCGCGCAGCGCCCGGCGGCCGTTCTCGATCCGTGTGTCGGAGACGGCACTGTCCAGATAGGCCCAGATCGGGCGAGTGAATTCGGGCTGGTGGCGGTCGCGGCGGATCGAATCCTCGTTCAAGCCGATGCCGGCGAAGGCCCGGTCGAAAGTGCGCGCGCTGATGCCCTGCTGCAGCGCCCGCGGGCGGAAGCCCGCGATCCACTGGTCATAGCTGGTCGAGCGCGTCACCCCGGTGGCGAGGCGCGTGGCTTCGGCCGCTGGCGGGCGGGCCTGCGGGCGCGGGGATCGGTCGAGATAGGCGCTGGCGCCGCTGCATCCGGCGAGCGAGACCAGCATGGCGCCGAAAATTCCTGTGCGGAGATGTCCCATGGGGTGCGTTGTCCTGCTGCTCGAGGTGTTGTTTGTTTTGCGCTCGAGCATAACGCAGCCGTGGTGGCCCGCATAGGGCGCACGCGTCAGTTGAGCGGAACCACGCAATCACATATCCGCAGGCGGACGCGGGTGCCGATGTCGTACTGGGCACCGGGGCCCGAGATCACGATCATGCAGCGCTCGCCCTCCTGCACCCAGTAGATCTGGTCGTGGCCGCGGAATTCGCGCCCGGTGATGACGGCGTCGCCCAGCGGGTCGGGTTCCAGCAGGATCTGTTCGGGGCGCACGGCAAGGCTGACGGCGCCATTGGCGGCGCGCGAGAGCGGCAGGTTGCCGAAGGCGGTCTTCGCCTCCATCCCGCTGGCGGTGCCGCTGAGGATGTTCGACCGGCCAATGAAATTGGCGACGAATTCGGTGGCCGGGTTGCGGTAGATCTCGTCCGGGGTGCCGATCTGGACGACGCGGCCGGCCTCCATCACGGCGATCCGGTCGGCCATGGCCAGCGCCTCTTCCTGGTCATGGGTGACGAGGATCCCGGCTGAGCCGGTCGCTTTCAGAAGCTTGCGGACCTCCTGCCGGGTTTCGACGCGCATCTTGGCGTCGAGGTTCGAGAAGGGCTCGTCGAGCAGGATCAGCTTCGGCCCCACCGCGAGCGAGCGGGCGAGGGCCACGCGCTGCTGCTGACCGCCCGAGAGTTGGTGCGGGCGGCGGCGTTCCAGCCCGTGCAGGCCGACCAGCGCCAGCATCTCGCGCGCGCGCGCCTCGGCCGCGCTGCGGCTGAGGCCGCGCAGCCCGAAGCGGACATTGTCGAGCACATCGAGATGCGGAAAGAGCGCATAGTCCTGGAAGACGAAGCCGATGCCGCGCGCTTCGGGGGGCAGGTGGGTGATGTCGCGCCCCGCGAGCGTGATGCGGCCCTCGTCCGGCGTCTCGAACCCGCCGATCATGCGCAGCGTCGTGGTCTTGCCGCAGCCCGACGGGCCGAGCAGCGCCATCAGCTCGCCCTCGCCCAGCGACAGGCTGACGCGTTCGACCGCCGCCCCCTGGGCATGCGGGAAGGTCTTGCGCAGCCGCTCCACCTCCAGCAGCGGCTTGGCCGGTTTCTGCCGATAGCCCAGCGGCGAGGCCTCGGCCGGCATCTTGAAGGTCAGGATCTTGGGCCGTTCGTTCATCTCATTCCCCTGCCTTTCGGTCATGGCGCAGGACGACGCCGATGAAAAGGGCCGAAAAGAGGACGATGGCCGCGGCATGGGGGGCGGCTTCGATCATCATGGCCTCGGAAGTGCGGGAGAACATGGTGATCGCCAGCGACCGGAAGCCGGTGGGCGCCAGCAGGAAGGCGATGGGCAGCTCCTTCATGGCGATGACGAAGACCAGCACCATGCCGGCCACCACGCCGGGGCGGATGGCCGGCAGCGTCACCCGCCAAAAGGTCGAGGCGGGACCGTGGCCGAGGGCGCGCGCCGCCTCCTCGACCGAGGGGCGGGCGAGGTAGAGCGCCGAGCGGATCGGGCCGAGGGCCAGCGCGAGAAAGCTCAGCGCGTAGACGAGGACCAGCAGGAACTGCGTCTGGTAGAGAAAGCGCGCGCCGTTGAGGGCGAAGAAGACGAAGGCGAGTGCGAAGGCCAGCGCCGGCACTGCGTAGCCCACGAAGGCCAGCCGGTTGATGAAGGTCGAGAGCGGCGAGGGATGGCGCACCGCCAGCGCCGCGACCGGCAACGCCATCGCTGCGGCCAGCACCGCCGCTGGCACCGCCGCCGAAAGCGACTGGCCGAAGGCGCGGACCAGATCGGGCAGCACACTGGTCACATCGGGGATCTGCAGGGTCCAGAAGGTCAGCACCGTCAACGGCAACCCCAGAGCGGCCAGCACCACCAGCCCGACGAACCCCCAGGCCAGCGCCTGGCCCATCGAGCCGAGCGCCACGCGCTTGCGTGCCGTGCCGCTGCCCGATCCGGTGCGCGCGTAATGCTGCCCCTCGCGCAGGCGGCTTTCGCCCCAGACGAAGACCAGAGCGATGGCAATGAGGATCAGCGCCAGCCAGGCGGCATAGATGCGGTCGAAGGCGGCGGAATACTGGATGTAGATGGCGTAGCTGAAGACCTCGTAGCGCATCAGCGCGACGGCGCCGAAATCGCCGACGGTGTAGAGCCCGACGACCAGCCAGCCGGCCATCAGCGCCGGCAGCAGGAAGGGCAGGGTGACGCGGCGAAACACCTCCCACGGGGTGGCGCCGAGGGCGCGGGCGGCTTCCTCGAGGCTTTGGTCCATCCCGGCGAAGGCCGCGCGCAGATTGAGGTAGATATAGGGGAAGCAATAGAGCGACAGCGCGAGCGCCGCGCCCCAGAGCCCCTGCTGGCGGGGCAAGGTCACGCCGAAGACCTGGTTCAGAAAGCCCGAATGCCCCGACAGCCCGAGCAGCGCATAGGCCATCACATAGCCCGGCACGGCGAGCGGGATGACGGCCAGCAGGTTGACCGCCCGGCGTCCCTTCAGGTCGGTGCGGCTGACCAGCCAGGCCAGGGGCAGCGCCATCACTGTCGAGAGCGCCAGCACGCAGGCGACCAGAGCCGCGGTATTGGTGAGCAGCGTCAGTGTGCGCGGCCGCCAGACGAGCTGTCGGACGGTGGCCAGATCGGCCTCCAGCGCGCGCATCAGCAGCCAGATCAATGGCAGGATCATCAGCGCACCGATGGTCAGGCCGATGATCGAGAAAACGATACGGGCCGCCGGCAAGCGGCGGCCCGATACGGTTATGGCGGTGGCCGAGCTCACAGGATCCCGAGGTCGCGCAGCATCTGCAGCGTGCCTTCGAGATCGGTCAGTGTGTTCAGATCGACCTCGGGCGCGGCGCGGGTCACATCATCGAGCGAGAGCATCCGGCCGGCCTGGATGGCGCTGCCGGGCACCACTTCGAATTCCTGGGTCTCGGAGACGAAGAACTGCTGTGCCGCCGGGCTAAGGAGGAAGTCGACGAAACGCATCGCCGCGTCCGTCTCGGCCGAGGTCTCGAGCACGCCGACGGCGGCGACCAGCAGAAGGTTGCCCAGATCGCCTTCGGCAAACTGCGCCTGGGCGACTGGGGCCTCGGCGTCGCGCGCGAGTGCGCGGCCGATATAGTAGTTGTTGGTCAGGCCGATGTCGCCTTCACCATCGAGGATCGACTGCACGACGGCGGTGTTGTTGCGCACGGCGATCGGGTCGTTGTCGCGGATGCCCTCCAGCCAGGCGCGGGTTTCGTCTTCACCGATGAGCGCCCGCATCGCGGTGATATGGGCATGGAGCGAGCCGTTGGTCGGCGCCCAGACGATCCGGCCGCGCCATTCGGGGTCGGTCAGATCGAGGATCGAGCCGGGCAGGTCCTCGGCCTCGATCCGGTTGGTAGCGCGCGCCATCACCCGGCCCCGTCCCGAGGTCGCGACCCAGCGGTTCTCGGCATCGCGGTAGGCGGCGGGCACGCGGTCGGCCAGCTCGGCGGGGATCGCGGCCATCTGGCTGGCCACGGCCCCCATCGCTGTGGGATCCTGCGACCAGAAGATATCAGCCGGCGAGGCGTTGCCTTCCTCCTGAAGCAGGATCGCCAGCTCGGCGGTGCCGCCGTAGCGGACATTGACCTCGATCCCCGTTTCAGCGGTGAAGGCCGAGATCAGCGGCGCAACCAGCGTCTCGCCGCGGCCGGAGTAGAGCGTTATCTGCTGCGCGGTCAGCGGGGTCGCGGCAAGGGTGGCCAGCGCAATGATCGAAGCGCGAAAGATTTTCATGTCATCCTCTTCTGTCGGTGTGAGGCTTCAGTTTCACCGCAGGAACAGGACCCCGGTACTGCACAGCTCGCGCATCCCTTCCACAGGCCGCGGGCGGCGCTGCTCAATTCCCACTGGCTGGGTGGATATTTTAGCCGACTACTTTGGTCAAGTTAATTCCTCGTCCGGCCGCATCGCGCCCCGCCCTTGCCGCGACGGGTCCGGCAGCCTAGGCTGCAGGCGACCTCTTCCCGCCGCCCCTTCTCTTCCCGTCGCCCCTTCTGCGGAAACCCCATGTCCCATCCCCGCAATCCCGGCGTGCCGCTGGACCCCGACTGGTTCGCCCCGGTGCGCGTCAATCGCCCGGCGGCCGAACGCCGCGCGGCCAGCCTGATCGCCCGGCGCAGCCCGAAGAAGGTGCATCAGGCGGCGTTTCTGATCAACGCGATCCGCTGCATGGATCTGACGACGCTGGCCGGGGACGACACGCCGGACCGCGTCGCCCGGCTGTGCGCCAAGGCCCGCCGACCCCTGGACGACGAGATTGTCGCGGGTCTGGGGCTGGAGGCGATGCCGGTCGTCGGCGCGGTCTGCGTCTATCCTACCATGGTGGCCCCGGCGGTCCGCGCGCTGTCGAATACCGGCATCCCCGTGGCCTCGGTCGCGACCGGATTTCCGGCGGGATTGATGCCGCTCGACCTGCGTCTGGCCGAGATCCGCCATGCCGTGGACCAGGGCGCCGCCGAGATCGACATCGTCATCACCCGCGCGCATGTCTTTCGCGCCAACTGGGCGGCCCTGCATGACGAGATCGCGGCGATGCGCGAGGCCTGCGGTGCGGCGCATATGAAGGCGATCCTGGCGACGGGCGATCTCGTGACGCTGAAGAACGTCTACGACGCCTCGATGGTCGCCATGCAGGCGGGGGCGGATTTCATCAAGACCTCGACCGGCAAGGAAGGGGTGAATGCGACGCTTCCCGTCAGTCTGGTGATGCTGCGGGCCATCCGGGATTATGGTGCACGGACCGGCACGCGCGTGGGCTTCAAGCCGGCGGGCGGCATGAAGACCGCCAAGGACGCCATCGCCTGGCAGATCCTGATGCGCGAGGAGTTGGGCCGCGACTGGCTGGAGCCCGATCTGTTCCGCCTTGGCGCGTCGTCCATGCTGGGCGATATCGAGCGCCAGCTGGAGCATCACGTCACCGGCCGTTATTCGGCCGCGCACCGCCACGCCCTAGCCTGAGGCCCCCATGCCCACCATCACCGAGGCCCTTCCCACCATGGAGTACGGCCCATCCCCCGAAGCCCCCGGACCGGCGCTGGACTGGTTGAAGCGCGCCCCTTTGGGCCATTTCATCGGCGGCAAGTTCACCCGACCCGCCTCGCTTTTCGAGGTGATCAACCCGGCAACGGGTGCGGTGCTGGCGCAGGTCAGTCAGGGCGGCGCCCGCGACGTGGACCGCGCCGTCAGCGCCGCGCGCAAGGCCGCTAAGGGCTGGGCGAAGACCCCGGGGGCCGAGCGGGCGCGGCTGCTCTATGCGCTGGCGCGGCGAATGCAGAAACACGCGCGGCTTCTGGCCGTGCTGGAGAGCCTGAACAACGGCAAGCCCATCCGCGAAAGCCGCGATATCGACGTGCCGCTGGCGATCCGGCACTTCTACCACCACGCCGGCTGGGCTGCGCTTCTGGACGACACGTTCCCGGGGTGTGCGCCCCACGGTGTCTGCGGGCAGATCATCCCGTGGAACTTCCCGCTGCTCATGCTGGCCTGGAAGGTCGCCCCGGCGCTGGCGGCGGGCAATACGGTGGTGCTGAAACCTGCCGAGTACACGCCGTTGACCGCCCTTCTCTTTGCGGAACTCTGCCAACAGGCCGGGCTGCCGGCCGGCGTGGTGAACATCGTCACCGGTGACGGGGAAACCGGCGCGGCGCTGGTCGGCCACCCCGAGGTCGCCAAGATCGCCTTCACCGGCTCGACCGAGGTGGGGCGGCGGATCCGCAAGGCAACCGCCGGCACCGGCAAGGCACTGACGCTGGAACTGGGCGGCAAGTCCCCCTTCATCGTCATAGCCGATGCCGACCTCGAAGCCGCGGTCGAACGCGTCGTGGACGCGATCTGGTTCAACCAGGGCGAGGTCTGCTGCGCGGGTTCGCGCCTTCTGGTGCAGGAGGCGGTGGCCGAGCGGTTCACCGCGCGGCTGAAGGACCGCATGGCGACGCTCAGGCTCGGCGATCCGATGGACAAGGGCACCGATATCGGCGCGTTGGTCCATCCCGTGCAGTCGGCGCGGGTCCGCGCGATCCTTGATCGGGCGATCGAGCAGGGGGCGGAACTGCACATGGCGGGCGCGATGCAGGGCAATTTCTGCCCGCCCGGTCTGCTGACCGGCCTTGGCACGTCGAACATCGGCTGGAACGAGGAAATCTTCGGCCCGGTCGCTGCGCTGATGACCTTCCGTACGCCGGCCGAGGCGGTGGAGCTCGCCAACAATACCCGCTACGGGCTGGCCGCCTCGATCTGGAGCGAAAGCGCGACGGTGGCGATGGATCTGGCCGCGCAGGTCAAGGCGGGCGTCGTCTGGATCAACGGCACCAACCTTTTCGATGCGAACGCACCCTTCGGCGGGCGGCGCGAATCGGGCTTCGGGCGGGAAGGGGGGCGCGCCGGAATGCAGGCCTATCTGGCCCCGCCCGCGCCCTCAGGAAAGCTGCGCAAACCGGCTGCGGCCCCGGCGCCGCTGCCCGCTGACGAGGGCGTTCAAGCTATTGATCGAACGTGGAAACTTTATGTCGGCGGCAAGCAGATGCGCCCCGATGGCGGCTATACCTATGCCACGCCCGCCGGCGCCGCGCCGCTCGGCAGCCGCAAGGACATCCGCAACGCCGTCGACGCCGCGGCGCAGGCCACCGGCTGGACCGCGCTGTCCGGCCATGCCCGCGCTCAGGTGCTCTGGTTCCTGGCCGAGAACCTGGAAGCCCGGCACGCCGATTTCGCCAGGCTCGTCCCCGAGAAGGAGGTCGCGGCGGCCATCGAGCGCACGCTCTACTGGGCCGGCTGGGCCGACAAGCACGACGGCCGCGTGGCCGATACCGTGGCGGGGCATCTGTCGCTGGCGCTGAACGAGCCCTTCGGGGTGATGGGCCTGATTTGCCCCGAAGAGGCGCCGCTTCTGGGCTTTCTCGCCACCCTCCTGCCGGCGGTCGCCTTCGGCAACAGGGTCGTCGCCGTCCCGTCGCCCAGCGCGCCGATCCCGGCGCTGGAGCTGGTGCAGGTGCTGGAGACCTCGGATATCCCGGCGGGGGTGGTCAATATCGTCACCGGCGCGCCCTCGGAACTGGCGCCCGTTCTTGCGGCCCATGACGGGGTCGACGCGCTCTGGGCCTTCGCCGATCCGGCGACCTGCGCGGCCTGTGAAGTGGCATCGACCGGCAACCTCAAGCCCGTCTGGGCCGAGGCGCGGATGCGCGACTGGGCGGGCGCGGAAGGGCGGGCCGCGGCCTTCCGCGAACGGGCCCTGCAGGTCAAGACCGTCTGGCTGCCCTATGGCGCCTGACGGGTCATTTTTGCGGTGTCGACCCATATCGGTATCGCGTCGGTATAACGTCATGACCTTGCGCGCGGCGGGTTAGCCTTTCGACAGGAAAGACCCCGTCCCGGCAAAGGGGGGGAACAGGGCGGAACGTCGGCGCCCCTTTTCGCCGCGCCCGAAGGGCGCGGCGCCCGGCCCAATGCGAGGAAAGTTGTGCGCGCAGCGCACAGCTGGACGAGGGGCGGGAGCACTTCCGTCGCCCTCGGGCGGGAGCGCCGCGGGGAGGGCCTCGGTCAGTCCAGTTCGGCCAGCAGTCCGGCGAAGACGCGGGCGCGGGCGAGCAGGGCGGGGACGTCGATATGTTCGTTCAGCGTGTGGATGCCGTCGCCCTCGACACCGAGCCCGTCGATCGTCGGCACGCCCATCGCGCCGGTGAAGTTGCCATCCGACCCGCCGCCCTGGCTCTTGTGTGAGAAACCAAGGCCCACCTCCTTGTGCAGCCGCTCGACCCGCTCGGCCAGCGCCAGCGTCGCCTCGGAGGGTTCCCAGACCGGGCGGGTCAGCCCGCGCGTGACCTCGAAGCCGGTGTCGGGGTCGCTCAGCGCCAACATGGCCGCCACGCCCTTGTCCAGATCCGCCTGCCGCTTGGACATGCTCAGCGCCTCGGCCCGCGCTTCGGAGGAGACGCAGTTGACCCAGCGTCCGGCGTGGAAGACGCCCACCGAGAAAGTGCAGGCGTCGGTCGTCATCTCCTCGATCTGCAGGACGCGCTTGCACATCTCGCGGATGGCCGAGCGGCCTTCGGAGAGCCGCGCGCCGGCATGGCTCGGCTTGCCGGTCGAGCGCAGGTTGTAGCGGGCGATGGCGTAGCGGCCGGTGGTCACGCCGCCGCCCTGGTGGCCCGGTTCGGGCACCAGAACGTAACGCGCGCGCTTCGCCTCGGCCTCGATCAGTGCGCGGGAGGTGGGGCTGCCGATCTCCTCGTCGGGGGTGAAGAGGACGCGCACCGGCAGCGGCGTTTCGATCCCGGCGCGGGCGAGCTGCCGCAGCGCCTCGAGCGCGAGGAAATTGCCGCCCTTCATGTCGCACAGACCCGGCCCCCAGCACTTGTCGCCCTCGCGCCGGAAGGGATTGACCGCCAGCGTGCCGATCGGATGGACCGTATCCATGTGGCCCATGATGGTGATCCCCGGCTCGCCGGCGCGCGGATGCGGCAGCTCGGCGCGGACCATGTCGCCCATCCGCACGCCGGTGGGTTCGATGGCGCCCGGGATCCGCTCGACGCGCGCGCCCATCGCGGCCAGATCGCGCGCGGCGAGGTCCATCATCCGGTTCACCGCCGCGGCGTCCCAGGTGGGACTTTCGCATTCGACCCAGGGTCGCAGGCCGGCCAGCATTTCATCGGCGTCGAAGGGAAGGTCGATGGGATTCATGAGGTCAGGCGTCCTGCTTGTTTTCGGAGAAGGGGCGGAAATTGGCGAAATCCCAGTGCCGGCCGGGCGCGGCCTCGATCAGGGCTTTCGTATAGGGGTGCTGCGGCGTCGACAGGACCTGCCCGGCGGGCCCGTATTCGACCACGAGGCCGCGCTGCATGACGATCACGTCGTCGCAGATCTGCGCCGCCACGCCGAGGTCGTGGGTAATGAAAAGGATGCCGAGGCCCAGCTTTTCCTGCAGCTCCGCCAGAAGCCGCAGCACCTGCGCCTGCACCGAGACATCGAGCGCCGAAACTGCCTCGTCGGCGACCAGCACATCGGGGTCCATCGACAGGGCGCGGGCGATGGCGATGCGCTGGCGCTGCCCGCCCGAGAACTGGTGCGGGAAACGGTCGACCGCCGAGGCGGGCAGGCCCACCAGCGTCATCAGCTCGCGCGCCCGTTCCATCGCCTTCTTGCGCGGCACGCCGAAGTTGAGCGGCCCCTCGATGATCGACTCGCCCACCTCGATCCGCGGGTTGAGCGAGCGCATCGGGTCCTGGAAGACGATCTGGAACTTGCGCCGGTGCGGCTTCAGCTCGCGCGGGGTGAGGGTGGCGATATCGGTGCCATCGACCTCGATCTTGCCCGAGGTGGGATCGATCAGCCGCATGATGCAGCGCGCCACCGTCGACTTGCCCGAGCCGGATTCGCCGACGATGCCCAGCGTGCGGCCCTTGCGCAGGGTAAAGGCCACGTCGCGGGCGGCGACGGTTTCGCGGGTCTTGGCCAGAAAACCGCCCTCCACATAGGTCTTGTTCAGCGCCTCGGTGCGCAGCACGACCGGGGCGTCGCTGTAGGCGCGCGGCGGGCGCGGCACATGGCTGGGCACCGCCTGCAGCAGCTCGCGCGTATAGTCGGTGCGCGGATGGCGCAGCAGCTGCTCGGTCGGTTGCGCCTCGACCACCTCGCCCAGTTTCATCACCGTGACATTGTCGGCGATATCGGCGACGACGCCCATGTCATGGGTGATGAACAGTACCGCCGTGCCCTGCTTCTCGCGCAGCTCGCGGATCAGGGACAGGATCTGCGCCTGCGTGGTCACATCGAGCGCGGTGGTCGGCTCGTCCGCGATCAGCAGTTGCGGGCGCATGATCAGCGCCATGGCGATCATGATCCGCTGGCGCTGGCCGCCCGAGAGCTGGTGCGGATAGGAGCGGTAGATGCGCTCGACCTCGGGCAGGTGCACGGATTCCATCATCTCCAGAACCTGCCGCTTGCGCTTGGCGGGCGAGAGGTTCGAATGCGCCTCCAGCACCTCGTCGATCTGCCGGCCGACGCGGGCGACGGGGTTGAGCGCGGTCATCGGCTCCTGGAAGATCATCGACATCGCCGTGGTGCGCAGCTTGCGCAGCTTGGGGGCCGGGGCGTTGTGGATCGGCTCGCCCAGCAGCCGGATCTCGCCGTCGATGGTTTGCAGCGCCTTGGGCAGAAGGCCCATCGTCGCCAGCGCCGAGATCGACTTGCCCGAGCCGGATTCACCCACCAGGCACATCGTCTCGCCCGGGTGGATGGCCAGATCCAGTCCCTTGACCAGCTGATAGTCGGGCCGGCCGTCAAGCGCGATGCGCAGGCCGCGGATATCGAGAATAGGGTCGCTCACCGGTCGATCCCCCTTTTCGCCATGCGGGGATCGAGCGCGTCGCGCACCGCATCGCCCAGAAGGTTGATCGACAGGATGGTGATCGACACCACCAGCCCGGGCCACAGGATGATGCCGGGGTTGATCTGGAAGAAGAGCCTCCCCTCGGCCATGATGTTGCCCCAGCTCGGCGTTTCCGGATTGATGCCGGCGCCGAGGAAGGAAAGGATCGCCTCGACCAGGATCGCCGAGGCGCAGATATAGGTGCCCTGTACGATCAGCGGCGCGACCGTGTTCGGCAGCAGGTGCCGGCGCATGATCAGCCAGGTGGACGAGCCTTGGGCGATCGCCGCCTCGACATAGGGTTCCTCGCGAGCAGACAGCACGACCGAGCGCACCAGACGGACGACGCGCGGGATCTCGGGGATGGTGATGGCGATGAGCACGGTCATCAGTCCCGCCCCCCAGAGTGCGACGATTGCGATGGCTAGGAGGATGTTGGGGATCGCCATCAGCCCGTCGACGAAGCGCATCAGCACCGAATCGAGCCAGCGGATGTAGCCGGCGAGCAGCCCCAGCACGAGGCCCGCCGCCACCGCGACGATGGCCGCGCCGACGCCCACGGCAAGCGAGATCTGCCCGCCCATGATGATGCGTGACAGCAGATCCCGGCCGAAGGCGTCGGTGCCCAGCCAGTGCGTGCCGTCGGGGCCGCGCAGACGCAGCGCCGGGGCGAGCCGGCCCGGATCATGCGGCACGATCCAGGGCGCGAAGATGGAGGCCAGCACGATGGTGGCCAGCAGTAGCGCGGCCAGCATGACCAGCGGGCTCGACAGCAGGACCTCGCCGACCTTGCGCCAGGCCGACGGACGCGCGCTGCGCGATATGGGAAGCGCGGTGTCGCTCATTGGTAGCGGATCCTTGGGTCAAGCAGAACATAGGCGATGTCGATCAGAAGGTTGATCACGACATAGATCAGCGAGGCGAGCAGGATGACCGCCTGGATCACCGGATAGTCGCGCGCCAGAACCGCATCGACGGTCAGGCGCCCCAGCCCCGGCAGGTTGAACACGCTCTCGGTCACCACCACGCCCGAGATGATCAGCGCGAAGCCGATGCCGATGACGGTGATGATGGGCACCGAGCAGTTGCGCAGCGCATGCCGCATCAGCACGCGGGTTTCCGACAGTCCCTTGGCATGGGCGGTGCGGATGTAATCCTCGCCCAGGATCTCGAGCATCGAGGTGCGCGTGATCCGGGCGATCAGCGCGACATAGAGCAGCGTCAGCGTCAGCGTCGGCAAAGTGATCCGTTCGGCAAAGGGACCGATCCCCTGGGTGATCGAGCGGAAGCCCTGGACCGGGAACCAGCGCAGCTCCATCGCGAAGAAGGAAATCATCAGATAGCCGATCACGAAGACCGGGACCGAGAAGCCCACGACCGACAGCAGCATCACGAAGCGGTCGATCAGCGTGCCCTGTTTCCAGGCGGCCAGCACCCCCAGCGGCACGGCGATGATCACGCTCAGCGTGATGGTCGTCAGTGCCAGGCTGATCGTCGGCTCCATCCGGCTGGCGATCATCTGCGTCACCGGCGTGCCCGACAGGAGCGAGACGCCGAAATCGCCGCGCAGCATGTCGGCGATCCAGCTGAAGAACTGGACGTAGAGCGGGTCGTTGAGACCGAGCTGGTTGCGGATGTGCTCGATCTGCGCGGGGGTGGCGGCATCGCCGGCCAGGATCGCCGCCGGATCCCCCGGGGTCAGCCGCAGCAGCAGGAAGACGATCAGCGCCACGAAGCCCATCACCGGAATGGCGGCGAGGACGCGCTGAATGATGTAGCCTAACATGGAGGGGGCCTTTCGGAAACGGGGCCGCCCGCGATGCGGGCGGCCCCTGATCGGTCAGTCTGTGGTCATTCGACGCGGCGGATGTTCCAGAAGAACTGCGCCGGGCCGTCCAGCACGCCTTCGATCGAGTTCGACCAGGCGGTGGGGATGTAGTACTGCCCGATCGGGGCGTAGTAGCCCTGTTCGTAGACGTGTTCCTGGATGGCCGCGGCCAGTTCCTGCTGCCCTTCCAGCGACTGGGCCCTGGCATAGGACAGGCGCAAGTCTTCCAGCTCGGCATCCTCGGGCCAGCCGAACCAGCCGCCATCGGGTCCCTGCCCGCCGACCATGTTGTTCACGATCGGGTTGAAGACATCGGCGCCAACCCAGTTGGTGATGAAGATGTTCCAGCCACCGTCGGCGGGCGCAGCCTGGTTGGCGCGGCGGCCGACCAGGGTCTGCCAGTCCATCGCCTGCAGATCGACCGTGAAGCCCACGTCGCGCAGCGCCTGGGCGACGACGACCGGCTGCGTGCGCAGCGTCATCACGTCCGTCGGATGCATGATGACGACCGGGGTGCCATCGTAGCCCGCCTCTTCCAGCAGGGCGCGCGCTTCGTCCTGACCACTGCCGTCCAGCAGGGTCTCGCCGCCAACGCTGGTTTCCAGCGGGGTGCCGCAGACGAACATCGCGGCGCAAAGCTCATAGAGCTCTGGGTTGCCGATCATCGCGTCCATGACATCCTGCTGCGACAGCGCCAGGATCGCGGCGCGGCGGATGCGTGCGTCATCGAAGGGCGCGTGCAGCGCGTTCGGGCGCATGATCGTGTGGTAGCCGAGCTCGTTGATGATCCTGACCTCGATATCCGGGTCGGCCTGAACAAGCGGCAGCAGGTCGGCCGAGACATCTTCCCAGTAGTCGATCTCACCGGCCAGAAGCGCGTTCAGCTTGGTCTGGTCGTCCGGCATGACGATCCATTCGACGCGGTCCACATGCACGACCTTCCCGCCCGAGGCCCAGCTCGGTTCCTCGTCGCGCGGGACGTAGTCCTCGAATTTCTCGTAGACGGCAATCACGCCCGGCTGGAACTCGTCCTCGACCCAGCGGAAGGGGCCCGATCCGATCTGTTCCGGCACTTGCTCGGTCGAGGGCGTGTTGGCGGCGAGCCGCGCCGGCATGATGAACGGCACGTTCGACGAGGGCTTGGCGAGGCTGTCGATCACCAGGCCATAGGGCTCATTCAGGGTCATGACGAAGACATTGGCATCGTCGGGGTCCTGGCCCATCTCGGCCACGAAGGTCATCAGCAGCTGACCCATCGCGTCCCGCTCGCCCCAGCGCGCGATCGAAGCGGCGACATCCTCGCCGGTGACCGGCTCGCCATCGTGGAACATCAGGCCGTCGCGCAGGGTGAAGCGATACTCCAGCCCGTCGTCCGACACTTCCCAGCTGTCGACCATCTGCGGCTGCGCGACCATGTCGGCGTCCAGCGCAAAGAGCGTGTCGTAGATCATGTAGCCGTGGTTGCGGCTCATGTAGGCGGTGGTCATGATCGGATCG
>CAZKSE010000080.1:0-15099 GCA_964555305.1 uncultured Rhodobacter sp. | reverse complement strand
GACCAGCGTAGCGCGCAGACCGGCGTCACCGGCGCCGACCACGACGACATCATAGGTGTGTTCTTCGATCGGATATGCAGACATGACGTGTCCTCAGGCGCGCAGCAGGATGGTCAGGATGGCGAAGACGCCGGCCAGCGCCACGGCGCCGTTCAGAATCGTGTTGGCCAGCAAGAGCCCGACGCGCATCGACTTTTGCGGCACATAATCCTCGATCACGACCTGAAGGCCCTGCGCCAGATGCCAGAAGCCCACGAGCAGGAAGGCCACCGCCACCAGCGCGTTGCCCCAGTGCGAATAGGTCGCCAGGATCGCCTCGTAGCCGCCGCCCAAGGCGCGGCCGAAGGGAATGACGAAGAAGGGCGTCAGCGGCACCAGCGCCAGCGACGAGATCCGCTGACCCCACCAGTGGCCGACGCCTTCGCCGGCGGCACCAAGATTGTGGACGCGTGCGTAGTCGGTTCTGTAACCCATCGTCCCCTCCCTCACCAGATCGCCAGGATGAAGATCAGCGTCAGCACGACCGACCCGCCGAGCACGACGTAGTTGGCCTTCGCGGTGAACTCCAGATCGAAGCCCTTGCCCATGTCCCACCAGAGGTGACGCAGCCCGTTGATCGCATGGTAGCTCAGCGCCCAGAGGCAGCCGATCAGGATCAACTGCCCCAGGATGGAGGCCAGGAGACCATCGACGAAGTCGGAATAGTCCGGCCCGATCGCCGCGGCGATGAACTGCCAGACCGCCAGCAGCGCGCCCAGCGTCAGGCCGGCGCCGGTGATCCGGTGCAGGATCGACAGTTTCGCGGTCATCGGAAGGCGGTAGACCTGCAAATGCGGGGAAAGTGGACGGTTGCCCCGGTTCACGTCAGCCATGATCGGTCCCTCTGTTGTGGCGAGCGCAGCCCCTCGGCGCGCTGGCTTCGTCAGGATCAATAGCGGTTTTTTCAGCCGAGTCACGCCCGGAATGGCCAAAACGAATGCGGCTGCGGCATCTTGCGTCGGGTTTCGGAAGTTTGTGATCACTTGAAAACGCTCAGTGATCACAATTTCCGGGGGAATCGGCGCGGTCGCCCGAAGGCAAACGGGCGCGCCTTGCCGCGCGCCCGTTCTCAGCGGTGGATCATGTCCCGGCCGAGGGGGTTCAGAAGCTGATGCCGGTCGACAGGACGAGTTTGTTGTCCGTGCCGCGGTGATAGCGCAGGTCCAGTTCGACATTCGGGGTGACAGCATAGCTCACCCCGATCGCCCCGTAGTTCGAACTGTCCGCCCGGCCGACCATGGCAGAGGCCGTCAGCGGTTCCATCACGCTCAAGCGCACGCCGACATGCGCATCGGCAATCCGCAGGCCGTCCTCATGCGACAGGTAGACCCCACCGAAGGCGCCACCGCTGCCGGCCTCGATATCGACCAGGCCGTAAAGCTCGCCGCAGCAGTCACCCGAACGGTCATAGAGATACCGTGCATAGCCCAGATCGAAACTGGTGCCGTTCACCGCAAAGCGGTAGCCGGCATAGAGGTCGACCTCCAGCCGGTCGTCGTCGATCCGCACGTTCGACGCCCAGATCCCCCCGTAGAACCCGTTCATCTCGACCTCGGCCCAGGGCTGGAAGGCAGCGCGATTGCCGGTCTGGCTGACCCCGCGCGACATGTAGTTCGAAGTCACCGTCGCCCCCCAGGACAAGGTCACGTCCTGAGCAACCGCGGGGGTAGCCAGGCCAAGCGCCAGGGCACCGATAATGAACACGCCTTTCGACATCGTCTGCTCCGTGATTCGGCGGCGGCTTGGCCGCGCGCGCCATGATGAGTGCCGGATCAGAGCCACGCCGCGCGCGCACTGGCAAGCGGGCGCGCATCGTCGGAAAAAGCAGGCGCCGCCACTGTTACCGAACTGCCATGATGCGGTGGCCATTTGCCGAGAATTTCAGCGCGCGGCAGATAACGATGTCTCAGAAACCGCGGCACGCTGCCGCAAGGCCGCCATCTGCACCGCCAGTCCCCGCAACCGCGCGCGCAGCGCCTCGACCCGCGCGACAAGTTCCGGCCCCACCTCTCCCGGGCGGGGCGGATCGACGAGCGTGGTCTTCCAGTCCACAGGTGGCGCGCGACCCGCGGCGCGACCGCGCCATTCCAGCGCCTCCAGCACGGCGGCGGCTTCAGACGGCAGGCGATCGGGCATGGCCCGGCCGTTCAGCGCCCCCCAGATCCGCACCCAGCACCGCGCCACCGACCAGGGATTGTAGCCGCCCCCGCCCAGCACGATGAGCCGCGGCGCCATCCGTGCCAGCGCCAGTGCCATCGCGGCATGGGCGCCGTTCGACATCGCCAGCCGCGACAGCGGATCTTCGGTCACGCCATCGGCCCCGGCCTGCAGCACCACGGCCTCGGGGTCAAACGCCTCCAGCGCGGGCAGGATGAGCCTGTCGCGCGCCAGCGCCATCCCCGCATCGCCGAAGCCGCGCGGCACCGGCAGGTTCAGCGCATTGCCGCCCGCATCCTCTGCCAGTGCGCCGGTGAAGGGCCAGCGCCGCTCCTCATGGACCGAGAGCATCAGAACGTCGCCCGCCCCGGCAAAGGCCGCCTCGACCCCATCGCAATGATGCGCGTCGATATCGACATAGGCGATGCGCCGCAGCCCCAGCGCGCGCAGCCGAAGGATGCACAGGACCGGATCGTTCAGGTAGCAGAACCCGTTCGCGCGGTCGGCCATCGCGTGATGCGTCCCCCCACCGGGCACATGCACGACCCCGCCCGAACGCACCAGATCAGCCGCCAGCATCACCCCCCCTGCCCCGGTGGCGGGCCGGCGAAACATCTCGGGGAAGACAGGATTTGCAGAGGTGCCCAGGCCATGCCGGGCGCGCGTTTCGGCATCGACGCCGCCCTCGGCCTCGGCCCGCATCAGGGCGGCGACATAGTCGGGGGTGTGAAAGGCCGTCAGTGCGGCGGGCTTGGCGCGCGGGCTGGTTCGGTATTGCGCCGCGGGCAACCATTCCAGCGCGCGCGCCAGATCGATCACGGTCGACACCCGCGGGATCGCCAGCGGATGCCATCCCCCGTAGCTGGAGCCGCGGTAGATGTCGGAGCCGATGAAGACGGGCGCCTGCATCAGCGCGGCAGCGCCCCCTCGATCGTGCGGGTGATGACACGCGCGGTCGGCCGGGTGGGCGATCCCCAGAAGCCCAGCAATTCCCCCTCGGGCCCGATCAGCGCCTTGTTGAAGTTCCAGCGTGGCCGGTGGCCGTGCTCCTCGGCCAGCCATCGATAGAACGGATGCGCACCCTCGCCCGTCACGGGCGTGATCTCGGTCAGCGGAATATCGAGGCCAAGCTGGATCTGGCAGAAATCGGCCACCGCATCGTTGCTTTCCAATTCCTGGGTGAAATCATCCGATGGCACGGCCAGCACCACCAGCCCCCGCGGCCCGTAGCGGTCGTGCAGCGCCTGCATGTCGGCATATTGCGGCGTGAATCCGCAAAGAGACGCCGTGTTGACCACCAGAACCGGCTTGCCGCGCCAGGCTTCCAGCGGCAGCGGCGTGCCTTCGATCGCGGTGAAGGTGAAGGCCCGCGCCGGAGCCGCCGCGGCAAGGAAAAGCGCAAGTCCGACGATCAGCACCCGCATCGGTATTCTCCGTCCATCCCCGGCCAGAGGTATCGCAGCCCCCCGCCCGGTCAAGCAACTCCCCCTTGGCCTTTCGGCGCACCATGCGCATATAAGGGCCGACCCGTAATGAATGAGGACCGTCATGCTGGGAATGCCCGCGCCCAACACCCCTTCCGCCGCGCAGATCATCAAGGATACGACCGAAGCCGAGTTCATGACCGATGTCGTCGAGGCCAGCCAGGAAGTGCCGGTCATCGTCGATTTCTGGGCGCCCTGGTGCGGACCGTGCAAGACGCTGGGCCCGGCGCTGGAGGCCGCGGTGACCGCAGCGCGCGGCAAGGTGCGCATGGTCAAGGTCAATGTCGACGAAAACCAGATGATCGCGCAGCAGCTGCGCATCCAGTCGATCCCCACGGTTTATGCCTTCTGGGAGGGCCGCCCGGTCGATGCCTTCCAGGGCGCGCTGCCCCCGTCCGAACTGAAAAGCTTCGTCGAAAAGCTCGTCAGCCTCGCCGGTGACGGTGGCCTGGGCGAGGTGCTGGAGGAAGCCGAGAAGCTGCTCTCCGATGGTGCCGCCGTCGATGCCGCCCAGATCTTCGCCGCGATCCTGGGTCAGGAGCCGGAAAGTGCGGCTGCCTACGGGGGCTTGGCACGCGCCCATATCGCCATGGGCGAGCTGGATCAGGCAGAGGCGCTTTTGAACAACGCCGAACCCAAACTGGCCCAATCGAAGGAAGTCGAAGCCGCGCGCGCCCAGCTCGCCCTGGCCCGACAGGCCGAGAATGCCGGCCCGGTGGAGGAGTTCCGCGCCGCGCTCGAGGTCGATCCGGAAAACCATCAGGCCCGCTTCGACCTGGCGCAGGCACTCTATGCCAAGGGGGATGCCGGCGCCGCCATCGACGAGTTGCTGGAACTCTTTCGCCGTGACCGCGACTGGAACGACAGCGCCGCCAAGACCCAGCTGTTCACGATCTTCGATGCGCTCAAACCCACCGATCCGCTCGTCCAGAAAGGGCGCCGCCGCCTCAGCTCGATGATATTTGCCTGAGCCGGTCGCCGCATTACCTGTAGGTCATGCTCAAATTCGCCGACCTGCCCGACACCATCCCGATCTTCCCGCTGCCGGGCGCGCTCCTGCTGCCGCGGGCGCGCCTGCCCCTGCATATCTTCGAGCCGCGCTACCTTGCGATGCTCGACGATTGCATGAAGACGCGCGAACGGTTGATCGGCATGATCCAGCCCCGCGGCGTGCCGGGCGGCGAAAGCCCCCGGCTGCACGCGATCGGCTGTGCCGGACGGCTCACCGCCTTCTCCGAGACCGAGGATGGGCGCTACATGATCACGCTCACCGGCATCTCGCGCTTCCGCATCTCCTCCGAGGTCGAGGGCTTCGCCCCCTATCGCCGGGCGAATGTCACATGGTCGGGCTTTGAGCGTGACCTCGGCCCCACTGAAAACGATCCCGGTTTCGACAAGGCCGGCTTCATGGACCTGTTGGGCCGCTATTTCCGGGCGGTGCAGCTGTCGACGGACTGGGGCAGCCTGAAAGAGGCCGAGGAAGAGTTGCTCATCAATTCGCTTTCCATGCTCTGCCCGCTCGCGCCCGAGGAAAAGCAGGCCCTGCTTGAAGCCCCCTCGCTTTCCACCCGGCGCGAGACGCTGGTGACGCTGATGGAATTCACCCTCCGCGGGCAGAGCGGGACTCCCGAAGACCAGCTGCAATGACCCGCGACACGACCACGCCCTTCGATGAGCCCGCCGAGGACGGCCCGCCCCCGCCCCCCGCCTTCGACCGGAAGATGCTCGAAGCCCTGGTCTGCCCTGTCACCCAAGGCCAGCTCGGCTTCGATGCGGTGCGGCAGGAACTCGTGTCGCGCACCGCGCGGCTGGCCTTTCCGATCCGGAACGGCATCCCGATCATGCTTGCCTCCGAGGCGCGCGAACTGGAATGAGGTGGCTTTGAAAGCCCGGCCGCGACGCTTTCTTTTCGCGGCACGGGTGGGTGGGTGGGGTGACGCCCGGGCCACGGGCCGCCTCTGGACCCGGCGCGCGGGCCTGTTAAGCTGACCCATCAGGCCACCGCCAACCCGGAGTCGCCGATGCCCTCGTTCCGTCCCCTTGCCCTTCTCGCTGCACTGGCGCTCCTGACCGCCTGCGCCACACCGCTCGAGCGCTGCATCCTGCGCGCCGAACGCGAAGTTCGCCTGCTGACCGAGGAACTTGCCGAGCGGCAGGGCAATGTCATCCGCGGCTATTCGATCGAACGCCAGATCGTGCCCCAGCTGGCCCCGGTCTGGTGCCGCGACCCCAAGACCGGCGCGCCTTATACCTGCATCGACTGGGTCGATACGGTGCGCGAATTTCGCCGCCCCGTGAATGTCGCGGTCGAACGCGAACGCGTGGCGCTTCTGGAACGCGCGATCCTGCGCGAGCGCGAGATCGCCGACCGCCAGATTGCCGCCTGCCGCGCCCAGCACCCCGAGGGCTGAGCGCACCCCCTCAGCGCCGCAGGCTACCGCCGGTGGCCTTGGCGACCTTTTCGACGATCCGGGCGCTCACCGCCTCGATCTCGTCCTCGGTCAGCGTCCGCGCCTGCGGCTGCAGGCGCACGGTGATCGCCAGCGACTTTCGTCCCGCGCCCATCTGCGCCTCGGCCTTGGGGCCGGCGAATTCATCGAAGACCCGCACGCTTTCGATCAGCGCCTTGTCGGCCCCCTGCGCCGCCTGCACCACCGCCTGCGCCTCCGTCCGCGCATCGAGCACGAAGGCGTAGTCACGCTCGACCGCCTGCAGGTCGCTGATCGACAGTGCCGGGCGTGTCGCTTCGGATTTGCGCGGCTCCGGGATCGCCGCCAGTTCGACACTGAAGGCAACCGCCGCGCCCTTGATCCCCTGCGCCCGCAGCACCCGGGGGTGCACCTCGCCAAAGGCCGCCAGCGACCGCTTCGGCCCCAGCGTCAAGCGTCCCGAACGCCCCGGATGAAACCAGCCCGGCACCTGCCGGTCGATCTGCAACCGCGCCGGCGCCCCCAGCGCGGCCAGCACCGCCTCGGCATCGGCGCGGGCGTCGAAAGCATCGACCGCGCGGCGGCTGCCGTGCGGGTCGCGCGGCCCGGCGTGCCCGATCAGCAAACCCGTCGCGCGGATCGACTGCTCGCCCGGCTCCCCGCCTGAAAAGACCGGGCCAAGCTCGAAGAGCGCCAGATCCATGGCCCCCCGCGCCTGGTTGCGTGCCGCCGCCGCCAGGAGGCCGGGCAGAAGGTCCGGCCGCAGATGCGTCATCTCGCTCGAGATCGGGTTCTCCAACCGCACCGCCTCGCCGCCGCCACCGAACTGCTCGGCCGAGGCCGCATCGATGAAACTATAGGTCACGCATTCATTGTAACCCAGCGCCGCCAGTGTCCGCCGCGCGACCCGTTCCCGTTTCTGCGCAGCCGTCAGGATCGGCGCCGGCACGCCCAGCGGGCGCGGCAGCGGCTTCCCCTCCAGTTTCGTAAGCGAGGCGACCCGCGCCACCTCCTCGATGATATCGGCGTCGCCCAGCACATCCGGGCGCCACGACGGCGGCATGACCCGCTCGCCTTCCAGCTTGAAGCCGAGCGCCTCCAGCGTGGCGCGCTGATCCTCATCGGGCACGTCCATGCCCACCAACCGCGCCATCGCGGTTGGGTCGAAGCGATAGGTCCGCGCAGTCTCCAGCGGCGCGCCATCCTCGGCCAGGTCCGACGCCTCGCCGCCACACAACTCCACCACCATCCGCACCGCCAGGTCCAGGCCAGGCAAGGTGAATTCCGGATCGACGCCCCGCTCGAAGCGGTAGCGCGCGTCGGAGTTGATTCTCAGCGCCCGCCCCGTGGCCGCGACGGTGATCGGATCCCACCAAGCCGATTCCAGAAAGACCTCGGTCGTGGCCTCGGTGCAGCCGGTCTCCTCGCCGCCCATGATGCCGGCCATGCTTTCCACGCCGCGCGCATCGGAGATGGCCATCATGCCCGGCTCCAGTCGATAGGTCTTGCCGTCGAGCGCCAGCACCTCCTCTCCGCCGCGCGCCGGGTGGATGCGCAGGACATCGCCGGAAACCTTTGCAAGATCAAATGCATGAAGCGGTCGATTAAGAGCGTATGTGAAGAAATTCGTGATATCGACCAGCGCCGAGATCGGGCGCAGGCCGATCGCCTTGAGCCGGTTCTGCAACCATGCGGGCGATGGGCCGTTCGTCACCCCGCGGATCACCCGGCCGGCGAAATGCGGGCAGCCCCTGGCCTTCAGCGCCGGATCGATCTCCACCCGCAGGGGGCTGGCGAAAGCGCCGGTCACCGGCACCGCCGCGAGCGGCTTCAGCCTGCCCAGCCCGCGCGCCGCAAGATCGCGCGCGATGCCGCGCACGCCCAACGCATCCGGCCGGTTGGGCGTGACCTTGATGTAGATCATCGGATCGTTGAGGCCGGCGTAGTCGATATACCGCACGCCCAGAGGCGCGTCGGCGGGCAAATCGATGATCCCCTCGTGATCGTCGGACAGTTCCAGTTCGCGCTCCGAACACATCATTCCGTTCGACGCCTGGCCGCGGATCACGCCGGGCTTCAGATCGACGCCGGTGCCGGGGATATGCGTTCCGACGGGGGCGAAGACACCGACAAGCCCGGTGCGCGCGTTGGGCGCGCCGCAGACGACCTGCACCTCGTCGGGGGCGCCGCTATGGGCGTCCAGCACCTCGACCCGGCAGAGCCGAAGCCGGTCGGCATCGGGATGCGGCGCGGCCTCCAGGATGCGGGCAATACGGAAAGCGCCCAGCCGTTCCGCCGGATCGTCGATCTCTTCGACCTCAAGCCCCAGATCGGTCAGCGCCTCGGCGATCTCGGCAAGCGTCGCCTCGGTCTCCAGGTGATCCTTGAGCCACGACAGGGTGAATTTCATCGCACGTCCCCACAATTCCCTTGCGGCCCACGCGGGTATTCTCCGGCCCGGGCCGCGCTCCGATTAGCCCAATCGACCGGGCTTGGAAAGCCGCGGCGCGCGGAGTGGGTGTGCTGAGGGTCAACGCGGCGCCTCGGGTTCCGCGGCGTGCTCCCGCCCCGCGTCAGGCTGCACGCAAAGCGCGCAACCTTCCTCGCGTTGGGCCGGGCGCCGCGCGCTTTGCGCGCGGCGAGAGGGAACTGCCGCCATCGGACCGGCTACAGCGCGGCGGCCATCGCTCCGGTGGTCTCTGGCGCGTCACCGGCACCTGCGCGCTATCTGCAAATGGGTAATCCCGCGCTCAGCGGCGGGGATCAATGTCGTCGTCGTCCTCGTCGTCCGAGTCCTTGTCGTCATCCGAATCGGGCAGGTTGAAGAAACTCTCGGCATCAGAGTAGTCCGGCGACCCGTCCTTTTCCTCGCTCATGTCGGCGATCGAGAAATTCTCAAGACCCGCGATGTTGCTGGGCAGTTTCGGCTCGGCCGGCATTTCCAGCGACTGCTCGGTCGAGACCAGCTTGCGGCGGGCATCGTCGTCCATGACGCCGCCCTCGGCGGCTTTCTTCTTGGCCGCTTTCTGCACCTCGCCATCGAGTTCCGACTGCCGGCAAAGACCCAGGGCGACCGGATCGATCGGCTGGATATTGTTGATGTTCCAATGCGTCCGCTCGCGGATCGCCTGGATCGAGGGGTTCGTCGTGCCGACCAGCTTGCGGATCTGCGCATCGGCCAGTTCAGGGTGGAACTTGATCAGCCACAGGATTGCGGCGGGGCGGTCCTGGCGCTTCGACAGCGGCGTGTAGCGCGGGCCGCGACGCTTCTCCTCGCCCACGGCGGCGGGGTTGAACTTCAACTTCAGCGTGTAGGCCGCATCGGCCTCGCCCTTCTTGATCTCGATCTCGTCGAGCTGGTTGTGCGCGATCGGGTCGAACCCCTTGACGCCGGCGGCCACATCGCCATCGGCAATACCTTGCACCTCCAGTTCGTGAAGGCCGCAGAAATCGGCAATCTGCCGGAAACTCAGGGTCGTGTTGTCCACCAGCCAGACCGCGGTCGCCTTGGCCATCAGGGGTTTTGCCATCGTCTTGGTCCTTTTCGCTTCCTGTCCTGCGCGCATGGGGTAACGCCCGCCGGGGTCACCGGCCGCGGGCCTGACGCCGCGCATCCTCGCTTTCGGGGGATGGCGGGTATATAAAGGCCGAGAACCCGCAAGGAAAGAGGAAACATGCCCCCGGCCCGCCCCCGGATCGTCGCGGCCCTGGCGCTGGCGCTGGCCTTGCCGCTACCGGCGATCGCGCAGACCGCCAGCGTGCCGGAGACGGATTTCGACCACTATCTGCTGGCACTGACCTGGATGCCCAGCTTCTGCGAGTTCGAGGGAGACGCCCGCGAGGATGCGCGCTGCGCGCCGGGCAGCGCGCATGGCTGGATGGTCCACGGGCTCTGGCCGCAACAGACGGGCGGCCGGTGGCCCGAATTCTGCGAGACCCCGCATCGCAACCCCTCGCGCCGGGACACTGCGGCGCAGGCCGATCTGTACGGCGCCGGCCACGCCGCCTGGCACCAGTGGAACAAGCATGGACGTTGCAGCGGGCTGAGCGCGGGGGACTATTACGCCCTGACCCGCGCCGCACTAGACCGTTTCACCCTGCCGGACCTGTTCGATGGCGTCACCGACACGCTGACCGTCTCGCCCGCAGTCATCGAGCACGCCTTCATCGAGGCGAACCCGGCGCTCGACGAGCAGATGATGATCACCACCTGTCGAAGCGACGCGATCGTCGAGCTGCGCCTCTGCCTGACGCGCGATCTGCTGCCACGAATCTGCGATGCCGAACTCTTCCTGCGGGAATGCGCGCTCGACGCGGCGCGGCTGCCAGGGCTGCGCATCCATCCTTCGGCTCAACCCTGAGAAACGAACTATTGATCAAATTGTTCCCGATCGACTATTGCTTATCCGCTACTATCCTTCGCGCGATCCGAATCTGTGACACACAAGCCTCAGTTGTCGGATCCCTCGGCAATTTTCGGCCATGTGGCGTTGCATAGCGCGTTAGCTCTGTCTAAATCCACCCTCAATGGCGCTGCGGAAAAGACGCAGGCCGATACATGGACATGATGGAGTACAACATGAAAAAACTCATTCCCCTCACCCTCGTCGCGGCTCTGGCCGCTCCTGCCGCTTTCGCCGGCAGCAAACTGGGTCCGGTTGCGGATCCCGTCGTATCCGCCCCGGCACCGGTTGCGCCCGCGATGGTGAACTGGACCGGCGCCTATGCCGGTGCGACGCTCGGTTTTGGCCGCACCACCTGGGACAACGACGACAACGGCGAAAACGGCGATAATGGCCGCAGCAGCGAAACCAACGGCGCCATTGCCGGCCACCTTGGCTACAACAACGACATGGGCAACTGGGTCGTCGGTGGTGAGGTGGCGCTGGCCCCCGGTTTCAACCAGACCGTTGGCGATCGTGAAGTCCGCTGGGGCGCCACCGCCCGCCTGAAGGCTGGCCCGAAACTCGGCGCCACCGGCAACACCTGGGGCTTCGGCTCGATCGGTCTGGCCCATGCGCGCCACCGCTCTGATGTCGATGGCGGCGACAGCCGTAGCAGCAACGGCTGGACCGTTGGCATCGGTGCCTCGCACATGGTGCAGGAAAACGTCTTCGTGACCGGCGAAATCAACCACGTTCGCTTCAACGGTGACGACAACGTCCGCAGCACCGGCGCCAGCGTCGGCGTGTCGTTCCGCTTCTGATCGCGGATCGATCGACGGATCAAGGGAAACGGCGGCTTCGGCCGCCGTTTTTCTTTTGGGTGCATCCCATCGGGAATACAGACCGCGCCGCCTAGCGCCCGCCCTGTTCCTTGACCGATTCCATCGCCACATGCGTCGAGGTCGAGGCGACATGCGGCAGCGTCGAGATGCGCTCGGCCAGCACCGCGCGATAGGTCTGGATATCGGAGCTGCGCACCTTCAGCAGGTAATCGAAGGCGCCGGCGATCATATGGCATTCCTCGATCTCAGGCGTCGCGCGCACCGCGGTGTTGAAGGCGCGCAGCGCAGCCTCGCGCGTGTCCGACAGCTTCACCTCGACGAAGGCGACATGGTCGCGGCCAAGCCGCGCGTGATCGAGCAGCGCCTGGTATCCGGTGATGAACCCCTCGCGTTCC
The DNA here is from genome assembly GCA_964555305.1 of uncultured Rhodobacter sp. Classification (GTDB taxonomy): domain Bacteria; phylum Pseudomonadota; class Alphaproteobacteria; order Rhodobacterales; family Rhodobacteraceae; genus Pararhodobacter. Next base: position 3,368 of record CAZKSE010000080.1, on the reverse strand, counting down.
AGCCGCTTCAGCCGCGCCTGCGTCGGCGATTTCGACAGGCTGATTCGTGCCGCCAGTTCCGTCACGCTGATCCGCCCCTCCTGCCGAAGGATGCGGAGGATCGCCTGGTCGAATTCATCAAGGGTGTCGCGGGACATCGGACTGCAGGATCCTTTATCTGAAGGCGGACGGGCTGCAAAGATAGCATAATCGGGAAACAGGTAGGAGCGAATCGTTATATAATACGGAAAAGCGACTGTTACAGCGAAGGTTTCCGCCATGCCCCTTCCCCGGACGATTCTGCAGCCCCTGCCGCGCGACGAAGATGCCGTCGTTCAGTCCCTGATCGAGACCGCCGCGCTCGACAGAACCGCCCGCGACCGCATTGCCGGCGCGGGTGCCGATCTGGTCACGCGCATCCGGCGCAGCGCCCGCCCCGGCCTGATGGAGGTCTTTCTGGCCGAATACGGCCTTTCGACCGATGAGGGCATCGCGCTCATGTGCCTGGCCGAGGCGCTCTTGCGCGTGCCTGACGCGCTCACCATGGACGCGCTGATCGAGGACAAGATCGCGCCCTCGGACTGGGGCAAGCACCTCGGGCATTCCTCCTCCTCGCTGGTCAATGCCTCGACTTGGGCGCTGATGCTCACGGGCCGCGTCCTGGACGAGGGCGCGCCCGGCGTCGCCGGCCATTTGCGCGCCGCGGTCAAGCGCCTGGGCGAGCCGGTGATCCGCACCGCCGTCGGGCGCGCCATGAAGGAGATGGGGCGCCAGTTCGTCCTGGGCGAGACAATCGAAGCCGCGATGCGCCGCGCGCAGGGGATGGAGGCGAAGGGCTACAGCTATTCCTACGACATGCTGGGCGAAGCCGCGCGCACCGGCACCGATGCGAAACGCTATTTCGACGCCTATGCCAATGCGATCCGCGCCATCGGCAAGGCTGCCGACAAGGGCGACATCCGCGCCAATCCCGGCATTTCGGTGAAGCTCTCGGCGTTGCATCCCCGCTACGAGGAAGCGCAGCGCGACCGGGTCATGGACGAACTGGTCCCCCGGGTTATCGAGCTTGCCCGGATGGCCGCCGAGCGCGACATGGGCTTCAACATCGACGCCGAAGAGGCCGATCGCCTCGCCCTCTCGTGCGACGTGATCGCAGCGGTGCTTGCGGACGCAAAGCTCGCCGGCTGGCACGGCTTCGGGGTGGTCGTGCAGGCCTATGGACCGCGGGCAGGCGCCATGATCGACTGGCTGCACGACCTGGCCGCAAAGCTCGACCGCAAGGTGATGGTGCGGCTGGTCAAGGGCGCCTATTGGGATACCGAGATCAAACGCGCGCAGGTTCTGGGGCTCACCGGCTTTCCGGTCTTCACCGCCAAGCCCGCCACCGACATCAGCTATATCGCCAATGCCCGCAAGCTTCTGGGCATGACCGACCGGATCTATCCGCAATTCGCCACGCACAACGCCCATACCGTCGCCGCCGTCCTTGATCTTGCACGGACCATGGGCGTGGATACGCGCGCCTATGAATTTCAGCGCCTGCACGGCATGGGCGAACGGCTGCACGACCTCGTGCTGGAGGGCGAGGGCACGCGCTGCCGGATCTACGCCCCGGTCGGCGCGCATCGCGATCTCCTTGCCTATCTGGTTCGCCGCCTGCTGGAAAACGGCGCCAACTCCTCCTTCGTGAACCAGATCGTGGACGAGGATGTGCCCCCCCAGACCGTCGCCGCCTGCCCCTTCGCCGCCTACGCGGCGCGCAACCCGCTGCCCATTCGGCCCGGGCCCGAACTTTTCCAGCCCGACCGCGGCAATTCGATCGGGTTCGATCTGACCGCGCGCCCCGACCTTGACGCCATCGAAGAAGCCCGCAGGCCCTTCGCCACCACCAGGTTCACCGCCGCGCCGATCCTTGCCGGCACCGCCGCCGGCGGCGACAGCGTCAGCACCCGCAACCCGGCCCGGCCCGACGACATCGTCGGCGATCTCACTCAAGCCAGCGCCGCCGATGTCGAGACCGCCCTTTCCGCCGCCCGGCCCTGGGACGCCTCGGCCGAGGAACGCGCTGCCGTCCTCAACCGCATCGCCGATCTCTACGAGGAAGGCTACGGACGCCTTTTCGCCATCCTCGGGCGCGAGGCCGGCAAGACCCCGCTCGATGCCGTGGGCGAACTGCGCGAGGCGGTGGATTTCCTGCGCTACTACGCCGCCTGCATCACGCCTCAGATGCGCCCACGCGGCCGCATTACCTGCATCTCGCCCTGGAACTTCCCGCTGGCGATCTTCACCGGCCAGATCGCGGGCGCGCTTGCGGCGGGCAACGCGGTCCTCGCGAAACCGGCCGAGCAGACCCCACTGATCGCCGCGGCGGCGGTCGAGTTGATGCTGAAGGCCGGCGTGCCCGCCCATGCGGTGCAATTGTTGCCCGGCGACGGGGGTACGGTGGGGGCGGCGCTCACCTCGGATCCGCGGGTCGATGGCGTGGTCTTCACCGGCTCCACCGACACCGCCCTGCTGATCCGCAAGGCGATGGCCGCGAACCTTGCCCCTGGTGCGCCGCTGGTGGCCGAGACCGGCGGACTGAACGCGATGATCGTCGATTCGACCGCACTGCCGGAACAGGCGGTGCGCGACATCCTCGCCTCGGCCTTCCAGTCGGCGGGGCAGCGGTGCTCGGCGCTGCGCTGCCTCTATGTGCAGCAGGACGTCGCCGACCACCTGCAGGAGATGCTCTTCGGCGCGATGGAGGAGCTGCGTCTCGGCGATCCCTGGGATCTGACAACCGACGTGGGCCCAGTGATCGACGCCGAGGCCGCGCAGGAGATCGCCGAATACATCGCCGAGGCCCGCGCCGCCGGTCGGTTGGTCAAGGAACTGGCCGCGCCGCAAGCCGGGCATTTCATTGCCCCCACCGTGATCCGCGTCGATGGCATCGACGATCTGCCGCGCGAAATCTTCGGCCCCGTGCTGCATTTTGCGCGGTTCAAGGCCAAGGACATGGCGAAGGTCATCGCCGATGTGAATGCCCGTGGCTACGGCCTGACCTTCGGGCTGCACACGCGCATCGACGACCGCGTGCAGGCGGTGGTGGAATCCGTCCATGTCGGCAACCTCTACGTCAACCGCAACCAGATCGGCGCGGTCGTCGGCAGCCAGCCCTTCGGGGGCGAGGGGCTGTCGGGCACCGGGCCCAAGGCCGGCGGGCCGGACTATGTCCCGCGCCTTGCCGCGCCCCACACCCCGCCCCCCCCGGCAGCGGATCCGACCGCCGACGCCGATCTGCCGACGCTGGAGCGCGCGCTCGCCGCCCCCGCCGACACCGAGGTGCTCGAGATCCACGACCTGCCCGGCCCCACCGGCGAATCGAACCGCCTGCGCCTCAGCCCGCG
>CAZKSE010000079.1:0-15553 GCA_964555305.1 uncultured Rhodobacter sp. | reverse complement strand
AAGTGGTGCCCGGGGGCGGAATCGAACCACCGACACGAGGATTTTCAATCCACTGCTCTACCCCTGAGCTACCCGGGCACGGATCTTAGCGGGGTCGGGTGCGTCTTTAGTAGAGAGGCAGAGGACTGTCCAGAGGGTTCGTTCGGGTTGGTTTCTTTTCTGAGTTTCCTGCTCTTCTGCACTCTGGGCCTGCTGACGGGGCTAGCATTTCGAGGCCATGACTGCGCGGTTTGAGCGAGAACAAAAGAAGGGTTTCATTCACCGCTCGCTCTCAGGTGCGGCAGTGCATGGTTCCAGCATTTGCGCATCAGGGTGGGCAGTGCGCCCAGGTCGAACGCCGGGCGGAAAACGCCACGTGCGGTTCTGACTTCATGGGGCGGGCGGGAGATCAATACGGTCAACTGCAGATGAAAATGGGTGAAGGTGTGGCGCACCTCGCCTGGAAGCGACCGCCAGTCTGCCGTGAAGGGGGGCGCAGGGGCAGGGGCGGTGTCAGTCCACTCGGTTGTAGGAAAGCCCGGCATTCCGCCCAGGAGGCCGCGCGGGGGGCGGGTCTCCAACAAGAGCGCCCCATCCTCGCGCAAGGCGACGTAGACGAGGCCCTGCCGTGTGGGCTTCGCGGTCTTGGGGGCTTTGCTGGGCAGCGTTGCTGCGAGACCCCCGGCATGGGCGGCGCAGAACATCGAGAGTGGGCATTCGGTGCAGCGCGGGTTGCGCGGGGTGCAGATCGTGGCGCCCAGATCCATCATCGCTTGCGCGAAATCGCCGGGCCGCAGGTCGGGCGTGAGATGCGCGGCCAGGTTCGCAAGCGTTTGCTTCGCGCCGGGCAAGGGGGCGGTCACGGCATGAAGCCGCGCGGTGACGCGCTCGACATTGCCGTCAACCACCGTCTCTGCGCGGTCGAAGGCGATCGCGGCGATGGCGGCTGCGGTATAGGGCCCTATTCCGGGCAAGGCCAACAACGTCTCGCGCTCAGTCGGGAAATCCCCTCCACTGGCTGCGACCGCGCGGGCGCAGGCGATGAGGTTGCGGGCACGCGCATAATAACCCAGACCTGCCCATTCTGCCATGACCTCGGCGTCCTCGGCGGCGGCCAGCGCGTGAATGTCCGGCCAACGCGCGGTGAAGCGGTGGAAATAGTCACGCACCGTGGCGACAGTTGTCTGCTGCAACATGATCTCGGACAGCCAGACGCGGTAGGGATCGGGGCGCTGGCCGGCCGCACGCTCTTGTGGCCCGACGCGCCAGGGAAGGATCCGCGCCGCGCGATCGTACCAGCGCAGCAGCGCCGCTGCGACGGCGCCCGCATCGATTTCAGCGTCGATTGCTTCAGGACTGTCACGCATTCTTCAACCACCTTGCCCATGGCCCTCTGGTCTCGGGCGATGAAGTCTCTAGAATAGGGGCGCGAGAGAGAAAAGCATCCCGCAGTCGCAGGTTTGCCGATGAGCACGTTCAAGAACGGCGATGATAATGATGCCCCGCGCCCGTCGCGTGGGCCCCGGCGGATGCGTGGGTTCGAACCCGCCGCCGGGCTGCTGCGCGAACGGGTTCGCAAGGCAGGCGAGTCGCGGGGCTTTGCCGCGTCACGCGTTCTGACTCACTGGGTCGAGGTCGCCGGGCGCGACATCGCTTCTCTTTGTCGACCGGTCAAGGTCAGCTATGCGCAGGGCGGGTTCGGCGCCACTCTCACGGTGTTGGCGACGGGGGCCGCGGCGCCGCTCGTGCAGATGCAACTGCCGAAGTTGAAAGAGCGGGTGAATGCGGCCTATGGCTTCGCCGCGATCGCGCGGATCGTGGTCACACAAACCGCGGCCCAGGGATTTGCCGAGCCGCAGCCCCGGTTCGAGCGATCGAACATCGCGCCGCCCTCACCGGAGAAACTGGCGCAGGCGCGCGCGGTGGTCGACGGGCTGACCGACGGCGTGGCGGATGGCGACCTGCGCGCTGCGCTCGATCGGCTGGCAACAAATGTTCTGACCCGCCCGGCGGGCCGGTCATCGAATGAAGGCGCTGCCCCCGCGGCTGGCGCTGAAGGAAAGGACTGAACATGAAGAAGACCCCCTTGATTGCCGCTGCAGCGGCGGCGGCACTGGCTGTGGGTGGATACGCCCTCTGGTCGACGAACCAGCCCGTCCAAGCGCCCGTCCAAGCGCCCGGCAGCAGCCAGATCGCCAGCATGAACTCCGCTCAGGCGCAGACCAGTGCCGGCGATGTCGATACCTCGGCCGTCGTTGAAATGGCGCTGGGTGATCCCGACGCATCGGTGACGATTGTCGAATATTCGTCCTTCACCTGCCCGCATTGCGCGACCTTCAACCAGGGCGTCTTCCGGCAGATCATGGAAAACTACGTCGACACCGGCCAGGTCCAGTACATCAAGCGCGAGGTCTATTTCGACGCCTACGGCCTCTGGGCGGCACTGGTGGCGCGATGTGGCGGGGCGGAGCGCTATCATGGCGTGGTCGAGATGCTCTACCAGGACCAGCGCCAATGGGCGGGTTCCAGCGATGGCGCCGTCGTGGCCGAGAATCTGCGCCGCATCGGCCGACGCGCCGGAATGGACAATGAGCAACTCGATGCCTGCCTTGCCGACCGCGACAAGGCGACCGCGCTGATGGAGGTCTATCGCGTCAATGCCGAGCGTTATGGAATCCGCTCGACGCCCTCCTTCGTGATCAATGGCCAGACCTTCGGCAACATGAGTTTTGCCGATTTCGAAGCCGCGATTGCCGAGGCGCAGAATTGACCGCCCCTGCCAACAACCGTCCGCTGGCCGGGCTGCGCGTGATCGAACTGGCGCGGATCCTGGCGGGACCGTGGGCGGGCCAGACGCTCGCCGACCTGGGCGCCGAGGTGGTCAAGGTCGAGGCCCCAGAAGGCGACGATACCCGCCGCTGGGGGCCACCCTTCATCGACCGTGATGGTCAAAAGGTCGCGGCCTATTTTCATTCGGCGAACCGCGGCAAGCGATCAGTCGTCGCCGATTTCCGTACGCCTGAAGGCCAAGCCAAGGTCCGCGAACTGGTGGCCGAGGCCGACATCGTGATCGAGAATTTCAAGGTCGGCGGGCTGGCCAAGTACGGGCTCGATTATGCCAGTCTGTCGGCGCTGAACCCGCGGCTGATCTATTGCTCGATCACCGGCTTCGGGCAGGACGGCCCCTACGCACATCGTGCGGGCTACGACTACATCATCCAGGGCATGTCGGGCCTGATGTCGATCACCGGCCCCGCGGAGGGTGAGCCGCATCGCGTCGGCATCGCGGTGACCGATCTTGTGACCGGGATCTACTCGACTACCGCCATCCTCGCTGCGCTGCACGATCGCCAGAAGACCGGGCGCGGGGCGCATATCGACATGAGCCTGATGGATTCAGCGGTGTCGATCATGGCGAACCAGGCGATGAATTACCTGTCCACCGGATCCCCACCGGGCCGGACGGGTAATGTCCATCCCAACCTGGCACCCTATCAGGTTTTCGAATGCGCCGACGGTCATGTGATCATCGCCACTGGGAACGATGCGCAGTACCATCGCCTCTGCCGGATCCTCGGGCGGGCGGATCTGATCGACGATCCGGCTTTCCTGGGCAATGCCGACCGGGTGACCAACCGCCCGGCGCTGTCCGAGGCGCTGTCGGTCGCGACGCGCCAATGGACCAAGGCCGACCTTCTTGCCGCATGCGAGGTCGAAGGCGTGCCTGCCGGACCGATCAACGACATGGCCGAGGTGTTCGCCGATCCTCAGGTGCAGGCGCGCGGCATGCAGCTTGACCTGGGTCCGCATCGCGGCGTGCGTTCGCCTTTCGTGATCGACGGGTTGCGGTGCGCCGCCGAGCGACCGGCGCCGGTTCTGGGCGAAGGCGATGCCGAACTTGCGCCGGCGGCGGACATGCAGAAGGCCGCGACGCTGCGCAGCACCTAGCTGCGGTCCGCGACTTCAGGCGGACGCATCATGATCAGCATCAGGTTGTTCGCGGGCATCGCGTGGCGCCCGCGAGCAACCAACTCACCGGCGGCCAGCCGTGCCTCGACCCATTCGATGTCCTTGTAGCCAATAGTGGGATCTTGCGCGCGCAGGCTTGCATCGAAAGCCCGGTCGCCATCGGAAACCAATGCCTCACCCTGTCTGAACGGCCCGTAAAGGGCGAAGATCCCGCCCGGAGCAAGTGCGCGCGTGACCTCGTGCAGCAATGCTTCGGCTTCCGGCGTCGAGATCAGATGCAAGAGGTTTGTCAGGCAGATTGCCGCCCAGTCCTGCCCGTCGCTCCATCCGGGCGTGCAGGCGTCCAGAGGGATCGGGTCACGCAGATTGGCTCGCGCAGCCTCGGCAATCCGCGCGCGGATCGACGCAAGGTTGTCCTCGTCCAGATCAGACGGCTGCCAGTCAATGCCGGGAAAGCGGGCGGCGAACTCAACGATATGCTGGCCGGTCCCGCTGGCCAGCTCCAGCGCCGTCCCGGCGTCGGGCAGGTGCTGCGCCAACACCGCCGCGATCGGCTCCACATTCCGGGCGGCAGAGGGGGCAAAGCGTTTCGCGCCCTCCGAAGGTGCCCCGCTGTCGGGCAGGTCAAGCCGGCGGATCATCGGAAGCGGGCCGGTGACAGGGCGGCGAGGATCTCCGGCAGGAAACCGGATGGATCGCCGCCGGCGGCCTCTTCCATGACCCGCGCCGCTCCGGGCGCGGACAGGAAACCCTGTCCGCCCTGGCCCGCGCACCAGATGAACGCAGGATCAAGCGGGTCGGGCCCCAGGACCAGCGTTCGGTCGGGCGCGAAGCTGCGCAACCCCGCCCAGGAAGTTTCGACCCGCGTCACGGGCGCAGTCACCATCTCCTCGTAGCGCGCCAGCCCCTCGGCCAGGACCATGTCATCGGCCCAGGCGTCATGCGGCTCGGCCGGGTCTTCATCGGCGGGCGAGACCAGCCACTTCCCGGCTTCGGTCTTGGCATACCAGGTCTCGCCTGCTCCGAAGAGCATGGGCCAGGCGCGAATGTCGTGCCCCTCGGGGGCAGGAAGCTGTGCGATGGAGCGGCGGAAGGGCGTCAACCCGATCCCGGGCAGACCCGCAAGCGCTGCGATCCGGTCGGCCCAGGCGCCGGCCGCGTTGACCAGACGGCGCGCGCGCAGTTCCTCGCCACCCGCGAGGGTCGCGGTCCAGCCCTCGTCATCGCGCCGGATACCGGCGACCAGCGCGCCGGTCCGCACAGTGCCGCCGCGCTCGCGCAGCCGTCGGGCATAGGTTTGCACCATTAGATCGGTGTCGATGTTCTGCGCGGCGTCCGTGTGCGCGGCAAAGGCCACCCGATCAGGGTTCAGGATCGGGACGATCGCCTGAGCCTCTGCCAGCGTGATGCGGCGCATGTGCAGATCGGCGCAATCCTTGGCAAAGGCGGCTTCCTCGTGCGCCTGGGCCACGGCCATGAAACCGCGCGGGCTGAGCACGTTCATGTCGGCCAGTTCCTCGCCGCTGGCGCGCGCCAGGGTAACCGTCGCCGGTGCGCCGTAATCGGCCTCATAGAGAGCGGCGGATCGGCCCGAGGCGTGGTAGCCCAGTTGTCCCTCGCCCTCGATCAACAGGACCGAGCCCAGGCCAGCCAGCCTTGCGCCCGACGACAGGCCCGCGATCCCGCCGCCGATGATAAGAAAGTCGTGCATCCGATCCTCCGTGTCTTCGCCACCGTGGCAGAGAACCCGCGCCAGCGCAAACCGGCTGCCTGATCAGCCGACAAGCACCGGCTCGACGGCGGCGCCAAGGCGCAGCAACCGCGCCTCGTCCATCGGCGGGGCGAGCAGGCTCAATCCGCACCCCGGCGCATCGGTGGGTAGCGTTAGCGCGCAACCGCCCATCAGGTTGCAGATCCGCGTATTGCGCAGGGTGCGCAGGTTCTCGGACGCGAAATAGGCGTGATCGTTGGTAACCGCGTCGATTAGGGGCGGCAGGTTGGCGGTGGTCGGCATCAGGACCGCATCATGGCCGGCCGTGGCGCGGGCGAAAGCTGTGCGCAGCGCGACAAGCCGGGCGCGGGCGCTCAGATAGTCGTCGGCGCGATGCGTGGCGCCGGCACGGAAACGGTCGCGCACGGGCGGGAACATCACGTCGGGATTGGCGTCGATATGTTTGCGCCAGGTCGCGTGGCACTCGGGAGCATAGAGAACGCCTGACATCTCTACCGCCTCGGCCACGCCAGGAATGGCGATGCGCGCAATCCGGGCGCCGGCGTTTGCCAAGGTTTCCACCGCGGCATCGAACGCTTTTGCCTGCGCCGGGTCCAGGTCATCGAGCGCAACGGTTTCCAGCACCAGAAAACGCGTCCCGGCCAGCGTGGCGCCGCGCAAGTCCGGGGCGGGGCCGTCGTCCAGAAGCGCGAAGCACAGTGCTGCATCCTCCACCGTGCGGGCCAGGGGACCTATCGTGTCGAAGCTCGCGGCAAGCGACACTGAACCCGTCAGCGGGATCCGTCCCGCGGTGGTCTTCAGCCCGACGAGGTCGTTCCAGCCGGCCGGCACGCGGACCGAACCGCCGGTATCCGTGCCGACGCCGATTGGCGCGAGCCCCCAGGCAACCGACGCCGCTGCGCCCGACGACGATCCGCCCGGCACCCGGTCCGGGTCATGCCGCCAGGGCGGGGTATCGGTGACGGGGTTGAGGCCAAGCCCGGAAAACGCGAGTTCAGTCGTGTGAGTCTTACCCAGGGGGGGCATCCCCGCGCGCGTGAGTCGTGTGACCACCTCCGCGTCCTGATCCGGCACGCGCCCCTTCAGCAGCGCGGTCCCGGCCTCGGTCGCGACGCCGGCGGTGTCGAAGAGGTCCTTCCAGCTGACCGGCACCCCATCGAGCGGACCGCGGCGCAACCCGGTACGCGCCCGTGACCGCGCCGCCATCGCCACGTCCATCGCCTGATCCGGCATCAACCGAGCGTAGATCCGGTCGCGGTGGGGGTGGGTGCGCGCGGTCTCAAGGTAGGTTTCGGTCAGCGCCACCGGGCAGATATCGCCCGCCTCGATCCCCCGGCCCAGTTCGGCCGCACCCATCTCCGTCCACTCTGCCCGCATCTCCGCCTCCTCGGTTGCCGCGGAAGGCTTAGCGCGCGCCTGTCGCATGGACAATCCCGCGCTTGCGCGCATATTGGGGGAATGCGGAACGCGACCGATATCCTGATCGTGGGCGGTGGGCTGAATGGCCCGGCGCTGGCCCTGGCGCTGGCGCAGGGCGGCTTTCACGTCACCGTCGTCGATGCCCGCCCCGCGCCCGACCGGGCAGAGCCGGGGTTCGACGGGCGCGCCTATGCGCTGGCGCTGGCCTCTGTGCGCGTTCTGAACGGGATCGGTGTCTGGCCTGAGCTGCGCGACCAGGCCCAGCCGATCCTGGGGATCCGGGTCAGCCAGGGTCACGCCGGGCAGGGGGCCTTCCCACTTTCGCTGGGATTCGACCATGCCGAGATCGAGGAAGGTCCGATGGGCCAGATGGTCGAGGATCGGCATCTTTACGCCGCCTTCCGCGCCGCGATGGCGCGCGACTGCCGGATCAAGCTGATCGACGGCGCGCGGGTCGTGGGGCAGGAGGTCGCCAGCGACCATGCCTCGGTGACGCTGGAATCGGGCGAGGCGTTGGAGGCGCAGCTGATCGTGGGCTGCGACGGGCGCGCCAGCCCGACGGCCGAGCGTGCGGGGATACGGCGGAACGGATGGGACTACGGGCAGACGGCGCTGGTTTGCGCCGTCGCCCATGAACGTCCGCATGGGGGCGTCGCGCACCAGCTTTTCCTGCCCGCAGGACCCTTGGCGATTCTTCCCTTGCCGGGTAACCGTTCCTCCATCGTCTGGGTGGAGCGGAGCGATACCGCCGCGGCGATCGCGCAGCTTGAGGATGCGGATTTCATGGATCTGCTGCGGCCGCGGTTCGGGAACTTCCTGGGGGAGATCTCGTTGCTGGGCGCGCGCTTCGCCTATCCGCTGCGGTTGAGCCTTGCAGAAAGCTTCGTGGCGCCGCGGCTGGCGCTGGTGGGGGATGCGGCGCATGGGGTGCATCCGATCGCGGGGCAGGGGCTGAACCTGGGTCTGCGCGACGTCGCCGCGCTTGCCGAGGTGCTGATCGAGGCGCGGCGGCGGGGCGAGGATTTCGCGGGCGCGGGGGTGCTGGCACGCTACCAGGAATGGCGGCGGTTCGACACGATGAAGATGGCGCTGGGCATGGATGCGGTGAACCGGCTCTTCTCGAACGGGAACCCGCTGCTGGAAGGAATCCGCGGGCTGGGGCTGGGGGCGGTGAACGCGCTGCCGGGACTGCGCCGCACCTTCATTCGGGAGGCCGCGGGACTGAATGCCGCCGAGCCGCGATTGATGCAGGGTCTGCCGGTCTAGGGCGCGCCCAGGGGTGCGGAAGTGGCAGCTTGGACGGGCCTTAAGTCGCGGCAAAGGTGCCGGTCCAAGGTTGGACTTTCGGCTAAGAAATATTCTTTTGTTTTGTTAACCGATTTGGAAGGTGCCTGCGGGGCCTGTACTACGCGCGCCTGTCCTGTTCAGGCCTTCGGGCGCCGGTTGATCAGGATCAGTCCGCTCACCAGCAGCGCCAGCGCCACCGGCAGCGTCGGTGAGACGGGCTCGCCCAGAAGGAGCCAGCCGAGCCCCGCGCTGAGCACCGGCGTGAGGAAGCTGAAGCTAGCCACCGACGAGGCCGGATAGCGCACGAGCAGCCAGAACCAGAAGACATAACCGGCGGCGACAACCCCCAGCGCATGGATCAGGAAAATCGCCAGCTGGAAGCCATCGAAGTCGCGCACGAAATCTCCGCCATAGAGGGGGGCAAGCGCCATCAGGACGGGGGCGGAGACCAGCAGCTGCCAGAAAAGCTGCGTTTCGGGCTGTGTCGTTTGCAAGGGCGTGAGCCGCGCGCAGACCACGATGCTCGCCCAGCAGAGACCCGCGGCCAGTGCTGCCAGATCGCCCAGAAGGCTGCCGTCGGCGCTGACAGTTCCCGTGGCCTGACCGGCCAGAACCAGCGCCACCGCCGCAAATCCCAATCCGAAACCCAGCGTCCGGCGTGGGGTCAGACGCTCGCCCGGGAACAGGAAATGCGCCGCCATCGCGAGCCAGAGCGGCATCGCGTAGAAGAGGACGGAGGCGCGCACGACCGTGGTGTGATCGAGCGCAATGAAAAGAAAGAAGAATTCCGCGGCAAACGCCGCACCGATCAGCAGGCCTGCGCGCCACAGATCCGCCCGGAAGGCGATGCGCCGCCAGACCATCCAGGCCGCCAGCGCTGCCCCCGCCACGACCGAGCGGATGGCGGCGAAGAAAACCGGCTGCAGCCCGTCGTTGCCCAGCTTGATCAGTACGTTGTTCGCCCCGAACACGAAGGCGAGGCCGAGAAGCATCCAGAACCCCGCCAGATCGAGCGGGCGGCGCTGGGGTTGAACATAGGCCATTACTACTCCGGGTTGCGGTCGGGCGCAGTCAAGGCCGGCGGGCGGCGAAGGTCAATGGCGCGGCGCGTCTTTCCCCTGCCGGTCGGATCGCCTAGACTCGGACCGTGCGGGAGAGGCGCCCGCGGAAGATCGGCGTGGCACGCCGGCAGGGCGGGTCGGAAGGCGATGGACGAAGCCGGGACGAAGACGGGGATCGTGACGCGCTGCGAGGCGATGGGGCTGCGGCTGACCGGTCAGCGCCGGCTGATCGCGCAGGTGCTGGAAGCCGCCGACGATCACCCGGATGTGGAAACGCTCTTCGCCCGCGCCGTGGCGCTGGATCCGAAGATCTCGCTTGCGACGGTCTATCGCACCGTTCGCCTGTTCGAGGAGCAGGGGCTGCTGGAGCGCCATGAATTCGGCGACGGTCGTGCCCGCTACGAGGATGCCGAGCGCGAGCACCATGACCACCTGATCGACCTGGCGACCGGCGAGGTCATCGAGTTCCATGACCCCGAGATCGAGGCGCTGAAAGAGGCCATTGCCCGGCGGCTGGGCTACCGATTGAAGGGACACCGGCTGGAGCTTTACGGGGTCCGGCTGAAAAGCTGAGCCGGGGCTTTCCCGCGTGGCGCGGGCGGGGTATGCGGCGGTGCTGAACCTGTGAAGGAAATCCTGGAAGATGGGCAATCTGCGCGCCCCCTTGCTGATGGTCTGCGCGATGGCGGGTTTCGCCGTCGAGGATGCGATCATCAAGTACCTCTCGGCCCTGATGCCGGTGGGGCAGGTCGTGCTGGTGATCGGGCTGGGGGGCGGGGCGATCTTCTGCACGCTGGCGCGCGCGCGGGGGCTGTCGATCCTGTCGGGGCAGGCGGTGCGCGGCGCGGTCGTGGTGCGCAACCTGGCCGAGATGGTGAGCGCGGCGCTTGTGGTACTGGCCATCGCCCTCATCCCGCTGGCGGTGGTCACCGCGATCCTGCAGGCGATGCCGCTGGTGGTGACGCTGGGAGCGGCGCTTTTTTTGCGCGAACCCGTAGGCTGGCGGCGCTGGTCGGCGATCATGGTGGGGTTTCTGGGCGTGTTGATGATCCTCCGCCCCGGTTCGGCCGAGTTCGACCCTGCGGCGTTGCTGGCGGTAGCAGCGGTGGTCGCGCTGACGGTGCGTGATCTGGCGACGCGGCGGGTCCCCGCGCAGGTGCACAGCCTGCAACTGACGGCCTGGGGGTTCTTGATGGTGGCGCCGGCGGGGCTGTTGTTGCTTTTGATCACATGGGATCTGCCGATCGCGCCGAGCACCGGGGAATGGCTCTGGCTGGGGGCGGCGATCATGGCTGGGACCTGGGCCTATGCGGCATTGGTCGGGGCCACGCGGATGGGCGATATCGCGGTGACGACGCCCTTTCGCTATTCGCGGCTGGTCTTTGCAATGGCCATCGGCATGGCGTTTTTCGGCGAGCGACCCGATGCGATGACGCTGGCGGGATCGGCGCTGGTGGTCGGGGCCGGGCTCTTCACCCTCTGGCGCGAGATGCGGCTGCGCCCGACCCCCGCCTGAGGCCTTTTCGCCCCGCCCGACGCGGTCTATAGAGGCCGCGCACATACCAGAGCGAGGGACGACATGACCGGCATCCTGGATATCATCGGGCGCGAAATTCTGGACAGCCGGGGCAACCCGACGGTCGAGGTGGATGTGATCCTCGAAGACGGCACGCTGGGCCGCGCGGCGGTTCCCTCGGGTGCTTCGACCGGCGCGCATGAGGCCGTGGAGCTGCGCGACGGCGATGCCGACCGCTACGGCGGCAAGGGGGTCCTGCAGGCCGTTGCGGCGGTGAATGGCGAGATCGCCGAGGCGCTGGTGGGTCAGGACGCGACCGAACAGGTGGCCATCGACGCGGCTCTGATCGAACTGGACGGCACGCCGAACAAGGCGCGGCTCGGTGCGAACGCGATTCTGGGCGTCTCGCTCGCGGTGGCGCGGGCGGCGGCCGATGCCTGCGGCCAGCCGCTGTTCCGCTATGTCGGCGGGACCTCGGCGCGGGTGCTGCCGGTGCCGATGATGAACATCATCAACGGCGGCGAACATGCCGACAATCCGATCGATATCCAGGAATTCATGATCATGCCCGTGGCCGCCGAGTCGATCCGCGAGGCGGTTCGCATGGGCGCCGAAGTGTTCCATGTGCTGAAGAAGGAGTTGTCCTCGGCGGGGCTGGCCACCGGCGTGGGCGACGAGGGCGGCTTTGCGCCCGATCTCAGCTCTACCCGGGATGCGCTTGATTTCATTCTGAAAGCAATCGAGAAAGCTGGCTACCGCCCGGGCGATGACATCGTGCTGGCGCTGGATTGCGCGGCGACCGAATACTTCAAGGAGGGGCGCTATGTCATCTCGGGCGAAGGCAAGACGCTGACCGCCGAGCAGAACGTGGCCTATCTTTCGGCGCTGGTCGGCGACTATCCCATCGTGTCGATCGAGGATGGCTGCGCCGAGGATGACTGGGAGGGCTGGCGGCTGCTGACAGAGGCACTGGGGAACAAGGTCCAGCTGGTCGGCGACGACTTGTTCGTGACCAACCCCGAACGTCTGGCCCGCGGCATCCGTGAGGGTTGCGGCAACTCGCTGCTGGTCAAGTTCAACCAGATCGGCACGCTGACCGAAACCCTGGAAGCCGTGGACATGGCCCATCGCGCGCGCATGACCTGCGTGATGTCGCACCGTTCGGGCGAGACCGAGGATGCGACCATCGCCGATCTGGCCGTGGCGACGAATTGCGGGCAGATCAAGACCGGCTCGCTGGCGCGGTCGGACCGTCTGGCGAAATACAACCAGCTGATCCGGATCGAGGAGATGCTGGAAGAATGCGCGCGCTACGCCGGACGGACGATCCTGCGCGCCTGAACCGGCGCTAGAAACCTTCGACCGAGGGGTCCGAAAACCCGCCCGTGACCTTCAGACGAGGGCTGGTGCGCAGCTTTTTCGCCGCGCCGGCCTCGAGCCTGACGGTGTATTCATGCGCGATCTCGTCGACCTCGATCACGCCGAAGCTCCGGTCGAGGGTGCCCTGCGGCAGGCCCAGCTCGGCCTCCACCTCGTCGGGGGTGGGCGCGGGGCCTTGGGCGATGAAGGACAGAAGGACCTGGGGCATCGCGATGTCTCCTATTGGGATCAGAATCGGCTGACGGCCGCGGCGTGTCAACGCCGCAGCCGCCTGTCTCTCTCCTCGCGCCGCGCTAGGGCGCGGTCGTGATCCGTCGCCTTATCCCGGAACCAGCCGGCAGACCGCGTCGATTGCTTGGACCAGCGACCGGATCGCCCGCGCCGCGCGACTGCCGATCAGCGGAATGCGGCGCACCACGGATGCAATCCGCAGGACGATCGTGCGCAACCCGCCGCGCCACTGGCGACAAAGGGCCGCCGGATTGGTGCCATTGCAGATTGCATCGAGCAGGCGGGTCAGGGTGTTTGCGGCATTCGCAAGCGATCCGCCAATTCCCGGGATCGCGCGGATGAAGCTGATGATCCGCCGCACGATCGGCCGGGCCGAGCGCCAGACCCTGCAGAGTTGTGCCACCGCCGGCGCGGCGGTCATGTCCTGCGCCGCCACGCCGCCCTGTGCCATTCCCATCGCCGGCCCCCCGTATTGCGAGAGGGCGGCGAAGAAGGCGTCGTCATCCTCGCCCTGGTCGTCGTCCATGTCGTCCATCTCTTCGAACGCGTCCAGATCGTCGAAATCGTCGTCCTCATCGGTGGCGGAAAGCATCTGTCCGCCACTGATGGGGCCACCGAACTTCTGAAGCGCCTGCAGGAATTCTTGATCACGGTCACTCATGGTTTCGTCCTCCGATTCGGTAGCAGGGGTTCGCCCCGCGCACGGGCTACCGTCCGCGCAGGGGTCGCATCCGGTGCAGCCCTTCCCGCCGGTAGCGGGGGCTTCGAAGGCCATTAGGGCGCACAGGAATTCGTCGTCCTCGACCTCGTCCGCGATCTCGTCATCGGGGTTCGGGAGGGGGTCGGGGTCATCACTGGGTTCATCGGCGCGTGGCGCGTCCGCATCCGTTGGCGCATCGGAACCTGCAGAAATCGCGTCCAGAAGGCGCGTGCCGCTGGCGATGCCGTAGCCGGTTTCCGGGTTGAAACCCGCCTCGTCCAGGGGGTCGGCCGTGTCGCGCAGTAGGGAGCGCATCCGGGCGGGGCGCCAGTCGTCGGATAGAGGCAGACGGCTGCGACAGGCCGCCAGCAGGCCCGCCACGACGGGGCAGGCGGCCGAGGTGCCGCTGTCCGCCGCCAGCCAGCCCGAGCCGTGAAAATGCGTAAAGCCGGCGATATCGGGTTTCTCGGCCGTCAGCAGGCCCGGGCCGCGTGTCGAATAGCCGACGCGGCGCTTGGCGATATCGACGCCGGCAACGCACAGCACATCGGGATGGGAATTGGCGCCCAGAATGCCTTCGTCGCGGACAGTGCCGCAGCGGCCGTCCGGGCATTCGCTGCCGCAATTGCCGGCGGCGAAAAGGATGTCGGCGCCCGCGCGTTCCAGCCGCCCGACGATCCGGTTGAACGGATGGCGGGGGTTGTCGATATAGCGCCCGGGATCGCCCGGCGGCAGGTCCCATGCCGCTTGGTAAAGGCCCCAGCTGTTGTTCACGACGAGCGAGTGATGGCCGGCCGTGCTGCCCAGCCCCTCGGCCACGCGCACCAGATGGTCGAAGGCGCGGATCGCGTCGCTGAGCCGGTGCTGGATCCCGGCCGGCAGGCGGGGGTCAAGGATCGGCAGATCCAGCAGCGTCGCTTCAGGCGCGGCGATCAGCGCGTCGAAGGCGCACATCGTCCCATGGCCGACCGGCATCGCCCCCGGTACGAAATCCGGCATGTCCTCGCCGGCAGATGGCAGCCAGCTCAACGCCTGATCCAGACGGGGCGTGAAGCCCAGCCGGGCGCGCAGATGCGCGAGGTTGATCCCCGAATCGACGATCGCCAACGCGACACCTGCCCCGGTCATGCCCGCCCGGTGCAGGGAGGAAACGCCCAGCAGGCGCGCGACATCGTGGTGATCACCCCGTGCCGGTGAGTGGCCGCAGGTCAGGTAACTGGCGATGGCGCAATCGGCAAAGATGCCGACGACGCCGGTGTCATCTGCGGCAACCGCGGCCGTCAGATCGGTCTGCTCATCGTCGATCACGCCGCGGATCAGGATCGTCTCGGGCGCGGGGGGCGCAGCGGTCAGATCGCGGGTGTCGCGGCTTGCGTCAGGGCTGCGCAAGGCACCGAATCCCAGGTCAGGGGTGAACCCCGTCAGCCCCGCGACCGCGCGGCGCAGCCTGTCCGGTTCGCCCCGCGGGCCGAAGGTCATGAGCGCGGCATCCAGTTCCGCGGGGGGCAGAAGCTCGATGATGACATGGCGAAGCGTCATGGCGGGTCCTTTCATCGATGAGCCGGTCGCCGGGCGCGATGGCCCGCCGTCAGGCGGTTGGAGGCTGTGGATGGTGCCGGGGGTCTGTGACCCGTCTTGTGCGAATCACACTACGACTGCGCCCGTTATGCGTGTGTTACGCGCGCATCAGCGCAGCGTCAGGACGACGCACCGCGCGGCGTGACGCGAATGCGCATTGCCGTGCGCCCCCGAGGAAACTAAGCCATTGGAAATGACCGCGACTGTCGAGATGCCCTTCTGGCTGGTGATCCTGGTTCTGGTGCTGGCCGCCATTGCCACGCTGGACCGTATTATCGGCCCGGGTCTGCGCTGGTTTCTGCGCCGCCGCATGGAGCGCGCGGTCGAGGAGTTGAACAAGCGCCTTGAACGCCCGATCCAGCCGTTCCGGATGATGCGCCGCCAGGATCAGGTCATCCGCCTGATTCACGACCCGCAGGTGATGGAGGCGGTTGCCGACTACGCCCGGACCGAGGGGGTGCCGCATAACGTGGCCTTCGCCAAGGCACGCTCCTACGCGCGCGAAATCGTGCCGGGCTTTTCCACCGCGACCTATTTCGGCTTCGCCATCCGCGTCGCGCGACAACTGAGCCGGGGGTTCTACCGCGTCCGCCTGGGCCGGGCAGACAGCGACACGCTGCGCGGGATCGACCCGCGTTCGGCGGTCGTGTTCGTGATGAACCACCGCTCGAACATGGATTATGTGCTGGTCACCTGGCTGG
>CAZKSE010000078.1:5347-15710 GCA_964555305.1 uncultured Rhodobacter sp. | reverse complement strand
CGTGGCGGGCGCGCCCGCCAGGGGCGGCGGCGCGGGATCTTCGGGCGCGGCGGAGGGCGCGTCAGTCGTGGCGCCGCCCTGGATGGCGGTATCGACAAGCACGGCCAGGCGATCGAGATCGGCCTCATAGCTTTCGCTGCGATCGAGGGTCATCCGGATGCCCGCGATCATCCGCTCAAAGTGCTTCTCCTGCGCGAGATCGAGGCGGCCTATGGCCGGAACGGCATCGACATAGACGCCACGGATACGCTCACGCACCTGCGGATCGGCGATCCGCGCCGCGATCCTGTCGAGGTCGCGCACGCGGTGCAGCGCCTGGCGGATCTCGCCGATCCGCTCCGCGGTGTCGGGATTTGCGTTCACCATGGCGAGGGCTCCGGGTCCAGGTCCGAGCCGCCAATCCGACGGATGGACTGGCTGCGCGAGAAATGCGCGCCATCTTCCTCCACCGACACATCGACGCGGGTAAAGACGCGCATATGCCCGCCAGGCATGTGGGTGCCCTTGATGTTCACGATGCGGCCTGCGGGCAGGGCTTCTTCGAAGCACCGCGCGAGCAGCGCGGGATCGGCCTCGGTGCCATCTTCCTCCACGAGGTAGCCCAAGACCCCCCTGCCCCGCGCGAAGGCGGTGATCATCGGCGCTCCATCCTCGTCATGCGAAAGAGCGCCGGAAATGGCATCGGGCGACATGGCAACATGCAGGCCATGGCGCTCCATCGCCACCTTGAGCGCCTGCAGGGACGAAGCGGGGATCGGCCCGATCCTGAGCGTCCCGGCGATGCCGTCATTTTCGGACCGAAGGACAGGGAGAGGGAGATGAGGGTCGCGCATCAGAGGGGCAGCCTCATCTGCGGTTCGTCGATTTCCTCGACGGGTGCCACGCCTGCGTCCGGGCTCTCCCGGTCGGGCCCCAGGCCGCCGAAGAGCGCCTCATGCGCGCCGCCGCGCGGCTTGCGCGACTTGCTCGTCAGCACGAAGCTGTTGAGCGCGCGCTCGTCGACGTCCATCTTGCGGATCAGGCCCTCCCCGATATTCATGTCGTGCGAGCCCGGCGCGTAGAGATAGCCGATGTCGCAATTCTGTTCCTGCCCGATCCTCCAGATCCTGTCTTCAATCTGTGACATGTTGGCCGGGTCCCAATCAGGTTCGGCGATGCGCATCCGATGCGACGCGGTCAGCGTGATGCCGCTGTTACCTGATTTCGACATCAGGAAGACGCGGGCGTCGGGATCATCCTGGAACCGATCGACGAGCTCCTGCTTCTTTTTCACGCTGGTCACCGACCCGTCGTAGATCAGGACGCCATTGGGTAGATCCTTGCGGATGACCTCGGCCATCTTGGCGATGACCGCTTTGTGGTGGGCGAAGACAACCGTCTTGCGTCGCAGCTCCGGCGCGAGTTCCTCGTCGGCCAGAAGCTCCTCGGCAATGAACCGGGCCATGTAGGGCGCCTTCAGCAGGCCGAGATTGGCGCGCACCCGCGCGCCCTCGGCGAAATGCGGGCTGGAGGGCACCATGCCGGTGATCGTGTCGATGATCGCGCCGGCAGGCATGCGCTCCCCCACCCTGATCCGGCCGTTCTCGACCGCCACGCGATGCGCGATGGCCTCGATATCGGCATCGATCTCTGCCAGTGCCTTGCGGTCTGCCTCGGAGAAGCGGAACGGCAGCTCGATCGGCGTGCGAAACTTCGGTGGCAGGTCGGTGTCGCGCTTCATGCGACGAATGAAGCTGCCCGAGCCGCGCATGCGCAGCTGTAGCTCCAGCTCGCGGATCGGCTGGCCGGCGAGCGGGATGGTCACTTCGTATTCGCGATTGCCCTTGCGCATCTTCTTGCGGATGAGCTTCGGCGGCTGGTAGCGGTCGATGAAGGCACGAAAGGCGTCGGGCCCGCGGCCCCAGATATCGGGGCGCGTCGAGGAGAGAAGCGGCCAGAGATCGGCGATCTTGTTGGGCTTCGGCGTGCCGGTGAGATGCACCATGAGCCCGCCCGGGGCGAGCTTCAGAGGTGGCAGTTCCGGATTGAGGTCGACCACGTCGCCCAGCACGGCCTGGGTGCGCTGCGTCTCATGGTTCTTCATGTTGTGGGCCTCATCGGGAAGGATGATGTCCCAGCTGCGCGCCTGCAGCGCCGCCTTGTGCCGGCCGATGATGTCGTAGTTGATCACCACGATATCGGTCTGGGGTAGGCTGTCGCCCTCGGCATGCCCGATCGTCAGGTCCTGGTTGAGCCGCCACTTGTTGATCTCGCGGACCCATTTCAGCTTCATGTTGGCCTGGCAGACGACCAGGATGTTCCGCGCCTCCGGCCTGGCATTGAGGATGCCGATGCCCGCGACCGTCTTTCCCAGCCCCATATCGTCCGCGATGATGCCGGATTTCCCCGACGAGACGACCGCGTGGATGCCGCTTTTCTGGAAGGGCAGGTAGTCGATGCCTTCCGGTGCCGCGAGATCGAAACCCTCCGGCGCCTCCTGCGATTTGCTGACCTCGATGGCCTTGCGCGCCGCCCTGGTCATGCCGGCGAGAACTTCATGGGCCCGCGGGGCCATGTAGGCGGCGAGGTTCGCGGCCAGGAACGGATCGGCGGTCATATGGGGCGCCGTTCCGAATTTTTCGCATAGCGCCGGGGTGATCCGATCCTGCGGCACGGGCAGCCAGCCGGCGCCCGCCAGCAGGTCGCGGCGCGCCCGGTCGTCCGCGTCGCAATTGGCGATGAAGTTGCGCGATCCGGCCTGCACGGTCAGCGCGGCGCGCCCGGCGGCCAGGGTCGACGGCCCAAGATAGCGCTCGAGGCTGTCCTCGGGCTTGCGCGCCCCGCGCGCGGCCTCGACCATAGCCTTCGTGTCCCGGCTCATCCGGACATTATGCTTTGCCGCGAGAAGATCGCCAAGATAGATCGGCGGCGCCACGGGTGCCGGCGGCGTCACCCAGATGACCCGTTCACCGGTATCGGGCATTTGGGAAAAGCCGTGCCGAATGAGCGTGTTGGCGAGACTCCTGTCCCTGTCGAAAATCTCGCGTGGCCCGTGAACGATCGCGTTCCACAGGTCGGGGCCATCCTTGAAGGCCTTGCGCTTCGTGCGAATATCGAGTGTCGCCGGCATGTCTCACCTCTTTGGAAAAGAGTAGCCGAGGCGTGCGAAAAGAGAAAGTCAGCAATCAACACAGCTACGCATGGGGGGGGGCGGTCAGGCGCCTCGCGAATAGATCGTCCGAGGTGTAAACTGATTCGGCGAAAACCGCGCACTTCCTGGCGCGACCCGGCGATCGCCCGCACCCTTCCGGCACAGCACTTGGTGGCTTACCCTTGCGGCAAGCACGAAACCGAGTCTGGTTTTGCGCATTTTCGTGACTATTTTTCGCAAACTGCGTTGCAAATCGAGAGCGGAGAATGGTGAAAAATATCGTAATGCAAAGTTTTGCTTGGCCAATCACATTGACGAAAAAAAGCATGGACAACTGGGGAATAAGTGCTTCATACAGTAGGAACGTGCAAAGAAAAATATGCTGCCAACAAGCAAAACGGATGGAGCTGATACGATGACCGCGAGTGCTATAACGGAACGCGAAGAGGTGACCGCTTCCGCCGGAGCTCCGGACGCTGCGACCGGAACAGGCATCACTTACCGCACCGAAAAGATCACGCCCGAGCGTGCCGAGAAACTCATCGCGACGATGGAGCGAGAGCCGACCCTCGACCGGAAGGCGGTCGCGCATTATGCCGGCGTCATGCGCGCCGGCGGCTGGGTGGAGAATGGCCAGCCGATCATCCTCGACGAGAGCGGCGCCCTCATGGACGGCTATCACCGTCTCAAGGCGTGTATCGAGGCGGGCGTTCCCTTCACCACCCTGGTGGCCCGCGGCGCGCGGCGTGACACGCTGCACACGATCGACCAGCATCGGCGACGCGGTTTTACCGGCGTTCTGGAATCGCGCGGCGTGCCGCATGCCGGCGACGTTCAGCGCTCACTGAACAAGCTCATCCGCATCGAGAACGGAACCTTCCGCAAGAACGAGATCCCGATCAGCTGGTCGCGCCTCGATCTCGTCCTCGACTCCAACCCGGAACTCATCGAGGCAACCAGGATCGCGCATGATCTGCCGCGAGACCGCATCCCGGCCAAGGCCCGCACGCCGCTGATCTTCATGGCCCTGAAGGCCGGTCACGGCGAGAAGATCCGGCAGTTCTTCCAGGATATGGACGACCCGAACGTGGGCGCCGACAATCCGGCGAAGATGCTCGATCTGAATCTCCAGTCTATCATCGAGAATACCTCGCTGCGCAATGTCGATCCGGATATCGCGCTTGCGCTCGCGATCAAGGCGTTCAACGACTATGTCGCCGGCAAGAAGCCCAAGTCGATCTATTCGTGGAAGCCGGATTACGGCAAGGAGACAAAGCTCGACTCCGCCGGCCATCCGCTCAGCATGCGCGATGTGCGCCACAACGCGCCGGCTAATTGTGGCCTGCCCATCGTGGACGGCTATCCCGGCATCGCGAACGGCAAGATCTCGGACACAGATACGGAGATGAAGACGTTCAGCGGCGAGACCGCGGAGATGTTGATCGGGGCCGCGCAGTCGGGCGCCAAGGTGAAAGTCCGGATGGTCGAAGTGACGCCGGCGATCGCGCAGGAATGGCTCGACAACTACAACACGGTCAACCGCGAGATCCAGAAGACGCATGTCAACCAGATCGCGCGCGACATCAAGCAAGGCCACTGGATGGTCAACGCCCAGCCGATTGCCTTCCACGGCAATCCGCTGACCAAGAACGGCCCGGCGCGCCTGATCAACGGCCAGCACCGCCTCAAGGCCTGCATCATGGCGGAGACGCCGATCGAGGTTCCGATCGCCATCGACGTGCCCGAGGAGGCCTTCGCCACCTACGACACCCATATGAAGCGCAGCAAGACCGTGCATGGCGGCGACAGCCGCGTGGTCAAGTCGGCCGCGCTTCTGCAGTGGCGCGAGGACATGAAGCTGCCGCTTCGCCACCGGGATCGGCCGACGGCGACCGAGCAGGAGATGACGATAACCAAGCATCCGGATCTCGTGGATTATGCCGCCAAGGTCCGCCTCTCGGACGGTCTCGGCCAGGAAAGCCGGCTCGACTCCTTCGCCACCGGCGGTGTGATGACCTATTTCCTCTACAGGATCCATCGCGAGGACGAGCAGCTGGCCGAGCAGTTCATCAACAGCCTGCGGACGGGTGCGAACCTGGAGATGGACAACCCGGTGCGCCAGTTGCGCAGCCAGGCAAGCCGCGACCGCAAGGGCGCCACGCGCCTCAACCGCTACGATGCGCTCGACCTGCTGATCAACGGCTGGGATCGCTACAAGAAGTGGGCCCGCAAGAAGGAGAAGGAAACCGAGCAGCTCGACCTGCTCTGAGGTTTCCCCTCTTGAAGATCGCAGGGCGCCCCTCGGGGCGCCCTTGCTCGTTATGGAGCCTCCCGGCCCCTGTGATCCCACGCATCGGCGATGCGCGCGCAAGAAAAAACCGTCGTAGGCAGCGCGCCGGCAATGATCGCATTGCAAAATTCACACGATTTGCCGATACTGCGAAAAGGAAGTTGCGGAGGTGGGAATGGAAGTGAAAAAGACATGGCGCCTGGCTGATTGGCAGGCAGGCGCGGGCAAGGATCCGGTCGATATCACTGTCACCCTCAGGGGCAACCAGATCCTCATCGACACTACGGACGGCCGCAGCATTGCGATCGAGGCCGAGGACGGGGATCTCAGGGTGCATGGATACAACGAGATCAAGGAAGAGCCCTGCAGCCTGCGGATCGGGCCCGATCGTGAGATCGAGGTCGAGGCCAGCGACTACGCCGCCGGCGGGACGCTCGCGCCATGAAGTGGCTGTTCTACCGCGGGCCGCGGTGCCTGGGCCGCTTGCGCGGCAAGGTGCTGAGAAAGAAAGGGCCTGTTGGCATCGTTTGCGCTGCGGCGCTGTCGGTGGCTTTG
Organism: uncultured Rhodobacter sp.; assembly: GCA_964555305.1. Classification (GTDB taxonomy): domain Bacteria; phylum Pseudomonadota; class Alphaproteobacteria; order Rhodobacterales; family Rhodobacteraceae; genus Pararhodobacter. The sequence continues at coordinate 9,735 of CAZKSE010000078.1, read as the reverse complement.
GGGGTGGTGAACACGATCGCGGAGACAGGTCCGGAACGGTCCGGGCCAGGCATTCACCTGGCGTCCACCGGGCCTGTTAAAAGTTGGGCGCAAGGCGTGGTCGGGGAGATGTTCGAGGGGCGTGTGACGCGCGTCATCGATGGCGACACGTTCTGGATGGATGCTGCGGAGACGCGCATCCGGGTCTGGGGACTCGACGCGCCCGAGCTGGGCGAGCCTGGCGGCGATTCCGCAACGGGCGCCCTGCGCGGCCTCATCGGCGACACGCCGGTGACCTGCCGGACCCGAGATATCGACCGGTTCGGCCGCATCGTCGGGCAATGCTACCTGGCCGACGGGCGCGACATGACGCGGGCGATGATCGAAACCGGCACGGCAACCGAATTCTGCCGTTTTTCGCGCAATTTCTACGGCACCTGCTGACCGACTTCCAAGCGGAACGAGAAGGGCCCCGAGGCATGCCGGGGCCCTGCCTTTTCCTGCCCGCCCTACCCGGCTCAGAACCGGTAGGACACGTTCATCCCGAGCGAGGGCCCGGCATTGAACAGGCTCGCATTCGAGCGCGTCCGGCTGATCGAGGCGGAGATCGACAGCTTGTCGCTCATCTCCCGCGTAACGCCGACCCCGAAGGTCTGGTCGCGGCGCGCCTCGCCCAGGAACATGCCGCCCTGCGAACGGCTGTAGAAAACCGAAATCGAGGTCGGCCGGCCGGCGATGTCGCGCATCAGGCCCACCGAAGCGCGCAGGCGCGTGGCCTGGACATCCCTCACCGCCTGACCCAGCTCCAGCGAAGTCACGATCGCCGTGCCGTTCTGCAGTGCCGTTGCCGTCGACACCCGCACATAGCCCTGGCTCCAAGGCGTGGAACCCTGCGAAAAGACCCGACGGACACCGATCTCCCCGGTCACGGCGTGAAGGCTGCGGCCGGCGCCGAACGCCTGCGTGGCGCCGATGGCGGCGTGAAGTTCGGTCTGGTGGCCCAGCTTGACCCGCTGGTGATTCAGCCCCGTGCAGCCGTGGAAATAGCGGCTCGGGTTCGCCTGGTAGCGCAGGCACCCCTGCAGATCTACGGCGAGCTTGCCGACCTGGTGCTGCGGCGAATAGCCGACCATGCCGCGCGCCCGAAGATCCAGGGCCAGGCCGGGGGAGATGTTTTCCCGCATCACCGCGGCCGCCTCCATACCAATCAAAATTCCGCTTTTTCGCACATATTCCGGGTCGACCAGGAAGGTCAGACCGGCCACTTGAAGCCGGTCGCCCGGCAGGCCGCCGTTGACATTCGGGTCGAAAGTCAGAACCGGACGGAAGCTCACATCGCGCATGCCCTCGGTCCCGGGCAGGCTGCGGTAGCCGCGCGCGGCCTCGAAGCGGGCCTGCTCGTCCTGCGCCTCTTCGGGCATGCCGGGCAGGGAAAGAACGTGCGTTACAAGGGCTTCCGAGCCTGTATAGACGACCGCACGGATCGGATCGGCGGCCACGGGCGATGCCAGGGCGAGCAGCGATGCACAGAGCGCGGTCGAGAGAAGACGGGTCATGGAATGATCCTCATAATTTCGCAAACAGAATATCGCCACGTTTCAGTTAGGGCAATCCCACATTCAGCATATTTTTTCGCATTTTTCGCTTTGACATTCTCGCACGGCCTCTCTAAATTGTGCTCATCAATTTTTCACGAGGGACAGAACATGACCACCATCCTCCGCCTTCTCTCGGCTTCGGCCGCCGTTGCCCTCCTCTCCGCCTGCGGTGGTGGTGGCGGCACCTCGAGCCCGAGCCCGACCACGCCCCCGCCGTCCAGCACGGCGCCCGCCTCGACCTCGACCGCCGATCTCGTTGCCTTCGTCGGTTCGGGCGCGACCCAGACCACGCTCGACAGCGGCGTTACCCGCCGGGCCCGCAACTTCTCGCAGGATGGAAAAAGCGGCACCGTCGCCGTTGACCGCCTGGCCGGAACCGATATCGGCCTCGTGCAGTATCGCCTGGGCAATGACGTGTTCGTCTACCGCCTGACCGGCGAGCCGGTGGCTTCGATGACCCTGCCCTCGGGTGCCTATAATGGCCCGCTGGACATGAACTACACGCTGAACGGTGGCGACACCTGGCGCGTCATGTCGGGCGAAGCGAACCTGGCGCTCGATATGGCAACCGGCAGCGTGGCGATCGGCGGCATTGCCGGCAACAACCGCCACTCAATCGAGATGTTCGGCGATGCCGATCTGGTCGACAACCGCTTTGTGGATCGCAACACCACGCTGCGGCTGCGCAACCAGGAGCAGGGCGGGACCTTCATGCGCGACGAGACCGGCACGGTCCGCGGCGTGACTGCCTCGCATAACGGCAACCAGGCCATCTTCGGCACGGTGGCCGGTGCGAACGAGACCTCCGGCTTCGAGGCCCGCGGCGGCTTCACCGCCACTCTTTTCCAGAACTAAGGCGGCAAGCGAACCGTCCAAGCGAATGAGGCCCCGGCGAGAAATCGCCGGGGCCTTTCCCATGCCGACCGGATCGCAGCGCTGTCAGGGCAGAATGGCTCGGCCCTGTCTCCGCTCAGGGTGAAGGCGCGGCATCCTCCTGCACCTCGCCTGTATCGCCGAGGTATTTCTCGGAGATCGCCACCGAGGGAAAACGCAACACGCCTTCGGAAGTGTTCATCTCGATCGATCCGTCGTCGTGCAATCTCGACAGGAAGACCCGCGTCCCGTTCGGGTGCAGGATACCGAAGGGCTTCTCTTCCTCGACCGCGGGCAGAGGTTCGCTCCCCTTCCGGCCCAGTATCTGTGCGATAATTCCCTTCACGGTGCCATCTCCATTTCAATGCGGGCCCAGCCGGCCTTGTTTTCTGCTGCGCGCGTCAGCGCTTCCTGAACCATCGGCTCGTCGCCCTCCGATCCTGACCACCACGGAATGGCGGTGACGACCGGTCGCGGGTCGAGCGACAGCGAGAATTCGCCCTCGGCGGGCAGGTTGTCTGCCAGCGCCCCGTTCTGATCCAGAACCGCGTAAGCCGCCTCGCGCTCGATCAGGAAGAGCTCGTCGAACCCCTGGTGGCGTTCTTCCCAGGGCTCGTGCATCTTCCTGCCGTCAGCGGCGTGCCCCCAGAACCAGACATCGCCTTCGGGATCCTCGAAGATCACGCCATAGACGGAGCGGAACCCGACTGCGCCCTTGCATTCCGACCAGCCGAAGATCTTGCCCTCGGTATTCTCCAGGTAGATCCAGGCGGGCTCCTCGAGCTGGTGGCCGAAGACGTTCCGGATCTGGCTCTCGCCGCCGACCGTGCCGTAGAGCGGCTCGGTGAGAAGATGGATCCGCGCCACCTCATGGACGGGTTCCGAGCCGCCGATGCGGAAGCGGTTTTCATGATCGAACGTGCCCTGCCCGTAGATCAGCGCGGCCACGGCCCGACGCTCTTCATCGGTCTGGGCGAGCGGGCATTCGACGGCGGGAAAGGTCTTCGTCATGATCACATCTCCGGCGTATCGAGTTGGTAGGCCGCCTGAAGCGCCTCATCCTGCATCTCAGAGCCGGGCGCTTGCCCGGGCCGGGCCTCGTCCAGGCGCCCGAAGATGACCTGCGCCACGGTGGCCGCCTCGGTATAGGCGGAGATCGCATCGGCCGAGAGCGCGCCGGGATTGCCGATATAAGGCTGAAACCGCTCCTCGAAGCGATCCAGCTCAACGGCCATCGCGTGCAGAGACAGGTAATTCGCATGGTCGGGCTCGATGCCCATCTGCATGAATTCGGTGGTGGCGAGGCTCCAGTTCTGGACCATATGCGTGTCGGCGGCGATCACCGTAGCCGCATAGGCGCCCAGGTCATTGACCGAATAGGTGCCGGTGGCGCCGATCATCTCGCCTTCGAGGATGTGGGGGTCGGCCGCACCGGCCGGCGCACGCTCGCTCAGCTCCGCCAGGCGGGTCTTCACGATCTCCATGTCGGCCTGAAGCCAGACATCGGCCTTGACCGCGGCCACCGGCAGCGTCGCATGGATCCCCGTGATGCGGGCGTAGTGCGGCAGCAGCACCTCCTCGCGCAGATCGTCGAGTTGCGGGATCTCCGTGAAATCGGGCTCCTTGGCTTGCGTGCCGATCGCCAGGATGGCGGCGACGGCGGTCGCGGCAGCGACGCCCTTGATGTAGAAGCGGGCCATCTGGCTCTCCTTTTTTTTCGCAAGCTCAGTCTATGACCCGCGCGCGAAAACGCAAAGGCCGGAAGCGGCCCCGACGGGCGATGCGCAACCCGGATGGAAGTTTCCCCACCTGGCTGTATCAACCCGGTCGATATGGAGCGTGAAGCTCCCTGTCTCCGGATCGACCTCGAAATCGAGCCCGTTGCAGGCCGCGTTGATCGCGCCGCTGGTCGACAGGAAGTCGTGCAGCTCCGCGAAA
>CAZKSE010000078.1:0-5247 GCA_964555305.1 uncultured Rhodobacter sp. | reverse complement strand
GGCGTCAGGCGCCCGGGATCGGCCCGGGCTCAGCCATATCGATCCGGTTTTCCCAGACCCATTCCTCGATCTCGTGCATGCTGTGGACCTCCATGAACGCCCTGGGGGAGTCACCCGCAACCTTCTGGCGTTGCGCGATATGGTCGATCAGCTCGGCCGCGCCCGGATCGCCCTCGCGGGCAAGGCCGACAAGGCACTGGCGCGCGGCATCCTCATCCCCGCTCAGGACGGCGTGGATGTGATCCGTCTCGCAGGCGAGGAGCCAGGGGCGCAGATCGGCAACCCGCATTTCTAGGTCACCGAGGACACGAAAGGTGCAAAGCAGGGCGTGGCTGCCGACGAGGTCCTCGCGACACCAGAATACGTCTTTCTCGCGCAGTCCCGCGACCTTGAAGTGGTCGATACCTTTGGCGTGCACGATCGCCTCGTCGGGCAGGTCGTGCTGCGCGGGCGCATGGATGCCGTCACCCGCGCCGATGCAGACCCAATCGGGGTCGGCCGCATGGCGCAGAATCCAGCTCGGCGTGTCGCGCGGCGTGCACGCCTCGACCAGGTCGCGGCGCTCCTCCGGCTCAAGAACAGCAAGCGCGCGTTGCAGCGGTGCCGTGCGGCACTGGCTCCAATCGATCGCCTGTCCCGCGAGGGCCTCGATGTCGAAATCCTCCCGGTCCGGCGCGGCGCGAAGGGCGAGCTGGACCAGCCTGCCGGGAACCTCGGAGCCGGCCTGCAGGAATTCCGCCAGCTCGCGCACGGTGCGCGCGATGGCCTCCCTGGGGCTGTGCAGGTCCTCTCCGAGATCCTCGATCCAGAACCGCGAGGCGCCCGTCTCGTCGCGCCCGGTGCGCACGGTGTAGCCGATGCTGATCGGCGGCCGACGGCGCGGGCCATGGTAGTCGGGATTGCTGGACCGCTCGGCACCCTTCTGGAAGACTTCGACATCGAGCCACTTGTCGATGACGTCAAGCGCGAGGTGCTTGGCCCGGATCGTTCCGAACCCTTCCGTGTCGCAGAACTTTCGCATGGAGCGGAGCTTGCCACTGATCTCCTGCCAGGCCTGTTCTCTGGTGATCCTGCGCATCAGGCAAACTCCATCCTGTCGTCAATGTCGGTATCGGGCGCTGCGATCTCGACCCCGACCCGCGCGATCTCGGCGCGGAAAGGAACCCAGAACTCGCCAAGAAAGGCTTCCGCCGCGTCGGATCGGCGGTGGGCAATGCAGCCTCTGAGCATTTCGAATGGAATGCCCTGCTGCTCGCGCGCGAACCGCAAGAGGCTGTTGGCCTTGACCCAGTCAGGCGCCTCGGCGGTCTTGTCGATCATCCGCGATTCCCATGCAATCGCATCCCGGCGCAGTCGCGCATCGCCCGCGGTGATCTCGCCAGATTCCTCGAGTTCCGTCACGGCGCCCAAAAGACCCGCGCAGGTCGCATCGAAGTCGATCTCGCGCGCGCCCAGGCGCAGGAACTTGTCGAGGACGTAGTCGTCGTCGATCCCGGCGAGGAAGCCCGCCGGGTCATCCCCGCAATTGGAGAAGACATGGCTGCGCTCGAGCCCCTGGGACACGGCCCTGATCTCCAGGCGATGGCTGGCGCCATCGGCATTCACCGTGGCGCGGATCTCGGCGCGATCGCCGCTCTCTCCGATTTTCACAACCTGCATGAAGCGACCTCAGAAGTCCGGTGTGGTCTCGTCGAACCCGTCTGCTTCGGGCTCATCCTCGTCGTCGAAGTTCAGACCGGCCTCATCGTTGCGCACGTAGAGGAAGGCCATGACATAGGCACCCTCCTCGCCATTCGAGACCATGGCGTCGGACTGGAAGTCCAGGTCGCCATCGCTCAGCTTGCCGACATATTTCTCGATCGCGGCCTCGCGGAAGGCCTCATCATGATCGCGGTCGGTCGTCAGAAGATCGATTTTCGCAAGAATGCTCGCAGCGGCAGGATCGTCACTCCCGGCAAGGGCTTCGCGCAGGGCCGCCGCCTCCTCGGGGGTCGTCTGCAGCCAGATATTGTCCTTCATGGCGGGTCTCCGATATCGCTCCCGCCAGCATATCGCCGATGGGTGAAAGAACCGATACCGTTTCAGATCCGGGCGACGGTTCGCCGTGCCTCGGTATCGGCCGCAAGCTCGCGGAGCTCGACGATCATCGCATCCCACTCCTCGCCCGCGCGCAGCTCGCGCACGGCGGCGAGCGTCAGCAGGGAGAGCGCCAGCGCGCCCTGCCCGCGCGCGCCCGTGGCGCCAATATCGAGCCCGTTGTCGCCTGAAACGCAGACCGAGTCGCGATCCCAGGCACGGTGCAGGAACCACTCTGCGGGCGACATGCGGGCATCGAAGAGCCGTGCTGCCGCCTCGATCGAGGCCGTGTAGGGCGGCACCTGCATGCCGCCATCGGCAATCGCCGGGCGATTGGGCAGGAAGGTCGCCGGGCCGACGAGGAGCCGGTGCAGGACGCCGTCGAGCGCAAGATCCGCTTCAAGGTCATCCGGGATGGAAAAAGCGCTCATCTGGGTGTCTTTCACTCGGGATATCTTCTTCGTTAAGGTTCGAATTACATTCAGAGAAGGACGCCGGGCGTCAGCCGAATGTCGCTGATCACGATCTGCGGCGTCTCCTTGCCGCGAAAGGCGTTGATCGAGCCTGTGCCATAGACATCGACCCGCGATCCGATCGCCTCGCGTATCTCGCGCGCAATCGGCAGGTTCGCGGCATTCCACATCAGCGCGTCGACCGTGACGCCCCTGTCCTCGAGGACCAGCTTGAAATGGATCTCCTTGAGCACCCGTATGTCCTGCAGCACGGCGCCCGCAAGCACGATTCGCGGCTCCTCGTTGGCCGTGCCGAAGGGCCGCATCCGGTCCATGCCGCGCAGCCCGGCGACGGTGAACTCGGCAAGCGTGAGGCGCGCATCCGCCTGGCTGACGACGCCGATGCGGGCATACTCGGTCTTGCCGATCTCGCCATCCATGAAGGCGACGAACTCGGCGAGCCGGGACTCCTCGATCGTAAGGCCACCCGCCATGCCGTGGCCGCCACCCTTGACCAGGATGCCCGCCTGGCGTGCGGCGATGATCGCATGACCGATGTCGAAGCCCGGCACTGAGCGCGCGGAGCCCTTCAATGCCCCGTCATGGGCGCGCGAGAGGACGATGGCGGGCGCGTCATAGGCCTCGCGCAGGCGGGCCGCCGAGATCCCGACGACACCCTCATGGGCATCCTCGACGACGGCGAGCGCCAGCCCCCGGTCGACGCCCGGGCGGCGATCGGCCAGCTGCTCGATCGCGGCCTCGGTCGTGGCCGCCTCGAGCTGGCGGCGTTCGGTGTTGAGCGCATGCAGCGCCTCGGCGCGCGCGGTGGCTTTCTCGGGATCCTCTTCGAGAAGAAGGAGTGCGCCGGAATCCGACTGGCCGATACGGCCGCCGGCATTGATCCGCGGACCCAGGACCCAGCCGCATTCCTTCTCGGTGATCGGCGCGAGCGGGTCGATCCCGGCGGCCGCGGCCAGCGCCTTTATCCCGGGACGTCCGCGCGCGGTCAGCAGCGGCAGGCCGCGATAGACGAAGGCGCGGTTCACGCCGATCAGCGGCACGACATCGCAGACCGTGCCGAGTGCGACGAGATCGAGGAGCGACCAGAGATCGGGGGCGGTCGCCGGGCGGCCATCCTTGCCATCGAACCAGCCCTCCTTGCGCAGGAGCATGGTCGTCGCGATGGCGAAGATGAAGGTCATGCCGGCGGCGCAGATATGCCCCTGCCCTTCCGGCTGGTCCTTGCGATTGGGGTTCACGACCGCCACCGCCTCGGGCAGCGTCTCCTCGGCCGCGTGGTGGTCGATGACGATCACCTCGATGCCGGCCTCTTTCGCCGCGGCGAGGGGCTCGAAGGCGGTGGTGCCGGAATCGAGGATGCAGATCAGGTCGCAGCCCGCGTCGCGCATCGCCAGCAGGCCGGGCGTATTCGGCCCGTAGCCCTCCTCGATCCGGTCGGGGATGCGGAGTTGGAAATCGCCGCGGCCGCAGAGGCGCAGGAAGCTGCCCAGGATCGCGCCGCTGGTGGCGCCGTCGGCGTCGTAATCCGACCAGATGCCGACCGTCTGCCCTTCGCGGATGGCCTGCGCCAGGCGTTCGGCTGCCGCCTGCATGCCGAGAAACGACATCGGGTTGGGGAGCGCCTCCTGGATCTTCGGGGTCACAAAGCTCGTCAGCGTGTCGCGGTCGATGCCTCGGGCGGACATGATGCGCGCCGCCAGCGGATCTTCCCCGGCCGTGCGCAGCCGCGTGAGCGCGGCGATGTCGGGCTCGCGGACTTCCCAGCTCCGGCCCATGAAGGACAGGGTCTCGCGCGTGATCGTCATCTCGTTCATGCTGTTCACCCTGCCTCTGCTTCCCGGTGCGTCTCTGTCTCTGCGAGGGCGGTCTCGCCCGCCATCAGGGCCGCGAAATCCTCCAGGATCTGCGCGAAGAAATGCCGGACCGGCATCTCGGGATGTGCGCCCGCCGCCGCGATGAGCGCGTTGAACGCCGCCATGTCGCTGTCGATCGCCCGCGCCACCAGGCGCGCCGCCGCAGCCACGCGCGCATCGGTTCCTGCCATGGTTGCACCATCCGGGCTCCGCCGCATGGCAATGCGCAGGGCGCGCTCGGCAAACCGCGCATTCGTCTTCTGGAACGCGGTGAGCCCATCCGAACGGGACATGCCCGCCAGCGCATCGGCCACCATCCACATCTCGACGCCTTCCGGCAACAGCTCCGCGAAGTCGGTGTGCGCACTCGCTTCCGTCGTCGCAGGCTCCGCCTCGGGTTCCGGACTCGCCGCGCGAGCTGCCTCGAAGGCCGCGAGCGCGTCGCGCTCCATCTTGTCGATCACGTCGTCATCGAACGCGCAGCCGCCGGCCACAACATAGGTTTCCTGCCGGGCCCTGATCGCTTCCGCCATCACCTCGGCAGCCGCGAGGAGCGCATGGTTCTCGGACCTGCGTGTCGGCGCGACGGGCAGCGCCGAGCCCGTGGGCTTCGCCGCCTGCTTGGCGCGGATCCTCGCGACCGTCGCCGGGCGCGAGATCCGCGCGTATTCGACCTCGGCGGAGCGGTGCATGTCGAGACCGAAGGCCTGGCAATAGGCGGCGAGTGTCACCATGACGCCGCCCACCTCCTGCGCGGGCTCGCCTTTCGGGCGCGACCAGGTATAGGCCTCGAGCGCCGCGATCCGTTCGGGCGGGTAGTCGCCCGATTGCAGCAGCTCGAAGAC
>CAZKSE010000077.1:12800-15867 GCA_964555305.1 uncultured Rhodobacter sp. | reverse complement strand
CGCGTCAATCACACGCCGCGAGTGGGCGCAGGTCAGTGGGTAATGCCGTTGGTATTACACATGGCATCTCGCCTGGCGCGGCGCGCCAATTGGCGCCTGCCACTCAATCCGACGAGGCAGAGAGCCCTTATTGCCTTGGCGAGCAGGCCCTGGATCTTCAGGTGGGCGACCTGCCTCTCGGCTTGAAGACGCGCTTCCTCAAGTCGGCCGGGGTCGAGACCCTGCGCGATCTCACCGCACTGATGCCGGATCGCATCCTGGCCGTTCCCGGCCTCGGCCGCCGAACGGTGAACGTCATCGAGCGGGCCCTTGCGGCGCTCGAAGCGTCGCAGTCGGATGACGGCAGCGTTTCGTGGGAGGCGTTCTGCGCCCGGATGGAGATCCCCCTCCTTCCCGCCGCCGGCGGCCCGGAAAGCGGCCCCCACTTCGTGGCGATGCTGCCTGCGGCGATGGTGGAGTTTGCCGGCGCGCTCAGCGATCCGATCTACCGCCTCCTGGTGACCGAACGGCTCTTCGCGCCGCCGCATGCGCGCGCATCGCTCGAGGAGATCGGATCGCGGCCGGAGATTTCGGTGACGCGCGAGCGCGTGCGCCAGAAGGAGATGCGCCTGCTCAGGGCGCTGCGCGCGGCCCTTCTGCGCGGCGACCATTCCGGGCTCGATCTTCGTTTCCATCCCGGCTTTCTGGCCTGGTGGCGGATTGCCGCGGAGGCCGTCGCATCCGACCCCTCCTCCGATATCGGCGCCATGATCGAGAGCCTGACAGAGGCTCTCGGGGTCGGGGTTGCGGAACTCCAACCCCATCTGCCGACCTTCCTAACCGTCCTGACCGGGGACATCCTGGCCGAGCGCGACATGGGCGAAGGGATGCGCATCGATCCGCGCCTCCTGGATCTTTCCAGCGCCTCGCGCCGCCTTCCTCTCTGCCGCTTTCAGATCGGCTGCAACATGGACGCGCTTGCCGAGCACGGCGCGCGGACGCTGGGGGATCTGGTCGATGCGGTGGTGGCGGGCCGGATCACCCGGTATTCGGGGAGCGCCTGCCGTGACGCCCTGTCCCAGCTCGACCTCATTGCCGGGGCGGTGACGCGGAACGGTGCGATCGACTGGCCGCATTACCTGGGCGCCGCCGGAGTGGCGCGCGTGCCGGCGCATCCGCCGGTGACGGCGGCCGACTTCCTGCGCTCTCTTCCCGACAGCATTGCCGCCATCCTGGCCCACAACCCGCCGAGCCGGCGGGCACAGCGCATCTTCGTCGCCCGCACCCGGCAGCCGGCAGAGGGCCGGCCGACGCTGGAAGAGACGGGGGCGCTCCTCGGCAGCCTCAGCTCCTCGGTGAAGCGCGAGGAGACGTTCATGCTCGATCACCTTCGCCGCATCATTCTCGACCACGACAGCTCCAAGGCTCGCGTCGACCTCGAGCCGCGCTTCATCGCCTTCTGGCGTGAGCTGGATCACCTTCTGCGCTGCTCCGATGGTGATATCGACGCGTTCCGGGGGAACCTGCTTGCCGGCTGGTGCGCCGACGAGGCGACCGTCGACGCCGCCCTTCCCGCGGTCGTTGCGGTTCTGACGGGATACCCGTTGGGTCGCCACGGCCTCAGCCGAAAGTCGGCCCTCCCGATCGGCGGCGCTCAGCTGGCCGCCCCCACATCAGACCTCCAGGCCGAAGCGGCGATCACGGAGGTGCCCGCATGAGCGATCCCGCGACACCTTCCGGCGGCTGCCCCGCCATTGCCATCGCCTCGGCCCAGCTTCTCGCCTGGCTGCGCGATCCGGACACGGCCGCGCGCAACTTGCCGGGCTATCGCGACCTCGACCTGAGGGCGGTCTGGGCGGCGATGCGCGCCGATCATGCCGAAAGCCTCGCCGCCTGCGGCCAGGACGACTGGCCGGCGACATTCATCGCCGGACTTGAGGCACTCCTCGAGGCGGCCGGTCCGCAGCATGGATCCGCCACCTACCGGCACCGCAAGCGCGGCACGACCTATTCGCTCGCCGGCATCGCCGCGCTGCAGGCATCCGCGCCGGTTGCCGAGGGGTGCGCGATCGCCGTCTATGTCGGCGATGTCGACGGGGGTCTCTGGGTGCGGCCGGAGGAGGAGTTCTTCGACGGCCGTTTCGAGCCGTTGCACGAGGAGGCCGCCCCCCTTCACGAGCCCATCTTCACGGCGACCTTCATCCCGCGGGAATGGCGGACCGACGCCGCGGGAGATGCTGACGGACGGGTCAGCTTTCCCGTCACCCGGTGCGATATCGCCGAGGCCGGCCTGCCCTGCGCCAATCTTTCCGCAGACGAGATCCGCGCGGCGCTCATGGCCGACCCGGCCCGACGGAGCCAGCTGCGCCACGCTGCCGCCGCCCCGTCCTGGATCGGCTACTACCCGCATGGCTTCGTTATCGAGCTCGCACCGATCGCATCGGCGCCGGAGGAGCGGAATCGGATTGCAACCCGCGAAACTGAGAGGAGCGGCAAATAAGCGTCAATCATCTGCCCGAGAGGGCCCTCGATATCGCCAATGAAAAGGGCTGGGACGACGATGTCGTCATCATCCACCTGCTGGGCTTCATCGCGCGCAACGTCGACGATGCGAAGCCCCGGATCGACGCCTATTTCGCCGAGGTCGCGGCCGAGGAGGATGCCGAGATCCGCACGCTCTTCCCGGAGAACTGGCGGTGATGGCGCTCGTCCGCCGTGACGCGCACGGGCTCTACCTGCGCACCGGCGGATACATCTTCCGGCCCGGGCCGGTAATCGGCTTCGATCATGCCTACGATATGGGCGATGGCGGCCTCATGGAGGGCGACCGGGTGCGCGCACGCCATCTCGCCGGCAGCGAAATCGCACGCATCCGGACCGAGAGCGGCGATCTTCACTGGTCATCAATCGAGCCCGGCGATCCGCGCCGGCGCCCCGCCGACCCCGACGGCGCAGCCGAGGACTTCCAGCCATGACGGCCGCATCGACCGGGCAGCGCCCGTCCGGCGATGCCGCGCCGCGGACTGCCCGTGCCGGCTGATTTCGAGGCCCACCGCCATCCCGTGATGGCTGTTCCCTGCCCCGATTG
>CAZKSE010000077.1:5489-12700 GCA_964555305.1 uncultured Rhodobacter sp. | reverse complement strand
CGGCTGATTTCGAGGCCCACCGCCATCCCGTGATGGCTGTTCCCTGCCCCGATTGCGAGGCGCCGGCCGGCAGCTACTGCCGCCGGCCAAGCGGCCACCGCGCCGCGGATTTCCACGCCGCCCGCAAGCGCCGTGCGGACGCGGTCTTTATCGACCTGCACGGCTCCGATGCCTGGATCGAGCGCCTGGCCCCCGGGGATCGCTGGAAGGTTCGCGCAACCGGCCGGGCGGACGCCCGGAGGCCTGTGAGCGCCAGGCGCGGAAGGGGTTAATGCCGTGACGCGGCAGGCGCTACTTCGCATGTGGTTGCGGGAGAAATTAACGATTTGGATACACGAAAGCGTGAGAATTGATCAGCCGATCGCAAGCTGCCGGCGCGTCTTTCCAGATAATTGCACAGGAGATTTGGGCGTGGAGAAGGTTGAGATCGTAGGTTACGGCCGCACACAGGCGGATGCTGAAGCGGCCGCCAAGGCTGGCCTTTCTGAATATCGGAGACAGCAGGCCGAGGATGAGGTCAACGCGCGGGGCTTCCTGTTCATCCTTCTCGTTCTCGCCGGCTATGCTCATCTCATGGTCCGGATCATCATTGAGGGGTTCCGTCGTCCGATCGCTGCGCTGGTTCTCGCAGGGGCATCCGCCCTTGTGCTCTACTACGTGTTCAGCGGCGTTTTTCGTTCGAATGACGGCTTCAAGATGTTCACCTATGTTGTGCTCTTCGCATTCCTTTGCGGATATGCCGGATTTCGGATTCCTCACCTTGCAAGCCGGCTGGAGCATTTCGGCGCCAGCACCATGATTGCCCTTATTTCCCGCGCCCCGGCGATCGGCCGGCCGCTTTACGTGGCGGCACAATTTACACCCACGCTCATCATTGCCGCTCTCGTCGCTGTGGGTCTGGCTGTGCGCCTTCCGGACTGGGTGTTCGACTACGCCTCCCTCGCGCTACTCTTCGCCGCGATCCTGATTGCGCAACAGGTCGGCGTTCTGATCTACAATCGGACGAAGCACCCCCTTTCGGAACTGGTCTCCTTTACCGGACAGCTCCGCTGATCCAAGCCTCTTCGCTGGCCATCGGCGCCCCGGGGGCATTATCTCCACGCGGCCGCACGGCATGGCGAACGGTGTAGACTGAGACTCATCGAGAACTGAGGATCTGCCAGTCGCCCCGGCGCGCGATGCCTCGCCACAGCCAGCTCCTCCCTCCAATGTGCGCTTGCGCAGCTCTGGCATGGGGATAACAGTAATTCCGTTGATGTCTTTTTCGCACAACCGCTTTATCATGCCAGGGAACCAGTTTCCGAGGTCCATGATGCGCTTTCCCGAGAACCGCCTGAAGCCCTTGCCCATGATGGAATGGGACACCGGGATGGATCCCGAAATCCTGCGCCAGGTTCGGATCGCGACCTTCGAGCTGCACGGGCCCTACAATGTCTGCTCGGTCGACGGCCTGAAAAACAAGTGGGACGCGCTGCAGCGCCTCGAGGTCGACGGCATTCGCGTGAGCAAGGCGCCCTTCCCGGGGATCGACGCACAGTCCACGCTGTTTGCCTCGCCCCACGGCGATGCCCATGTGGTGGTCTCGACCAAGGAGCATGGCCTGCACGGCATCGGAAATGTCCGGACGCTGAGCGATCGCCCGAACCAGGTGCGGCACGGCATGATCATCCTCGACGCCAAGGCCCGGCCCTGGCTTCTCGAGGCGAAGACGGCAGACGCCGTGCTGACCGGCGAAGAGCCGCTGCGCCCGCTCGTCGCGAGCGTCAGTGGCGCTGCGAAAATGCTCTACGGCGAGTCCTTCCTGCCCGGCCTTCAATCGGTCACTGGCTCATTTGTCGCATGGCACGACTATATCTCGCATGCCGAGGATTTGAACGGCCCCTTCGGCACGCCGGTGACGAGCCCGGATCTGCGCGCCGTCGAGATGCGCGCCCGCGAACGGGTGCAGGAGATCCTCTCGCGCCGGGCGAAAATCTCCTCGATCGTGGCGCCCTGCGTGACCGACGAGCGCCTGGCACCGGTCCTGGCGCATCTGGACTTCGCTGCCGAGGACAAGATCCCCGCCCATCACAAGCCGGAGCGCCGGCCCTTCGACAACGACCTTCACGCCCTCGCGGCGACCATCATGCAGGGTTTGCGCGACGAGGGCATGCTTGCCCCCTGCCCCAACAATGCCGGACGCGGTGTCTCCGGGCTCGTTGCCTGGAATGCCTGGCTCGAGGGGGAACTCGACGGGACCCCGACTATCGGCGAGGACTTCGAGGTGATGCGCAAGCGCAGCTTGCTGGAAAGGGCGCCCGCTTTCGAGGCGATTCAGAAGGCCGTCTTTTCGGCCATCCTCGACCTTGATCGAAAGGGGCGGCGATCCCGCAATCCGGAGGAGGCGAAAGATCTCGCCGCCAAGGCGATCCGCGCGGGGATCCTCAAGGTGCTGGAGGACGAAGAGAGCTCCTTCCCTCCCGAGCTCAGAGGGTCGGTCTGCGGTCAGCGTTACGTTCTCGGCGGCTCCTTCCTCAGACCCGTCCTCGGCAAGAGCGACTGGGTGGGCGGGGAGGTGGTCTTCACGCCCGCCGATGTTCTGCCGACGCCCGGCTCGCTGCGCCATATTGAAGCCCGGCTCCCGAGCGGCCGCCTTTTCATGGCCGACTGGCCGCGGATCGAGGGCTTCAACGAAGGCCTCAAGCAGCTGGCCGGCGAGGACAGACACGACATCAACGCGGCGGCCGGGCTCGATGAGCGGCAGCAGGACTATTTCACCAAGGCGGGCATCGTCATCATCCAGGTCGGCAACACCAGCCCTTACGCCTATGCCGAGGGCGATGGCGTCTGGCGCATGGGCCATTTCGACGAGGATCGCGCGCCCGCGGACATGTCCGAGCCCGATCGGGCCTGGCGGACCTGCACGGATCTCTGGGCCAACACCTTCGCCGATGTCGAGGTCATTGCGGATGTCCTGATGGCCTCCGGCCAGTATGGCAACCACGCGGATGCGGTGCGCGCCATCGAAGACTACGCGGAGGAGCATTACGGCGCGGAGATCGTCGAAATGGATCCCGGCGCGCTGCATGTCTACGGGCCGACCGGCTATGGCGTGCATCGTGAGAATTTCGCCGAAACCTTCCGTTCGCCCGCTTTGACGGCGCCGATCAGAGACTTCTACGTGCTCTCGCGCGAACCTCTGCCGCTCGACTGCGAGGTCGAGCATGTCGACTGGGTCCAGCCAGAGCGCGAAACAGCCCCGGAGCTCTCGCTCTGAGGGGCGCGCGGCGCGCTACCCGGACTTAACGCTTCACCGACAGCATACCAAAAAACGAACACCGGACCGAAACGAGCAGAAAACCCACCCCATCAACCTGACGAGCACGGGAGAGAGCCATGCTGGACCGAGAGCAGATCGTGAACTGGATCGAAAGCGTCGCAGAGGCCGACGAGGCGGTGAGCGCCGCCCCAACGGCGGAACTGGAAGCCGAGCCGCAGGACGATCTGCCGTCGCCTGGCTGACACCGCGCCAACGTCCCCTCCCTCATTGTGCAAATAAACGAGTTCAGCCATGACTTCGACCCGCCGCCCTCTCACCCCGCGCGCCGCGCTGGCGAAGGAATTCGACCAGTTCCAGGCGACGATGGCCGCCCTGCTCACCGGCCAGAACGTCAGCCAGGGCACGCGAAGCCATATCGATGACCGGCTCGCAAGCCTGCGCGCGCAGGTCCTGCGCAGCGCCGATGCGGCGCCGCCGGTCGATCCGCTGGCGGCCATGCAGCTGGTCGAAAAGGGGAACGGCTTCATCGAAAAATTCGTCCGCCGCCACCTGGAGCGCGAACTGCCGCTGATCGATATCGGCATCCACGAGCCTGCGGAGATGCACCGCCTCGTGGACCGGGTCATGGAGGGCCTTTCCGGCTTTGCCTCGCTCAACGAGGTGGCCCGGGTCGCGCTCGAGGCGTTCCCGCGGATCGAGGCGCGCGAGCAATGCGCCTGGCACTTGGAAAGCGTCATCCGCGAGGCGATCGGTCTCGACGGCCGCGTGCCCGAGCCCGACAGCAATCAGGACGTCTCCGCCTGGGTGGCGATGAGTCTGCGCATGGCGCTGCAGGGCGATACGCCGAACCCGCATGTTACCCGCGCGCCACGCGCCGGGATCGACGAATCCGATCTCGATGCGGCGCTGACCGTCCTGTGCCTGCCCGACGACCAGTCGGGGGCGATGCGCGACGAGATCTACCACGTCGCCATGCACAACATCGCCCGCGATACGCTCTCGCGCATCGAGGCGGTGGCCGGCGGCCCGCTCGATCCGGACGTGGCCCAGGTGATCGAGGAGGTCATCCGCCGTGCAGGTGCGACGGCCGGCCCGAAGGTCGAGATCATCGAGGAGGCAGCGCTCGCGCCATGAACCGGCTTTTCCACGGCGCCTACCGGCATTTCGATGCCTTCTCGGCCGATACGATCGGCATGGGTGCCGAAGGCAATTCCGCGCTCGGGATCTGGCTGTCCGAGGAGCCGCATGTTGCTGCAGGTTACGGCGGCGGCCAGCATCTCATGGTCGTGGAGGCCGCGCCGCTGTGCCTTGCCGTGGCGCGGGACTGGCGCGCAACGATCTGCGGCGGGCCCGACCTTTTCCCGACCGACCGGGAGATCGCCATCGAGCTTTTCCGCGAGGCCCGGCTGCGCCTGATGGACGAAGGCTTCGACGGCGTCTGGTGCGAGATGCCGGGCACCGATCTTGCTGGCGCGGTCTGCGTCTTCGGACCGGAAAAGCTGCGCATCGTGGAGGTTCTTCGGCGCCCGGAGGAGAACGACCTGGACCTGCTCACGGGCTGCCTGACCGAGGCCGAGATCGATTTCAGCCGTGCCCTCGAAGATGTGCTGGAGGCGCTGCGCGTCCCCTCGGCTCCGGCCGATGATTCTGCCCCCCTGTTTGCCTGAAGGAAGCGCGCCATGACCCGGAAGATTTCGACTGCCCAACTCCAGGAGATTGCCGACGCTCTGCGCGCCGGTGCGTTCGATCCCGCCTCCGAGGCTGGTCTCGCGATCCTCGGAGTGCTCGACGGCCAGATCGAGGCCGCGACCGAGGTCGAGCGCGTGCTGCGCGATATGGCCGGGCTGTCCACCTGGGACGAGAAAGTGATCGCCGAGGCCGAAGCCGAGGGCGTGACCGATCCCGACAGGCTCGAGGAGATCGTCCTCGATCGCGGCGGCGACATGGACGACGACTACCTGCTCGAGCGCGAAAGCGAGCTGAAGGACACGATCCTCTGGGCGCGCGAGATGATCGAGCTGGATCCGGTTGTCGAGGCCGAAGGGCCGGAGATGGCGCCGTGACTCACTGGACGGAACTCAAGGAGTCGCCGCTCTGGATCGCCGCCGTGGCCGCGCATGCCGCGCCCGCCGGCCGGCACTACCACAATATGAGCCATGTCCGACGGCTCTATCTTCACGCGGCGATCACTTTCGACTTTCCCTACTGCCCGGATCTCGACCGCGCGATCCTCGCCCATGATGCGATCGTCGATGGCAAGCCGGGTGCCGAGCGGCGCTCGGTCGCCTGGTTGGCCGAGCAGGGCGAGCTGACCCCCGGCGCGGAACGGCTCATCCTGTCGACCGAGACGCACGCGCCCGGCGAGGATAACCGGCTGGTGATCCTCGACCTGGCCGACTTCATGTTCAACAGTGCCTCCGTGAACAACACGGCGCTCCTGGCCCGCGAACACGCGGCACTGAAGGGCGGCTCGCATGTCGATTTTGCCCGTGGGACCATCGCCTACCTGGAAGGGCTTGCCGGACGGATCACGAATGGCCTGGGCCAGCTCCCCCGGGTCGACGACCGGTTCTCGTTCAGCCGCATCTGCATCGGCATCGAGACGGTCATCGACAACCTGCACCGTGAGATCGAGGATCTGCGCCCGCTCGACATTGAGGGGCTCGAGCCGTGATCCTGAAATATCCGCGGACGCCGCATCTCTTCGGCTCCGCGCTCCAAATGCCGCCTGGGGCTACTGGTGGGCGACCGCCTTGCCGGCCGGCGCCGCACTGGTGAGCATTCCGATGACGATCAGGGCCTACGGACTCACGCCGCGGATGTTCTTCTGGGGTGGAACGGCGGCGGATCGCCGCCTCAGCAAGGAGGAGCTCCGGGAGATGACCAGCTGCCTGCGTAATCCCGATCTGGATCTTCCGAAAGGCTGGACCTGATCATCGCCCGGGCTGACGGAGCCCTCGACCCCTCCCTTTCGGCAGGCGCAAGGACGGCACATATTAAGCTGAAAGGATGGGGGGATTGGGGTCTCGAGGTTCAGGACGCAATGTGGGCTCGGATCCAGCCAGCCAATTCCGTCTCGCTCAAGTCACCAGCTGCGAGCCGCATCATGGTGTCGTATTTGTCCGCTCCGCTCGCCGCGAGATCGGCGCCGTTCAGGCGAAGAAAGAGGCGCAGAAGGACAAGGGCCATGCGCTTGTTGCCGTCGGCAAACGGATGGTTTCGGGCAACGCCCCAAGCGTATGCTGCGGCGAGCGCAGCCAGGTCAGGGGCCGGATTGCTGTAGGCAAGCAGTGATTTCGGTCGCTCGAGAGCCGAAGCCAGGAGCCCGGGCTCGCGCAGCCCGTCGAGGCCGCCATGTTCTGCGATCTGCCTGCGATGGATCGCGCGCGCAACATCCTCGCGGATCCAGATCGGCTCGCTCATTCCGCCAGTTTCTTCAGCACATCCCGGTCTTCGCGCATCAGCGCCTCGGCCGTCTCGATCTGGGCCGCGAAATCCGGATCATAAGCCGTGAGTTCAACGCCGTTCGGCGTCTCCACAGCGAAGATCGTGTCGCCCTTGGAGACACGAAGCTTGGCCAGAAGATCCTTGGGCAGGACCACGCCGACCGAATTGCCGATCGTCGTCACCTTGAGTTGGGTCATCGCAGATTTCCTCCTCCAAGCACGGTTATGATAGTTGTTATAACGCCACGTTTCAATGCCGGTCTGCGCGCGCCTCGCCCCCTTCCGCGAGTCGGCCAGAAGCAAATCATTATCTGCTTTTTCGCACCAATGCGTTAGCCTTGCCCTGCCGCATGTCGGCACCGAAACGAAACCGATCCCGGAAGGCGAGACAATGAAGAGCATGTCGTTCGGCGAGACCATCTCCGCCGAGGAAGTTCTCGGCCAGTATGACCTCAGCGATCGCCAGCGCGCCATTGCGGTGCAGGGCATCGAGATGCGCGCGCGCC
>CAZKSE010000077.1:0-5389 GCA_964555305.1 uncultured Rhodobacter sp. | reverse complement strand
GCTGGGGATGGCATCGCGACGGGCACTGGAACCCATTCACCCACCACGAGAGCGGCTCGCTCGACGCCTTTCTCTCGGCCGCCCTTCTGCCCGCCCATGCCGCCGGCGGCGATCTGCGAGACGAGATCCGCCCCAGAATTCAAGCGGAGTCGGAAGGCGCGGCACCCGGTTTATGACGGTCCGCGGCGTGCCGGAGATCAGCGGGAAATCGACAACCCCTCTTCGCATTTTCGCAGGCCCGCGTTAGACTGGCGCAACACGCGGCTTCAGCCGCAAACCGGCAATGGAAGCGGACCTGTGCGGACGATCATCCTCGACACCGAGACGACCGGCGCCAGCGCGCGCCAGGGCGACAGGATCGTCGAGATCGGCGCCGTCGAGATGATCGATCACAGGCCGACGGGCCGCGTCTTCCACGCCTATCTCGACCCAAAGCACCCGATCCACTGGGCGGCGACGCGGGTGCACGGACTGCGCAATGCCGACCTGGAAGGCTTCCCGGTTTTTCGCGACATCCTGCCCGAGTTTCTGGACTTCGTCGGCGGCGACAGGATCCACGCACATAACGCGGCTTTCGACGCGAGCTTCGTGTCAGCCGAAATCACCGCCTGCGGTCATGCCCCCTTCCCCAGCTCCCAATGGAGCTGCACCCTGCCGCTCGTGCGCCGCCATGTCGGCTCGGGCTCGGCCAAGCTCGATGCCGTCGTGGCGCGTCTCGGCCTCGAGATCCCCGACCGGAAGATCCACGGCGCGCTCCTCGATGCCGCGATCCTCGCCGCCGTCGTGGCCCGCCTGCACCGGGCGCCCGATATCGACGTGGCCGCGCTGACCGCCGCGGCAAAGCCTTTCCCGGGTAAGAGCCTTCGCCTCCTCGCGGGCGAAAGCCGGCAGCGCCCCGTGGGCGCCACCCCTGCCCGCGCAGCGCCGGAAGTGGACGGCTGGCGGCCGGACCCCGAGCTTGCCGCGCAGGTCCGGGCAATGAATGCCACCCCGCCCGAAATCGATCCGGCCAAGTATGCCCGCCTTTATTCCGGGCGCGATGCCTGGTCGGTGATGAAGGGTCCTGCCCTGACCGACGCCGCCGGCAAGGCCGCGGAGATCGGCGATCACCTGGGCCTCGCGCTGCAGGCCATTCCCCAGCGCGAGGCGGAATCCGCCCTGCGCTGGATCTGTCGCGGGCTCTCGCCCGAGCACGCGATCGCCCGTCAGGCGAGCGTCATGCTGCACTACAAGACCCCGGGGATTCTCGGGGCCCTGCCCGCGATCCGCGCGGCGATCGAACATTCAGCCGATTTACCTCTCAGCCAGGACGAGGAGAGCCCATCCCCATGGACCGGATGACGCGCGAGCAGAGAGACATGGTCGAGAAGGTGCTCGAGACCTGCGCGCTCGACGAGGCGCAGCGCGCCGTCGCCCTTGCCGCACTCGAGATTCTGGCCTGCCATGTGCCCTTCCACCCCCATACCGCCACCCGCGGTGTCGCGGCGGCGGCCGGTCGCCAGGATGAGGGGTTCCGTGTGAAAATGCGCGAGGATATCCATGCGGTCGTGCTGGAGCGCGAACCCGACATGCGCTCGCCCTACGGCCTCTATGGCTCCCCGCCGATGTGGAGCCTGCTCGACAGCCCGGTCGACGGGCGCACGCTCGCCATCCGTCCGACGACCGTTCAGGAGCGTCGCGGCCATACCTTCCAGGAAGTCAGCGGGATCTGCTGGGGATGGCACCGCGACGGCGCGTGGAGCAAATACGAGCAGCACCACTCGGCGAGCTACGAGCATTTCATCGAGAGGGTCCTTCTGCCGCAGCTCGCGGCTGGCGCGGAACTGCGCTCCGCCACGCAGCCCGAAGAACCCCTTCCGACGCCATGATCCCGGCCGAGAACCCAGATTCAGGAGCCAGACGATGACCCTTTTCCTCTCGCGAGACCACTACAGCCCCGGAGAGCGCGGGATCGACGATTTCGCCAACGACATCATTACGCGTCGGGCGGGTAGCGATGGCGCCGTCCTGGATACAGGCTTCCGCGAGTTCGTCTCCGACCCGGACTTTGCCACGAGCGGTTATGGCGCCGATTATGCCGCTGCCGCGGAGAGCTGCGCCATCGCGATCCGGCGTAACGCCCGCGGTGAGTGTGCGCGAGGGCGTGCACCTTACGAATGCCTGCTGGGCTACGACCTGCGCTACCGACTGATGCCGCATTGGGATCGCAAGGGGCGGTTCCAGGTGCTCGGAGTCGACCCAAACCAAGTCATCCAGGAGGTTCGCGCAAGCGAGACCACCTGGTCGGACTGGCCGCTCGAAATGAGCTGGTCGGCGAGAGGCCAAGCCGCGCGGCACATGGAGTTCTTCTTCCGCCTGGTCGTAGCGGTTCAGGAGCGCCGGATGGTCGAGGGCAACTTGGCGCCGTCGACGGCGATCGAGGAGGCGATCGACGAGATCGACGCCGAGATCGATCACGCGCTCCACCTGCCGATGAACGAAACGCTTGCCGCTCGCCTGCGTGAGAGGCTGACCGAAGCCTTGCAGCCGGCAGCCCCGGCCTTGGAGATCTGATCATGCAAAAAACTGGAGAATGGGAATACTGCGGCGACATGAATATCGAGCATGGCGGGCTGTTCTACACGATGGATGATTTCGTGCATGCCGTGTCGGTCAGTCCGCATCCGGAGAACCCTGGGCGCGATCACGACGATGAGTCGTGGATCATCTGGCAGGGAGACATCCATATCCTCGATGACGACCGGATCCAGGAAGCGCTCGACACCTGCGGTTACGCGCGCGAAGGCGACGGGATCCGCACGCCGACCGGCGAGGTCGCCTACGGGGCTGAGGCGCGCAAGCTGACCATCGAGGCCTGTCATGCTTATGGTGGTGTGCAGGACGATGCGCCGCAGGAATGGAGCCGCCGCGAGCTGGCGGAGCGAGGTGTCTCATTGGAGGGGCTGGTCCTCGAGCTGATCGGTCATGCGCCCGATGAAGCGCCGGCGCCGTGTTGATCCGGGAGATGGACTTGGGCGAAAAGGCCACAGCGCACGCCGCGCCTCATCCCGATGAACCTCGAGCTGCAAGATGTCACTCCTGCCCGCCGAAGACCTGATCTTCATCGATTTCGAGGCCTCCGGCCTCGGCCCACAGTCCTGGCCGATCGAGATCGGCCTGGCCTGGATCGAGGATGGCGAGGTGAAAAGCTGGTCGAGCCTGATCCGACCCGCGCCGAACTGGAGCATGGATGCGTGGTGCCCGGCGTCGGAGAGGGTCCCCGGCATTTCGCGTGCCGAGCTCGACGCAGCGCCGCAGGTTCATGTCGTGGCGGCCGAGGCCGCGCGGTTGATGGCCGGACGGTCAATCTGCAGCGACGCGCCCGAATTCGAGGAACGCTGGGCCGCCCGTCTTTTCTGCGAGCAGCCGGGCAGCGGCTCGGTCCGCGTCGCTTATGTCTACAGCGCCTTCGCGCTTCTTTGCGATGAGGCGCGACCGACTTCACGAGAAGCTGGCGCGCCTGCCCGCCCCGCATCGCGCCGGCCCGGATGCCGAGCGCCATGCCAGGGCGCTTCTCCATGCCCTCACCCCGCGACCCGACAGCCCGACCGAAACCCGAACACCCACGCCCTGACGAGGCAGATCATGAACACCGAAAAAGACATCCAGGACCTGAAGGAACTCCACGACACGCTGCGCGACGGCACGTTCTACAGCGATCACGACCGCTCCTGGGAGCTGCTCGGCGTGCTGCGCCGCCATCTCGAGCTGCTGCCGGAAATGGCGCGTCTCGTCGAGGATCTCTCGATCGAGAAAAACTGGCTGGAACGACGCCGTGACGCCGCCCTCGGCCTTGGCGTGACCGACCCGGCGCAGCTCACGAAGCGGCTCGAAGATATCGGCCGCGATCGCTCGCCAAGCTACCTGAGCGCGCGCGACGACGCCTTCTCGGGCTACACAGAGGTCGCACGCAAGCTCGTCGCGCCCGAGGCGGATCTCGGCGTGGCCTGGACGGCCGGACCCGAGGCCGATGTCGATGAGCGTCGCTTCTCCCACGGTCCCGTCTGGGATCTCGAGGGCCTGCTCGAGGAGATCGCCACGAAGGACGGCTATGTCGTGGTCGGCATGGCGCCCGACGGCTCGGAGGTGCACCGCCACCGCGTCTCACAGGGCAGGATCCTGGCGCCGGAAGCGGAATTGGAGGCGCCCGGTCTCTGACCGGGCCGGCTACGCTGCCGCCGGACCGGCGGCGACATAGCCGCGACGCCGCTTCGCGCGCTCCAGGGTCTGGAGCGATCTCTCGGCCTGACCCCGTTCGACGAACAGGTCGAGGCGAACCTGGCCGCCGCGGCCGATCCGTCCCCATTCCCGCAGGAGGGTCCATTCGCCGAAGAGGTTCGGAACCACCGCCATATGGTAGAACCGGAACATGTTGTCCGCAGGGACACGCTTCTCGAGGTGGGTGCGCATGGCCGGCTCCCGCGCCGCAACTCCTTCGGGCAGCTTGCCGGCGAAAGTCCGTTCCGGCAAGGGCCATGAAGATTTTCGCGGATCCCGAGTTTGACAGGCGGCGCCTGGAAACCTAAGATGTCCGCATGAAACGAACCACGATCCTCCCAAACAAGTGGTGGCTGGCTACCTGAACAGGCGGCCGGCATTTTCATGCAGACTTCTTGGGCCGCCGCAGGGCGGTCTTTCTTTTTTCCGAACCCATGCGGCGGCCCTCTTTCTTGCGAGGGACCATCCATGACACGACCCATCATCCTCACCGGGGACCGCACGACGGGCCCGCTCCATATCGGCCACTACGCCGGCTCGCTGCGCAACCGGCTGGCGCTGCAGGACAGCCACGAGCAATTCCTGCTTCTCGCCGACACCCAGGCGCTGACCGACAATGCCCACGATCCGGGCAAGGTCCGCCGCAACGTGCTCGAGGTGGCGCTCGACTATCTCGCCGTCGGCATCGACCCGGAGAAGACGACGATCTGCCTGCAGTCGCACCTGCCGGCGCTGGCCGAGCTTTCCATGATCTACCTGAACTTCGTGAGCGTCGCCCGCCTCGAGCGGAACCCGACGATCAAGGACGAGATCCGCGCCCGCGGCTTCGGCCGCGACATCCCGGCGGGGTTCCTGTGTTACCCGGCCGCTCAGGCCGCCGACATCACCGCCTTCAAGGCGACGGTGGTGCCAGTGGGCGAGGACCAGGCGCCGCTCATCGAGCAGACCAACGAGATCGCGCGACGGATCAACGCCGCCGCCGGCCGCGAGATCCTGCCCGAAGCACGCGCCCTGATCCCGGACTACGGCCGCTTGCCCGGCATCGACGGGCGCGCGAAAATGTCGAAATCCGCCGGCAATGGCATCGCCCTCTCGGCGAGCCCGAAGGAGATCTCGGCCGCCGTCCGGGCGA
>CAZKSE010000076.1:0-15970 GCA_964555305.1 uncultured Rhodobacter sp. | reverse complement strand
GCTGGCGAGATTCGAACTCACGACCTTCCGTCCCCCAGACGGACGCGCTAACCAGACTGCGCCACAGCCCGACGAGGCGCTTTCTACCGCTTTTCGCGCCGGGAGCAAGGGCGAATTGGCATCCCGGCGTCGGGCAATTGGCGTGTGCCTTCCCCTTCACCAGCGCCGGGTCCCCGAGGCGTCCGCCATCCGGTCCAGCAGATGATCCAGCCGCTGGGCGAGGGCGCCGACATGGGCGGGCAAGGCCGCTTCGGCCGGGATCGCGCGCAGAAGGGCGGCGTAGCGAGGGCTATCGGGCAGAGCATCAGGTGAGAGGTCCGGTGGAGGCAGGTCGGGAGGCTCGGACCCCGCGCGGGGACTGGCGGATCCGGCGACGGGTTGCGGCGGCGCGGAGGCGGGCGGCTCCGGCGAAGCGACGGCCGCGGGTATTTCAACCGGCGTCTCCATGGTCGGCGCGCTGCCGACTTGCGGGTTGGCGAGTTGCGGGCTGGCGAGGTGCGTGACAGCCGCAGGCGCGGGGGGCGCCGTTCCGGGTGCCGGGGTGTCGGCAGGGGCGGTTACCGCGATCTCGAGGACAGTCTCATCTTCTGACGCCAGCAGGCCACTGTTGCGGCCAAGCGCGATGACGTGACGCACCCCTTCTTCCTGCATGATCTTCTGCACGCCACGAATCGTCATGCCGCGATCCTGCAACAGATGCTTGATCCCGGCGATCAGCGCGAGGTCATCGGGGCGGTAATAGCGCCGTCCACCCGCGCGCTTGACCGGGCGCACCTGGTAGAACTTGCTCTCCCAGAAGCGCAGGACATGCGCGGGCGTGTCGAGGATGTCTGAAACTTCCGAAATTGTGCGGAACGCCTCGGGCGCCTTCTTCATCGATCAGCTCCCGACCCCTTTCAGGGCAGCCTGGGCGACACGGTCCTTCAGAAGATGCGAGGGACGGAAGGACAGGACCCGGCGCGGGCTGATCGGCACTTCCTCGCCGGTCTTGGGATTGCGACCGACGCGGGCGGACTTGTCGCGCACGCTGAACGTGCCGAAGGACGAGATCTTGACCTGCTCGCCCGCAACCAGGGCGTCCGAAATGTGCTGGATCAACGATTCGACCAGTTGCGCGGATTCGTTTCGTGACAGCCCCACCTCGCGGAAGACAGCCTCGCTCAAGTCCATGCGCGTCAATGTCTTGTCGCCCATCGTATCCCCCTGTTCGCAATGGTTATTGTTTCCCAAGCATGCGGCACGGGCATTTCAATGTCAATATCAATGACTTGCGCAGCAATCTTGGCACAACCATAGCGGGCGGAAAATCGCCTGGCGTCGCTACCAACGGAGAACCACCGCCCCCCAGGCGAGCCCGCCACCGATCGCTTCGGTGACGATCAGATCGCCCTGCTTGATCTGCCCCCGCGCAACGCCCACCGACAGCGCCAGCGGAATCGACGCGGCCGAGGTATTGCCATGATCGGCCACCGTGACCACCACCCGGTCCATCGGTAGATTGAGCTTCTGCGCCGTGCCGCGGATGATCCGCAGATTGGCCTGGTGCGGGACGATCCAGTCGACCGCGTCAGGGGTGACGCCGGCACGTCCAATGGCCGTGCGCGCGGTCTGCGCCAGTTTCTCCACGGCGTGGCGAAAGACCTCCTTGCCCTGCATGCGCAGGCAGCCGGCCTTGCCTGTGGTCGAGACGCCGCCATCGACGTAGAGAATGTCCTTCTGCGTGCCGTCCGAGTTCAGGTCGGTCGACAGAACGCCACGATCATCGCTGCTGCCTGTTCCTTCCTGCGCTTCCAGAATGACCGCGCCCGCCCCGTCGCCGAAAAGCACGCAGGTCGAGCGATCGGTCCAGTCGAGGATGCGGCTGAAGGTCTCGGCGCCGATGACCATGACGCGCTGCGCACTACCGGCGATAATCAGCGCCTGGGCGTTGGCCAGCGCATAGACGAAGCCCGCGCAGACCGCCTGGATGTCGAAGGCAAAGCCGCGGGTCATGCCCAGCTTCGCCTGCACCATTGTGGCAACCGACGGAAAGGTCAGATCGGGTGTCGAGGTGGCGACGATGATCGCGTCGATGGCATTCGCGTCGATCCCAGCGTTCTCCAGCGCGGCGCGCGCGGCATGCGTGGCCAGATCCGATGTCGCCTCGTCCTCGGCAGCGAAATGGCGCCGTTCGATCCCCGAGCGGGAGACGATCCATTCGTCGCTGGTGTCGAGCGAGGCTTCGAATTCGGCATTCGGCACGACGCGGGCCGGCAGATAATGGCCCACGCCGATGACAACAGCGCGGGTGACCGGGGTTGGGGTCATTCCGAAACTCCTTCCGTGCCGGCATCCTGCGCCGCCTTGGCGGCGATCACAAGCCGTTCGGCCATCCGCCCCTGATAGCCCGATTTCGCGAGCTTCGCGGCCAGTTCGATCGCCGCGGCAATGCCGGTCGCATCGGCAGAGCCGTGCGATTTCACTACCGTGCCGTTGAGCCCGAGGAAGACGCCGCCATTGACCCGGCGGGGATCGATCCGGTGGCGCAGTTTTTCGATCGACCGGCGGGCGAGCAGGGCGCCGAAGCTCGCGATCAGGTTCGAGCGCAGCGCTTCGCGCAGGAAGTCGCCGATCAGTCGCGCCGTCCCCTCGCCGGTCTTCAGGGCGATATTGCCGGTGAACCCGTCGGTCACCACCACATCCACCCGGTCCGAGGGAATATCGTTGCCTTCGACGAAGCCCACATATTCGTAGCGACCGGTGTCCTGCTGGCGGGCAATCAGGTCATGTGCGGCACGGATCTCGGCCCGGCCCTTGTGATCCTCTGTCCCGACGTTCAAGAGCCCCACCCGCGGGCAAGGTTCGTTGAAGCCGTTGCGGAAATAGGTCACGCCCATTATCGCATAGGCTAGTAGATCCGGTGCGTCGGCCTTCACGTCGGCGCCGACATCGAGCATGATGTTGAAACCATGCCTGCCCCGTGCCGGCCAGAGGCAGGCGATCGCCGGGCGGTTTACGCCCTCCATCCGGCGCAGTTGCAGCATCGACACGGCCATCAACGCGCCCGTATTGCCACAGGAAACGGCGGCCTGGGCCTGGCCTTCGCGCAGCGCGGCAATGGTGGACCACATTGAGGTGTCCTTGCCGTGGCGCATGACTTGGCTGGGCTTGTCCTGCATGGTGACGGCGCGGTCCGCGTGGCAGATCGTCACCCGCCCGGCCAGTTCGGCATGCCGCGCGGTCAACGGCTCCAGAACCGCGCGGTCGCCGTGGATCAACAGGTCAAGCTGGTCGTTACCCGACAGGGCGCGCGCCGCGCCAGCCAGCACCGCGTCGGGGCCGTTGTCCCCGCCCATCGCATCGAGCGAAATGGTGATGCGCCCCGTCCTGGAGGCGGCTTCGCCGGTGCCGGCCTGCGGATGGTCCTTCGTGGAGGTCATCTAGGCAGCGCCGGATGTCGCTATCAGGCCGCGTCGTCTTCCAGATCGACGTCGGCGGCCTGCGCCACGACTTCACGACCCGCATAATGCCCGCAGGACGGGCAGACGTGGTGTGGACGCTTCAGCTCGCCGCAATCGGGGCATTCGTTCGGATTGCCAGCAACCAGCGCATCGTGAGCGCGGCGCATGTTGCGGCGGGAGCGGGTTACGCGGTTCTGCTGAACGGCCATGGGTCAACCTCTGACAAGTTCGAACGGGCGCGGTGTGGGCGACCCGAATGACGTGGAATTCTGTTGCTGCGGCGAAGCCCTTACACCGCCCTTGCGATGTATCCAAGCCCCGTCGTGCACGAGGGCGCGAACATAGGGTTTTTTCGTCAGCGCGCAAGCGCTTTTGAACCGATCCTCGGGGCCGGATCAGTCGGGCCGGATCACTCGGGCTTGTCGGACTTGGGTTTCAGCGCGGCCAGTGCCGCAAAGGGATTGGGGCGCGAATCGTCAAAGGGATCGGCCCCCGGGGGGGGGAAATCGGCCTGCGGCAGTTCGGCGCCGTCCTTGCGGGGATAGTCAGGCAGCGCCAGTGCAAGCGCCTCGCGCATGACCGCGCCGGGATCGATCACAGCGCCCAGTTTCTCGAGCGTGTCATCCTCGGGCATCTCGGCTTCATGCTCGGTCGGCATGGGCAGGTCGTGCAGGAACCGGCGCATCACCTCGGTCTCGATCCGGGTGACGACGGGTTCGGCGGTGATGATGCAGGGCTGCACGACGGTCGCGCCCAGCCGTGCCTCCAGCCGCCAGTCGCGCCGCGCCTCGGGGGTCACCTCGCCGGCGAAGTCGAGCTTGCGCAGACCGCTCAGGCCGAGTTCGGCGGCGATTTCGGCGCGGGCCTCGGCATCGGGGCGCAGGTGAAAGCGCGTGGGGCGGCGTGGTGGCAGATCGGCCACCCGCAACGGCAGGCTGGCCTGTGGCACGATTTTGGTCGGGGGCGTTTCAGACATCGCGTTGATCTTTCTGGCTTCGCGCGGGCAGCGTTCCTTTCTTGAACCGGGCCGCACCTTTCTGTAATCCATGCAGGACGCGGGGGCCAGCACGGGCTTGCCGCGCACCGGGCCGGCAGCGACCGACGCGGGACAAGGGACAGAGAGGCAGGGGCTGGCATGGAACGCATCGCACGCACGGGGACCGCCGCAGGCTGGCGTATGGCGCTGGCCGGAGTCGTCCTGATCCTGGGGCTTGCCGCCTGCTCGCCGGTGATGCGCTTTCATGGTTACGCGCCGAGCGATGCCGCCCTCGCAGAGGTTCAGGTGGGCCGCGACACGCGCGAGACGGTCGAGCAGAAGCTGGGCCGGCCGGGCACCGGCGGCGTTCTAGAAGGGTCAGGATGGTTCTACGTCCAATCCGATTGGCAGGAACGCCCGCTTCGCGCCCCGGTCGAGCTGCGCCGTGAGGTGGTGGTTGTGAGCTTCGATAACCGTGGCGTGGTCAGCAATATCGAACGCTTCGGCCTGCAGGATGGCGAGGTGGTTCAGCTATCGCGTCGTGTGACCGATACCGGCCCGCGCGGCCCGGGTTTCCTGCGCTCGCTGGGTTCGGCACTCGGCCGGATCGGGCCGGGCCTGCTGAACTGATCCGTTCAAAGGCATCTGCGAGAGACAGGGATGACGGGCCGGCGATCAGCGCCGGCCTTTCGTTTGCCTGAGGTCACTCTTTCTCGGGGACGAACTCCAACGCAACGCCGTTGATGCAGTAGCGCAACCCGGTCGGCTGCGGGCCGTCGGGGAAGACATGGCCCAGATGCGCCTCGCAGCGATCGCAATGCACCTCGGTCCGGCGCATGAAGAAACTGCGATCCTCTTTCGTGGCGATCGGAGCCTCGGGGATCGGCGCCCAGAAACTGGGCCAACCCGAGCCTGATTCGAACTTCGTTTCCTGATCAAAGAGGGGCGCGCCGCAGCATGTGCAGTGGAATGTGCCCGGCGCCTTGGGGAAGTCGTCATGGGTATGGGCGCGCTCGGTGCCATGCTTGCGGGTGACCTTGTAGGCCAGCGGCGACAGTTGCGTGCGCCACTCCTCGTCGGATTTGATGATCTTTTCGCTCATCGTTGTCTTTCCTTTCGTTCTTGGCGCCAAGCTAGGTATCCTGTGGCGCAAGTCCAGTGGCAGGGCCTTCTTGGGCCGTAGCTGGGTCCGCGGGCGGTGGCTTGACCTTGCCGCGCCCGACCGCTAGCCCGCGCGGATGGCTGCCGCACCTCTTCTGCAACTTTCCGATATCTCCCTGACCTTCGGCGGATCCCCGCTGTTCGGGGGGCTCGATCTGGTCGTGCAACCGGGCGACAGGGTGGCCCTGGTGGGACGCAACGGATCGGGCAAATCAACGCTGATGAAGGTCATGGCCGGGCTGGTCGAGCCAGACCGTGGCGCACGCACGCTGCCGCCCGGCGTCACCGTTGGCTATATGGAGCAGGAGCCGGATTTCGACGGCTTCGCCACACTTGGCGATTTCGCCGGCCAGCGCCTCGACCCGGTCGAGCTTTACCGCATCGAAATGGCGGCCGAGGGGTTGGGTTTCGATCCCGCGCTGCCAGTCGCCACCGCCTCGGGCGGGGAGCGGCGGCGCGCGGCGCTGGCGAAGCTTCTGGCCGAGGCGCCGGAACTGATGCTGCTCGACGAGCCGACGAACCATCTGGATATTCAGGCGATCACCTGGCTGGAAGCGCGCTTGGCGGAAACGCGCGCGGGTTTCGTGCTGATCAGCCACGACCGGGCGTTTCTGAACGCGCTCACGCGCGCGACGCTCTGGATCGACCGCGGGCAGGTACGCCGGCTGGAGCAGGGTTTTGCCATGTTCGAGGACTGGCGCGACAAGACCTGGGCCGAGGAAGACGCCGCGCGTCACAAGCTGGACCGCAAGATCAAGGCCGAGGCCCGCTGGGCCGTCGAAGGGATCAGCGCGCGGCGCAAGCGCAATCAGGGCCGTGTCCGTGCGCTGGCCGCGTTGCGCGCCGAGCGTGCGGCCCAGATCCGGCGCCAGGGGACCGCCGCGATGGCGCTGGAGTCGGGCCCCGTGTCGGGCAAGCTGATGATCGAGGCCGACAAGGTCAGCAAGCGGTTCGGCGCGCGCGAGGTCGTGCGCGACTTTTCGCTGAAGATCCTGCGCGGCGACCGGATTGCGTTGGTCGGCCCCAACGGGGCGGGCAAGACGACACTTCTGAAGCTTCTGACCGCCGAGATGGCGCCAGACACCGGGACAGTGCGACTGGGCACGAACCTGGAGATGGCGGTGTTCGATCAGACCCGTGCGCAACTGGATCCGCGGGCGAGCCTGTGGGAGAACCTGACGGGCGATCCGCTGATGCGCGTCTCCGGGACGTCGGACCAGGTGATGGTGCGCGGCCGACCCAAGCATGTGGTCGGATACCTGAAGGAGTTCCTGTTCGATGAAGCGCAGGCCCGCGCTCCGGTGCGGGCGCTCTCGGGCGGGGAGCGGGCGCGGCTCTTGCTGGCCAAGATCATGGCGCGCGAATCGAACCTTCTGGTCCTCGACGAACCCACGAACGACCTGGATATCGAGACGCTGGATCTGTTGCAGGATCTTCTGGGCGAGTATCCGGGAACGGTGCTGCTGGTCAGCCACGATCGCGATTTCATCGACCGGGTTGCAACCACATCGATCTTGATGGACGGGAAGGGCGGGGCCACCGTCTATGCAGGCGGCTGGAGTGACATGCAGGCGCAACGCGCCCCGGCCAGCAAGACGGTGGAGAAGACGCGATCCAAGGCGCCGGATCGCAGTGCGGAGAAATCCACGTCCAAAAGCCCCGGCGCCGAGCGTGCGTCCACGGCCCTCAGCTATTCCGAACGTCACCGGCTGGACAAGCTGCCCGCCGAGATCGCCCGGCTGGAGGCCGAGATCGGCAAGTTGACCGAACTTCTGTCGGATCCGGACCTTTATGCGCGCGAGCCGGTGAAGTTCGCCAAGGCGACCGAGGCACTGACTACCCGGCAGTCCGCGCTGGAAGCTGCCGAAGAGGAATGGCTGACGCTCGCGGAGCGCGCTGAAGGCTAAGGCTGGTCAACAGGCAGTCTGACGCGGACAAAGACCCTGCCGTGACGGGTCACCCGGCTTGCGGGATCAGCGCCATCTCGGTCAGGATCCGGCGAGCCTCATCGGTGGGACGAGCGAGGGATTCCCGTGATTCGCCGGGAAAGAAGCGCGCGCGTGTGGCCGTGGGCATCGGGGCGGGGGTCGCCATGACGACCCGCGGGGCACGGGTCGGACCGAGCGCTGCGCATTCCTCGGCCCAGGCCTGGGCGAGGGCCATCTGCCCCGCTTTCGCCGCGCCCCAGGCCCCCCAGAACTTGCGCACTCGCCCGTCGGCATCGTGCATCGTGGGGTCGTCGAAGAAAAGCGCGCTGCCCATGTTGGCGGCGCGCAGCAAGGGTTCGACCATCGGGATCATCACGCCGGTCGCGCGCAGCGTGACCGCCAGCGCGCGGTCCAGATCCTTGATCGCCACATGCCCTGCCGGTGACAAGGGCGGGGCATGAACTGCCGCATGCGCCCAGAGGTCCAGCCGCCCCCAGCGGTCGTGGATGGAGCGGCAGAGATGGCGCAGCGCATCGTCCTGGGTGATGTCGATCGGTGCGAGCGTCGCGGTGCCGCCGGCGGCGCGGATCCGGTCGTCCAGTTCCTCCAGCGCGCCGACGGTGCGGGCGACGGCGACGATGTGCCAGCCCTGCGTCGCCAGCGCCTCGGCCAGGGCGGCGCCCAACCCGCGCGAGGCACCAGTGATCAGGGCAAGCGGCGGGGCGGGGGATTCGGCTGATGCGGTCATGGTCCGCTCTTGCCACCGTGCCGGGGCGGGTGCAAGCGGGCCGCTGCGCCGCGCGGTTGGGCCACCGACAGAGCCGCTTGACTTGATCGGCCGGCACCGCGACAAGAAAGCTGACATCATCATTCGAACGGAGAGTTTCATGGCTCAGGCTCGCACCCTCGTTGCGGCAACGCTTCCCTCGCAAGGCCTCGCGCTGAAGACCCTGATTGTGCTCGGCGGCTCTGCGCTGATCGGGCTTGGTGCGCAGGTTGCGGTGCCGATGTGGCCGGTCCCGATGACGCTGCAGACGCTGGCGGTGGTGCTGGTCGGTCTGACCGCGGGATCGCGCCTGGGTGCGGCCGCGGTGATGACCTACCTTGCCCAGGGTGCGGCCGGCCTGCCGGTCTTTGCCGGCGGCGCGGCGGGCGCGGCGTTCCTGGTGGGGCCGACGGCCGGCTTCTTGTGGGGATTCGTCGCGCTGGCGTTCGCAGCGGGCTGGCTGGTCGAGCGCGGTGTCGCCCGCGGTTTCTGGCGGACTCTGGGCGCGACGCTGGCGATTTCAGCGGCTCTGTATGTGCCCGGCGTGCTGTGGCTGCAGGCGGTCACGCCGCTGACGGTTTCGGGCGCGGCGCAGGTGGGCGCGCTGCCCTTCCTGGCAGGCGATGCGGTCAAGGCCGTGCTGGCGGCGCTGGCCGTGAGCGGTGGCTGGGCGGCACTACGCGCGCGGCGCGACTGACCCATATCCGATAACGGAAGCCCCGGTTGGCGCGCGCCGGCCGGGGCTTTTTCATGCGCCCTTGCGGGGCCGCGGGGCGCGTGCCAGAACCGCGCGACGCACAGGAGGCCCGCCATGACCGATACCCCTTCGCTGATCCGCCGCACACCCTGGCCCGACAGCGCCTCGCGCCCCGTCGGCACGCCGATCCAGCCATCCGTGGTGTATGCCTCACCGGACCCCGACACGCTGGATGCGCAGTATACCGGCGCCCAACCCGGCTATACCTACGCGCGCGAGGGGCATCCGAACGCCGATGTGCTGGCGCGCAAGATCGACGGGCTGGAGGGGGCTGCGGACGGTTTGGTCCTCGGCTCGGGCATGGCGGCGGTGACGGCGGCTTTGATGGGCGTCCTCAAGACGGGCGATCATATCCTGGGGGGTGACCAGCTTTACGGCCGGTCATTGCGGCTTCTGAACCAGAACCTGCCGCGCTTCGGCATCGAGACTAGCCTTGCCGATTTCACCGATGCTGCCGCCGTCGAGGCAGCGCTTCGCCCGACGACACGGATGATCCTGTTGGAGGTCGTGTCGAACCCGACCCTTCGCGTGGCCGATTTGCCGGCGATCGCTCGGCTCGCCAAGGAGCGGGGGATCCTGCTGGCGGTGGACAATACCTTCACGACGCCACGCGGATTGCGCCCGTTCGACCACGGCGCCGATATCGTCATTCATTCGGTGACGAAGATCCTGGCGGGGCATTCGGATGCGACGCTGGGCTATGTCGCGGCGAGGGATCCGGCGATCCGGCGGGCGATCTATGACTTCGCGGTGACCACCGGCATGACGCCCAGCCCGTTCGACTGCTGGCTGGCCGAGCGCGGCCTGTTCACCTTTGAGCTGCGCTACGACCGGGCCGAAGCGAATGCGGTGGCGCTGGCCGAGCATCTGGCAGCGCTGCCGGGGGTGAAGCGGGTGCTCTATCCGACGCGGGCAGACCACCCCGATCATAACCGGGCGGTGGCGCTTCTGGGCGGGCGCGGTGGGCATATGGTCAGCTTCGAAGTGGAAGGCGGGCGCGCGGCGGCGAACCGGCTGACGCGCGCCGCACCGAACATCGCGTTTGCGCCGACCTTGGGCGATATCGGCACGACGCTGTCGCACCCGGCGTCCAGCTCGCACCGCGGGCTCACGCCCGAGGGGCGCGCGGCGCTGGGAATCAGCGAGGGGTTCTTTCGGGTTTCGGTCGGGGTCGAGGAGATCGGTTTGCTGACGAACGAGTTCAGCGCCGCGATTGCCGCCGCCACGGCCGAGTGAGCCGGCCACGGGGAACGGCAAACTCCTGTTTGGTTCAGAAAACAGAAGTGTCCGCATGCGGACACTTGAATAACCCATTCAACTCATAAGGTCATTTCTGAAGATTACGCTTGGGGTAACTTTGTGTGCTCAGCCCCCGCGCGCCAATGCGGCGACGCCCGTGCGCGCAATTTCGCGCAGGCCGAGGGGGCGCATGAGGTCGGCGAAGGCGTCGATCTTCTCGGGGCCGCCGGTCATCTCGAAGACGAAGCTTTCGAGCGTCGAATCGACCACATTGGCGCGGAAGATCTCGGCCAGGCGCAGTGCCTCGATCCGGGCCTCGCCCTTGCCGGCGACCTTCAGAAGCGCGAGTTCGCGCGCGACATGCGGACCGTCCACGGTCAGGTCGTGCACTTCGTGGACCGGGACCATCCGGGCAAGCTGGGCCTTGATCTGATCGATCACCTGCGGCGTGCCGGTAGTGACGATGGTGATACGCGAGCGATGCCCCTCGTGATCGGTTTCGGCCACGGTCAGGCTTTCGATGTTGTAGCCGCGCCCGGAGAAAAGCCCGATGACCCGCGCCAGCACGCCGGGTTCGTTGTCGACGATCACCGCGAGGGTGTGGGTCTTGATCAACTCTGCGTTGGGGTCGCGCAGATCATACGCGGAATGTTTCGACGAGCCTTGCTGGATCTTCAGGGGGGACATATCGCTGCCTTCTTCATCTTTCTTTTCAACACGCAAGCGGGCGGGGCAGGCCCCGCGCCAGCTTCAGACCAGGACCGCACCCGACGCGCCGATCACGCCTTGCGTCTCTGCCTCGCCCAGGAGCATCTGGTTATGCGCATTGCCCGAGGGGATCATCGGGAAGCAGTTCTCGTGCTTCTCGACCAGGCAGTCGAAGATAACCGGGCCGGGATAGTCGAGCATTTCCCTGATCGCGTCGTCGAGTTGGTCGGGGTGGTCGCATTTGATGCCCTTGCAGCCGAAGGCTTCGGCCAGCTTGACGAAATCGGGCAGGGCTTCGGACCAGGACTGGCTGTAGCGTTCGCCGTGCAGAAGCTCTTGC
Organism: uncultured Rhodobacter sp.; assembly: GCA_964555305.1. Lineage (GTDB taxonomy): Bacteria > Pseudomonadota > Alphaproteobacteria > Rhodobacterales > Rhodobacteraceae > Pararhodobacter. The sequence continues at coordinate 4,655 of CAZKSE010000076.1, read as the reverse complement.
CACTGGCGCACCATGCCGAGGCGTTCGTTGTTCAGGATGAACTGCTTGACCGGCGCGCGGAACTGCACCGCCGTGCCCATTTCCTGCATGTTCATCAGCCACGAGGCTTCGCCCGCGACGTTGATGACCAGCGCGTCGGGATGGGCAATCTGCACCCCGATGGAGGCCGGCAGGCCATAGCCCATCGTGCCCAGACCCCCCGAGGTCATCCAGCGGTTGGGCGCATCGAAGCCGAGGAATTGCGCGGCCCACATCTGGTGCTGACCGACCTCGGTCGTGATGTAGCGCTGGGGATGGTCGCGGGTCAGCGCCTCCAGCCGTTGCAGGGCGTATTGCGGTTTGATCACCTCGGCGGAGTTCTTGTAGGCGAGGCAGTTGACCGCGCGCCATTCGTCGATCTGCTTCCACCAGCGCGCCAGCCCCTCGCTGTTGGTCTTGCGGCCGCGGGCCTTCCAGATCTTCAGCAGATCCTCCAGCACATGGCCGACATCACCGACGATGGGAATGTCGGTGCGGATGACCTTGTTGATCGAGGAGGGGTCGATGTCGATATGCGCCTTCTTCGAGCCGGGCGAGAAATCGGCGATGCGGCCGGTGATCCGGTCGTCGAACCGCGCGCCGATGTTGATCATCAGATCGCAGCCATGCATCGTCAGGTTGGCTTCATAGGTGCCGTGCATCCCCAGCATCCCCAGCCACGACTTGCCCGAGGCCGGATAGGCACCAAGCCCCATCAGCGTCGAGGTGACCGGAAAGCCCGTCGCATCGGCCAGTTCGCGAAGAAGCTGGCTGGCGCCGGGGCCCGAGTTGATCACGCCGCCGCCGGTATAGAGGATCGGTCGTTCGGCCTGTTCCATCAGCTCGACCAGCGCGGTGATGGCGTCGATATCGCCTTTGACGCGCGGGCGGTAATGGTCGGTCTTGGCCTTTTGCGGCGGCGTGTAGGTGCCGGTGGCGAATTGCACGTCCTTGGGGATGTCCACGAGGACCGGGCCGGGCCGGCCGTTGGTGGCGACGTGAAAGGCCTGGTGCAGCGTTTCCGCCAGCTTCTCGGTGTCGCGAACGAGCCAGTTGTGCTTGGTGCAGGGGCGGGTGATGCCGACGGTATCGGCCTCCTGGAAGGCATCGGAGCCAACCATGAAGGTCGGCACCTGACCCGACAACACAACCAGCGGGATCGAATCCATCAGCGCATCGGTGATGCCGGTCACCGCATTCGTCGCCCCGGGGCCGGAAGTGACGAGGACCACGCCTGGCTTGCCGGTCGCGCGCGCGTAGCCTTCGGCGGCATGGGTGGCGCCCTGTTCGTGGCGCACCAGGATATGCCGAATGGCATTCTGCTGGAAAAGTTCGTCGTAGATCGGCAGCACGGCGCCGCCGGGATAGCCGAAGACCACTTCGACGCCCTGATCCTTGAGCGCCTGAACCACCATTTTCGCGCCGGTCATCTGCTGTGACATCGCTTTTCTCCAGTCCTTCCACCAAGGCCAGCCTTTGCCGCAAAGCGACGGGCCGGGCAACAAAAAACCCCCGCGCGGGGGGTGTGAGGGGCCGTTCGGGTGTTGCGGATCACCGCCTCCCGTTACCGACCCCGCAGGTTACGAGCAGAATGCTCATGCCGTTCTCCTTCTCTGCGGCGGAAACTAAGCCGGGCGGGGGCGGGCGTCAACGGCGTTCTTGTCGAAATCATGCGGAGCCGGGGCGATTTCGGCACGAAAGTTTCGTCTTGCGACCCGATGCCGCAACGATCACCGCGCCGGGTGGGGGGCGGGTACGGCCTGCGGCAGGGTGATGGCGGCCACCTGCTCGGTAATCGGGCGCACCGACAGGGGATGGGGCGCGCGGGCATAGTCGCCCGGATCGCCCAGATTGTGCCATTCGCCGTCATGATAGATCTCGAGCGCGTCGAAGCGCGCCTTGTAGGCCATCTTCGGGCTGCCGGGCACCCAGTAGCCGAGGTAGACATACGGCAGGCCCACCTGCCGGGCCAGCGCGACATGGTCGAGGATCATGTAGGTCCCGAGGCTGTCGGTGGCCCGCGTCGGATCGTAGAAGGAATAGACGAGGCTGAGCCCGTCATCGAGCACATCGGTCAGGCAAACCGCGATCAGCCGACGCTCGCCGCCCGGGCCGGCGGGTTCGGTGTATTCGATCACCCGCGAGCGGACCGGCGTCTCCTCAATCATGGCGGCGAACTCGAAAATGTCCATGTCGGCCATACCGCCATCCGCATGGCGCCGGTCGAGGTACCGGCGGAAGAGGTCGAACTGCTCCTCGGTCGCCCAGGGGCTCGTCGCCTCGCGCCGGAGGGTGGTGTTGCGCTTGATCACCCGGCGGTGGCCGCGCCCCGGCTGGTGGTCGGCCACGCGGATGCGCGCTGAGAGGCAAGCGGCGCAATCGGAGCAGGCCGGGCGGTAGAGCACGTTCTGCGAGCGGCGGAAGCCTTGTTGGGACAGCGTGTCATTGAGCGCCCGCGCCCCATCGCCGGTCAGCGCGGTGAACAGCTTGCGTTCCTGCTGCCCCGGCAGATAGGGGCAGGGCTGCGGAGCCGTCACATAGAACTGCGGCGCTATCGGAAGCGTGTGGCGCATGCCGAACCCCAAGACCCCATCCCGTTTCCGCCGTCACGGCCGCCACCGGCGCGAGAAGCGAATGACAGCAAGGTAACAAGGCGAATCGTGCTCGCCAAGTGTCTTGCGCGATGCCGTGCGCGGAATCTGCCTCGCATTGCGCGCGGGCGAAGGCTCAGTGGGTCACCCAGCGGTTGATCACCGTCGTTCCCAGAATCACGTCATTGAGCCCCTGACGATAGGCGGTTGTGAACATCAAGCCGATCGAGATAAGTTGCGGCACGACGAAGAACATGCCCAGCGAAAAGATCGCGGCGTGCCAGAAGGCGACAACCGGGCCGGGGGCGCGGTCGTCCAGATGGCGCAGCCGGACGGCCGCCAGCATCATGCCTATCGTCGCGCCGTAATGTGTCAGCATCACCCAGCGGTAGGTGATCGACACCCCCACCGCGATCACCGGCAGGAAGAACAGCCCCACCAGCACCGTGGCGAGAACGACGATCGTCACCAGTGCGATGATCACCAGCGCATCGACCACCCAGGCCAGGAAGCGCTTGGCGATGAGATCCTGATAGACCTCGGGGTGGCGTTCGGGATCGGGCAGGGTCATGCGACGAAATCTGCCCATTCGGCGCCGCAGGCCGCGATCAGCGCCTGTGGTTCGGCGGCAAAGACATGACGCGGCGTCCCGGCCGCGGCGAAGACCTGCGCAAACGCGCCGAGCCGCCGGTCGGCGAAGATCCGGGGCGCGGTCAGATGGCCGAGGGGAGCCACGCCGCCGATGGCAAAGCCGGTCTCGCGGCGGACGGTGTCGGCATCGGCGCGGCCCAGTGTCTCGCCCGCCAGCGCGCTTGCGCGCGCGGCGTCCAGACGGTTGCCGCCGGCCGTCAGAAAGAGGTAAATGCGCCCGCTTTCACCTTGGAAGATAAGGGATTTGACGATCTGGTCCAGCTCGCACCCGCAGGCTGCCGCGGCCTCTTCGGCGGTGCGGCTGGGGCCGGGTTCGATGATGCGCGCATCCAGTCCCGAGCGTTCGATCGCCCCGGCCACGCGCGCCATGCTCTTGCTCATTGCGGTTCCCCGTCTCGTCCGGCGGCCAAGATGGGCACGCCCGGTGCGGGGTGCAAGGGCTACTTGCGGAACTTGTCGAGGCTGACGACCTCGCCGGGTTTCGAGGGCTCGGATGCGGGTTCCGCGCCCTCTTCCTCAGGCTCGTCCTCGTCATCGTCGTCGATCTGGGTTTCGAACTTCAGCCCGAATTCGACCGAGGGATCGACGAAGGTCGTGATCGCGTCGAAGGGCACATAAAGCGGCTCGGGCTGGTTGCCGAAGTTCAGCGTGATCGCGAACCCGTCGTCATCGACCGCGAGGTTGTCGAACCAGTGCTGGATGACAATGGTGATCTCCTCGGGGTAGCGGTCGCGCAGCCAGTCGGCCATTTCGACATCGTCATGGCGCGTGTTCATGGTGATGAAGAAGTGATGCGCGCCGGGAAGGCCCCGGTCCGCGACCTGATCCATCACATCGCGGATCAGCCCGCGCATCGCCCGGTGCATCAGGTTGCCATAATCGATACCGCGATCCATGCCTCGCATCCTTTTACTTTCCCACACCATATGGATTTCGAACGCGAAGAAAAGATGGCAGCACGAGCGTACGGTCGGAATTTCAACCCTTGACATCAGTAGACGGAAGCCGGGTTGTGCGGCAGGCTGGAAATCGGCGCGACCAGTTCGCGCAACAGCTTGTAGCGGATCGCGCGGGCAAAATCGTGGTGATTCACGGCCGTTTCGACGAATCCGCCGGGGGTGACAACCCAGTTGCGGTAGAAATTGGTGATGGCCCGCCCGGTTCCCGGCGCTTCGATCGCCAGCCCGTTGATGATGATCCCCCGCATGATCGCCGCGCGCCGGGCGGTGCCGACGGTGAAGCCTTCGTTCTCGTCCCCGTCGCCGGAGACATCCATGACCCACAGCAGGCACTGGGGGACGGAATCAAACTGCGCGGTCGCAAAGCTGATCGCATCGCCGACGGCGGTATTTCCCAGCCGGAAGGCACGGCGCATCGCGGCGACGGCGGCGGCGA
>CAZKSE010000075.1:9114-15975 GCA_964555305.1 uncultured Rhodobacter sp. | reverse complement strand
GAGGGGCGCCGTCATCTCCTGCACCTCGGCAAACACGTCGGCCGAACGATGCGCCTCGGCGATCTCAGCGTCTGTCAGCCCCTCGACGATCTGCATCTTTGAGGCTGCCCGAAGCGCTCGTCTCATTGGCTCGTGCAGAAGGAGCGGTGTGCCGTATGTCGCGGCCTTGTCGATACCGCTCTTGACCCATGATCCAAAAAGGCTGTCCCCGCACCGCAAGTGGTGATCCAGGAAAGACAGAGGTGCACCCACGGTGAAGGTGTGGAGCCACAGAGCTACCTTCGCGAGTTCGACTGCCATCGGGTTCTTATCGACGCCGTAGATGCAGCGCTTTAGGACCATCCGGCGAATGATGTGCCGATCGTCGAGTTGCTCCTCGTCGATTGTCCAGTTCCGTTCGTCAGCGTTGGCTAGGATGGTGTTGCGGATCGTATCGATCCTCTCGCCAAGTGGAGAAATATAGTCCCCCCACTCCTCGGGCGCATCGAGCTCGGCCTCTGCCATGGCTGCAATCACCTGATCGGCCATGAAGTCCACCAGACTTACGAGAAAATGGCCTGAGCCCATAGCCGGATCGCAAATTTTGAGGTCAAGAAGCGCGGTCGCGGGATCGAGGCGCTTAAGCTGCCCGATCTTGCGATGATCTGGCAGATCCCCTAGTCCTAGCTCTTCGATCTTGTCTTTGAACGCACGTTTTCGCTCTTCAACAAGCGGCTCAAGGGTCTCTGTAAGGATGAGCTGCACCAAGTCATCGGGCGTATAATAGCTGCCCGACCCCTTGCGCGCGAAGATGTTGGGCTGAACGGTGATATCTTCGCCGTCGCGCGTCACCTCGTATTCGAGGAGCCGCTCATAGATCGAACCAAGCTGCTGCACCGAGAGGTTGCGGTAGTTGATATATTTGCGCCCCTCTGGCGTCACCTCGAAGGAAAGTGCGTCGATCACACGCGCCATGACCGCATCGGGGATGCGGATATTTGTTAGGATCGCATGGCGCTCTTGATCAAACAGACCGCCATTGTAGGGCGGCAAGCCTATCGACGCGTCGCCTTGATCGATCGCCAGGAATAGATCGGCCATCGCTCCCCAATAGCGCGCGGCCGTATCCGAGAAGACGTCGTTATTGTCTTTGCGTTCTTTGACATCAAGGCGCATTTTGTTGCGCAGCCCATAATCGTCATAGCGCGTGTCCTTGACCGGCAAGAGGTCGCGGTCTTCGGCATAGAGGATGAACAAGAGGCGATAGAGCAAGATCAGTGCGGCTTCGCGCACCTCTTGAAGATCAGCCTCCGGCGCAGCCTTGACGATGGCGCGCACCAGATCGGGAAAAACCTCCCCGAAAACCTTGTTCGAGAGGTCTTCGGCAACGCGCTCTTCGTAGAACTTGCCTTCTTCAAGGGCTTTTTCATGGAAGGTGCGCGGATCAGCCCCCGCAGGCACGAATGCCTCGCGGCGGAACACAAGGTAGAAGACCTTCAGCCAGTGACGGCGATCAGCCTCATTGAGCGCGAAAAGCCCATCATTGTGCCCTGGTAAGTCCAGGATCGCGGCGATGTCGAGTTCGAAGAACTGCTCGGATACCGATCGCGCACCCGAGAAATACAGCCGCCACTTCGAGCCGTTGGTCAGAATGCCCCAACGTAGTGCGCCATTGGTGATATCGTCGATGCGGCGCAAGTAGCGGAGCATCTGGGTTGATGGAGCGGTTTCCTCCCCACGCCGGCCGGAGCGGCGATCGAGCGGGCGTGCCCATCTTTTTGATTCGACCACGGCGCAGCCGAACTCGTAGCGCTTCCACTCTTCCGGAAAGCCGTTCGCCTTGGCCTTTGTCTCGGCGCTCTCAAACAGCAAACCATCGGGCACGTCTTCGCGCCCGCGCGGCGATAGATTTTGCTGGCGAAGAGATTGTGTCCAGCCAAGCGCTTCTAGGATCGGCCAGATCAAATCGTCTTCGGTCTGGCTTTCATTGGGTGTCTGGGAAATCGGGAAGTTATCAAAGATCGATCGAAGAGATGTGCCGAAACGGTCGAGATCAGCATTCCCAAGGGTGTTCCACTCCGAAACGCCCTGAATGGTTTCGGTCAGAAAGTCAGATGTGAATAGGCTTCCCTGGCTCGCGATCTCACTGCTCAAATCGTAACTTCCTTATTGCTTTTTGAAGATTTAGCAGGTGCCCCAGATCCGTGCACTTGGAAAAATCCCAGACGGGCGGCCCGCCAAGGGAAGGATGTCGTTTGATCGGATGCACTTCTGTCATTGCGATCGCCTCCGCTCATTCAGGTTCAACCAGTACCTCGTATGGCGTCGTTCTCCAGTTCGGCTGAGCGCACCTTTCTCGACCAGGTCCTGCAGATCGCGGGTTGCGGTTGCGCGTGAAGTTCCGGTGATCTTGAGATAGTTGTCGGCGCTGAGGCCGCCTTGGAAACCGCCAGGGCCTTCCCGAAACATTCGAGCGATGGCCTTGGCCTGGCGTTCGTTCAAGTGGTCTCTGTGACGATCGTAGAAGTGTGCCTTGCTGATGAAGAAGCCTACGCGGTCGAGTGTTACCTGTTGGGCCTTCAAGACAACTTCTGCGAACCAGGCGAGCCAATCGGTCACGTCGAGCGTTTTTTGATGCTGCTCGAGCTGATCGTAGTATCCCTTGCGCTCCTTCTCGATGGTGAAGGCGAGCGAGATGAGGGTCGGCTGGCCAATGTTCTGCGCCAGCGACTTTTCAGCGAGGGCGCGACCCAAGCGGCCGTTGCCATCTTCGAATGGGTGAATGCTCTCGAAATAGAGGTGGCTTAGCCCTGCGCGCGTCAGCGCTGGAAGCGGCTCTGCTCCCCCCGGACCGGTCTTGTTGAACCAATCCGCGTATCGCTCCATCTCAGGCATGACCCGCTCCGAGGGCGGCGCTTCGAAATGGATCGTGGGCCGGTCAAGGCGGCCGGAAACGATTTGCATCGCCTCGGTGTGGCGTCGGTAGGCCCCGATGGTTTCCAACCGGCGGTCATGGGACAGGAGCATCCGATGCCAGCGGTACAGTGTCTCATGGGTCAGCGGCTCTGCAAAACTGGAATAGACATCGACCATCATTTCCGCGACGCCCTGTTCGCGCGGTTTGGCAGGGTAGCTGTCCGGATCGAGGCCCAGATGGCGGCGCAGCGAAGACTGGACACTGAGCCGATCGAGGATTTCACCCTCGATGGCACTCGTCTGCATCGCTTCCTCGCTGAGCAGTTCGATGCGGAGTTGCTCGCGTTCCGGCTGGCTGACATGATGGACCGCGCCGAGGATTTCTCCGGACGACAGCAGGAACGTCTGCTCAAACGGCTCCAGAGCGGTGGCGTCATACCGGAAATCCGGCCAATCAGGCAGCGTCCAGTTCCAAGCCATGAGTTATAGACATCCTTTCTATAACTCATATCTAGACCACTTCTGAGGCATAAAAGTCAACTCTATCGCTCAAAGGACCTGCGGGATGGGGTGACCCACAAACCGACGCGAGGCCTTGAGCTATGCCTTTTCAAGGTGCGTCAGATCTTGCTGACGCGGTCTGGGGGTCTTCGGATGGACAGGGTTTTGTTCCGGCGCTTGAATGAATGGTTCATAGCGAACGTTCGCCATGGCGCGGTCGAACCAGGCAGGCTGCACGTCACCATTGTTCCATTGGTAAAGGTAGCCAACCAGATTCTCAGATGTCTTGCAGAGGATGCGCATGATCGGTTCGCCAGTCAGGCGGGGCTTCGTATTCATAATGCGTTCCTCCTAAATGGACCTCGCAACTCGTCACTACTGAGGTCTGAAATTCCCTATGACGCTCATTAGCGCCACGCTTTCCGCAACCGCAAGGCGAGCTTCCGCCGGAGGGCGAAAATCCACCGGCGAAATGCAAGTTATCTTTTCAGATAGGTATCTTGCGGTTCATGCGGCGATGCAGCGCGAACAGCAATTTCTTCCAAGATTTTGTCGATCTCGCCCCATATGCGTGGTTCCACCTGACCGCGGATCAGAGCCCATTTACTCAAGACGTCGAGGGGGTCGTGGTCCCGAAGGAGCATACTCAGGCTGGCCGCATCGACTGCCAGTGATGTCCGGGCCTGCCACTGTGTGTTTCGAGTGCGCCGCTCCTCCGCGACTGGCGCGAAGACCGGCGACAGTTGCCAGCCTTTGACTGCACGGCGCAGGGCGGCACGCACCACATGTGCTGGCTCAACACCACAAGTCTGGAGCGCTGCTTCCTGTCGTTCGAGTGCATTGACCCTGATGTCGATCTTCCGGGTCGGGCTCACAGCGCGCGCCGATACGGGAGATCTCCGGCTGGTATGCGGGTTAAAGCTTTCCGCGGTGACTTGGTGCGGCGCCACGGTACCTTCCGGCACACGCTCTGACTCGTGCCGATCAGCGTCAACGTCAGCGACTGGGGTGCCTGTCTTTGTTGCTGTGACCTGTGCCTCATCTTCCTTCCCAGGAATCTCGCGGTCACCCTGTTGCAGGGTGGCGGCGTAGGCTGGGTCGGGCCTGGTGATGGTCGGGATCTTCTTGCGCAATCGACTGTCCTCACGCAGCAAGAATATTGTTGAGGATGTCCGTCGCCTCCTCGAGCGCCTCGACGACATGACGTACATGTGGACGCATCAGAGGGTTTGGATCAGATTGCTTTTCCAGCGCCAAGGCGTGGAGAAGCCCCTTCTGATCCATCTCCTTGTAAGTGTTCCGTCGCATCATGACGGTCTCAATCACCGGAAAACGGGTGAGCGCTTCTTCAATCAGGGCGGCGTCAGCACGGGTCGTTTTCGGGTCAACCATGTTGAGGACGACGTGGTGGCGCGGAAGGCTGGAGGGGTCGTCAACGCGGGATTTCAGCTTCTCATACCAATCAGAAGTCTGCGCTCCGACATCGAAATCAGACGTCGACAGCATGACGGGCGTCACGATGTGGTCCGCAAGCACCGCGATGCCGTCTGACCATTCGGCACCGACCCCTGCGGTATCGATGAAGATGAAGTCTGCTGTGCCTGCCATGTAGACCTGATCGATCTGGTCCTCGACACCCGCCACGCTTTCGACGGTGGCCGAGCAGAGAAGCGGCGAACTCAGCCCACCGGCTTCCGCCCGAGCATGCCATGCCCCGAGTACTCTCGTGCTGTCCGTGTCGATCAACATCACTCTGCGTCCGGCGGCGATCGCGGCGCTGATCAAGGCGCGCGAAAGCGTCGTTTTTCCACTGCCTCCTTTCCGGGCCATCGCTGCGATCACCACAAGATTTTCGTTCGGCATTCTGATCCTCCGCAAAAATAGTGAATCGCAACGATAATGCCAAAGTGTCGCTAAACGCATGAGGCGGAGGGGTCAAGCAGAAGTCGGGATGCGACCCGCGTTTGGCATGCAGCGGGCGGCGTTGTGCGATGACCGTGCGACGTCTGCAGTGGCGCCGTCAGCATTCGTCGCGGGGCACGACACACCATCCAAATGTCGGGATGCGCTCGGCGATGTACTGCGGACGGAATGCAGGTGACGGATAGCGCGCTCCAGACGACGGGAGGCAGTCTCGCGTATGTCGTTCTGCGGGTGACGCGAGACGGTCAGCACGAAGCAAAACCCGTCTTGCGGGGTGCAAGAGACGGGGCGCGAAAGACGCGATGCGCGATGCGGAGACCGCATCGCGGGGTGCAATGAGCGCGACGCGCCATCCATTTGACAAAGGACGGGAAATCGCCTCTGCAGGGCGATTTTCTACATTGAGTACAAGCCCTTATGGCCGACTCCACTTGCGTTGGGAGTCGGCGGGCTTGTACGAAGTTGGCAAGAAATAGGAACGTTAACTTCAAAATGCCCCGCCGTCGTAGACTGTCAGAGATCGAGCGATCGACCATCGCCCAGGACCGCCGGAACGGCGTCTCCGCGGCGTCATTGGCCGCGCGCTACGATGTCAGCCTGAAGACGATCTACAACGTGGTGAACCACCGGGATGAGCGTCAGACAGCGAACGGCAGCCGATCGCGGGTTGTGGGGATCCGGGTCTCGGACGACGACCTGCGCCGGTTCGACGCGGCGCTGTCGCGGCGTGGGATTGCGCACCGCTCGGATGCAATGCGCCGCCTGATGCTGGCGGCCGAAGGTGTCTTCCTGCCTGACGACGAGATGTGTGACGAGTTGCGCAGCCTCGGCGCCGCGCTCAACCGGGTCGGCAACAACGTGAACCAGATCGCGCGACGTCTGAACGAGGCCAAGGTGCGGGGCGAGACACTGTCGTACCCGGCATCAAGTCACCGTGACGTCCGCGCCCTTGCGGGTCTGGTCTTCGATCTGTCCGACCAGGTCCGGGAGATGTCGCGTGCGCGGCGCAGCGTGCTGGACCTTGAGATCAGCTCTGCCCTGGCGGGCCTCGCCAAGAGGGATGAGAATGGCGCGGAGTGACCGGGTCCGTGGCATCGACCCGGCGCTATTTGATCGCGGCTGGAGTCGGGTTTCGGGATCCTGGCAGGGGCTTTCCAAGGGCGCGCAGATGGTTCGGGCCGCGCGCGGCTATTCGCCAGCGATCTTCAAGGCTATCTCGAAAGGGGGCTGCCACACCGGGGCGCAGCTACGGGCGCAGCTCACATATCTCACGACGAAGTCGACCCATATCCTCGACAGTCGCGGCACCCATGACGGGAAGAAGCAGCTCTCGGAAGCCGAGATCAACCGAGTGGCGCGGCGGTTCGAGAACCAGTGGAACGAGCGCTACAGCCCCAAGCTTGGCCATACGTCGCATCTGCTGATGGCATTCCCGGTTGGGACCAGGGGTGAAGAGGTGCGCGATATCACCCAGGCGGTCTGCGAGAAGTTCTTTCAAGGTGAGGGGTCGCAATTCGACTATATTGCTGCAATACACCAAGA
>CAZKSE010000075.1:0-9044 GCA_964555305.1 uncultured Rhodobacter sp. | reverse complement strand
CGTTCTGAACCGCCGCAGCAAGGATGGCGAAATGTTCTTTCTCGGGAAGGATCATCACTTCAACTATGACGCTTTTCGCGAGGCGATGGTCGAAGCGGCCAGAGGACATGGGATCCGCCTTGAGGCGACGCGTCGTCTGGATCGCGGCGTCACGACCTACCGCGCCGAGATCGACGAGATTTACAAGGCCCGCGACGAAGGCCGTCCCCCTGTCGAGCGCCAAAGAACCGGCGCCGACCTGGCGGCTGCTCTCGAGACTGTCCGAAACAATGCTTTGATCTACCGCGGGCTCGCGGCGGAGGCGTCCCGTTCGAATTTCGAAGACGTGTCCGAGGCGCTCGAGAGGGCCAGCACCATCCTTGCCAGTGGCGGTCAGATTCAATCTGACGGAGCCATCTATATGTCCCAAGACGAAGCAGCGTTCGACACACTGATCACCGAGTTTTCTCAGAATATTCGCCAGATCGAGGCGGCGATCGACAGGGCGCCGGCGGCCGAGAAGCCGGTGATCGAGCGCAAGCTGACCGACGTTTTGGCCTCGGTCGCGCATCTCAACCCGCTTGGGGATCGCTCCGCCGCTCTGGTCGATGCTCCGTCCCGGGACGGCATCTATGCAAGGCCAAACGCCAGTGAAGATCATCTCGCGCGCCTTGACGACGGAGAGGTCGCGCCAAAGTTGGCCGAGGCGTTGCAGGGCACAGGCATCGACGCCGAGGCAGTGGCCGCGCGTCTGTGGGAAGGGGCAGGCAATGCCGCATTGGAACGTCAGTGGCTGGCACAGGATCTGCAGGCGATTGCCAAAGAAGGGGGACTCGATCTGGAGAGACCTGCGGACCGGGAAGAAGCACTCGACCGGCTGGAAGCTGTGCATGTTCGGTTGGGCGATGTTCTTACCGATGTACGCGTCCTGCGCGCGCCAACCGAGGTCGATAAGGTGGATGACGCTGAGGAAGTGCTCGGTGAGCGGTTGGCGACACCTGGGGGTGATCTCGTGAAGGACGGGCCCGACATTTTTGCCCCATCGGAGCGGCAGGCGTTCAGGGCGCTGGTGGCGCAGTTCCGCCGGACGGATTTCGATCATCCGTTCTCCGACGACCCGTCGGTCCGGCGGGCAGGTGCCGTGGAGGTTGAAGAGGCCCGCGCCGCGTTCGACGCCTACGCGCAGAAGTCGCCGCAACATGCCGAACTGGCCTCAATGGCATGGGAACAGATAACTGACAGTCGAATGCCGCCGCAATATGCGGTATCGGCGCAGGACCGCACGCTGCATGCTGGCGACATGGACCTCGCCTTGCGGGATCCCTCGGATCATCTCGGTCCGATCACCGAAGAGCTCCGCACCCTCGCCCGCTATCGCACGGAGATGCCGGATGACGAGTTCGGGCAGGCCGTCCAGGACGAAATCAATCACCTACGTTCGCTCGGTGCGTCGCGTGCCTATATCAGCGAACGCAGTTTCGAGATCGAGGACCAGGCGCGACAAGACTACTCCGAGCGCCGGTATCTGGAAGAGACAGCGCCAAGCGTCATGGCCTTTGTGCGAAACGCCGACGTCGAGGGCCCGCTCTCCGAGTCAGAGCAGCAGGACATCGTCCGGCAGATAAACGAGCGACTAAGCCCCGACGCAATCGACGCGCTGCGGGCCGGTAACGCGGACGTCCTCGACAAATTCACCGAGGATCCGCTGCGACAGCTGGAACTTGCCAAGACCTATCTCCAGAGCAGCGAGGTCACTGCGCATGGCCCGGCCATGGAGCGCGTTCTCGATGCATTGGCGGAAGAACAGATAGAGGCGCAGCGCGCACGCCACGCTGCGGCAGATGGCGAGAAGGGGATCACACATGGATAAAGGCAAGATCGCCATCGGTGTGTTGAGCCTCGTGCTGGTCGGCCTCGCCATGGGCTATGTTGTGGCGACCGGCTTTGTCATGTTCCACTATGGGCTTTCACCCACGCATTTCGACGTCACCCTGCTTGCCCGCGAATATCGGGGTCTGTCTCAGTCCGCACCAAAAGACTTCCTCTGGGTGAACCTCATCCTTGGCGGCTTCGGCCTGGCATCGCTGATGCTGAGCGTCACGCTTCTGGGGGATGCATTGACCCGCTTCGGGACGACGCATTGGCAGACGCGCAGCGAGATGAAGAGGAACGGTTTCTTTGCCAAGCCCGGCGGCGGCTTCCTTCTGGGCAAGCTCGGCTCCCCGAAATCCAAGCGCCCGTTCCTGGTCTCAAAAACCTTCCCCCACGCGCTGATCGTGGCGCCTACAGGCCGGGGCAAGGGCGTGGGGTTCGTGATCCCGAACCTGCTGACCTACAAGGGCTCCGCCGTGGTGCTCGACGTGAAAGGCGAGAACTTCCGCGAGACCTCGCGCTTCCGCGCCAGCATGGGGGACAAGGTTTTCCGCTTCGCGCCGACCGACTGGGACCGACCGACACATCGCTATAATCCGCTGGCGCGCATTGCTGCCATGACCAACCCCGACCGGCAGCAGATGGAGCTTAAACTCACCGCGAAGCTCTTTCTGCAGACCGACAATGAAAAGCTGAGCGGGCTTTTGGCCGGGGGTATCGACCTCTTCGTGGCGGCCGGCCTTCTGGCCTTCGAGCGCGGCGTGCCGACCATCGGCGAGATCTATCGCATCACAGCCTCGGGGGGCGACAAGCAGAAGGAATACCTGAAGCGTTCACAGGAGGTGAAGAACAAGTCGGCCAAACTGATCTTCGAGCGTATGGCATCGACCAACAACGACACCCTCACTTCCTACCTCTCCCTCCTGATGACATCGGGCCTCGACACTTGGGACAACCGCGCGATCGACGCGGCCACCGCGACCTCTGACTTCTCATTCCGGGATATCCGACGCCGCCCCCACGCGATCTATCTCGTGGTCGAGTCTGAGATGATCCGCCCACTGGCCCCACTGATCAGGCTGTTCTTCTCGGACTTGATCGCCTCCCTGCAGGCGCAGGAGCCGGGCGATGACGAACCTTGGCCCGTGATGATCATGCTCGACGAGTTTGACCGGCTCGGGAAAATGCCAATCGTCGCCGAAAGCATAAAGACGCTGCGCTCCTTCGGCGGCAACCTCGCCATCGTGACCCAGACGATCCCGGCGCTGGACGAGATCTATGGCGAGAACACCCGCCGGTCGCTGCAGGGTGGCGCCGGCGTGAAGCTCTACCTCACCCCATCCGAGCAGAAGACAATCGAGGAGTTGAGCCAGGCCGTCGGCAAGACCACCAAGCGTGTGGTGACCCGCTCCCGCGCTGTCGGACGCAATCCATTCGAGGGGCGCAGCGTTTCGGAGAGGACAGAAGATACCCCGCTTCTGACAGAGGATGAGGCCCGGCGCATGGACCTCGACGAGGTCATCCTTGTGATCGACGCGCAGATGCCGATCCGCGCGAGAAGGGTGAAGTATTTCGAGGACCCGGCTTTGAAGGTGCTGCACGCCGGGCAGTCGGGGAGTTTCCCGTATCCGGACGAGGACGGGCTGCGGCGGGATCGGCAGATGTCTGAGACCCGGGAAACGGTGGAGAGGTTGAAGCAGGAACTGCAGGAAGTGCGGGCGGCTGCGGGACCGCGGGAAGTAGGTACGAACGTGCCGAACACTTTGACGACGGGTCCTGTCTGTTCAGGGAGATCACGTGGCCGTGCCGCTCGCGCTGCTGCGAGCGGCGGTGGCCAGGGTCAGCTGTCTCTCGATATCGAGGGGTTGGGAATTTCGAGCACGAACCGGACAGAACTGGCTTCGGCAATTCAAACAACGAGAGCAATCATTGCGGAGCACGGATGAGCCGCCATTCGTCGGTTTTTTGAAAGGAGTCACTGCCCTCGATCGAGTTTTTCTGGTGGTTGAGACCCGCTTAGTCCGTGCTCTCCCAAGAATAATCTTCGACAACTCAATAGAGGACAAGAAATTGAAGTCGCGGAACTTAATGCTGCTTTGACCGCTCCAACATACCGAACAGGTCGCGCGGATCGTCGGGGTCGGCGATAATGTCGAGCTCCTGGTAGAAGGGGTGGTCGTTCAGCTTGTCGCGCAGATAGCGCAATGCGCTGAAATCCTCGATGGCGAAGCCGACCCCATCGAAGAGCGTGATCTGGCGGTCATTCACGCGGCCGGGGGCGGCGCCAGTGATGACCTGCCACATCTCGGTGACGGAAAAATCCTCCGGCATCTGCTGGATCTCGCCCTCGATCCTCGTCTGGGGCGGGTATTCCACGAATACATCGGAGCGGGTCAGGATATCCTTGTGCAGTTCGGTCTTGCCCGGGCAGTCGCCGCCGATTGCGTTGATGTGCTGGCCCGCGCCTACCATATTGTCGGTCAGGATGGTGGCATATTGCTTGTCGGCTGTGCAGGTGGTGATGATCTGCGCGCCTTCGATGGCTTCTTCCGGCGTGGCGCAGGGCATCAGGTCGAACCCCAGCCCCTTCAAATTGCCCACCGCCTTTTCGGTGGCTGCCCGGTCGATGTCGTAAAGCCGGAGCGTGTCGATGCCGCAGATCGCCCGCATCGCCAGCGCCTGGAATTCCGATTGCGCGCCGTTGCCGATCATCGCCATAACACGCGCCCCCTTCGGTGCGAGGTGGCTGGCGACCATCGCGCTCGTCGCCGCTGTGCGCAGAGCGGTGAGTAGTGTCATCTCGGTCAGAAGTTCCGGGTAGCCGGTGTCGACCCGTGCGAGCAGGCCAAAGGCGGTGACGGTCTGAAGACCTTCCTTGGTGTTCTTCGGGTGGCCGTTGACGTATTTGAACCCGTAATCCTCACCGTCAGAGGTCGGCATCAGTTCGATCACGCCCTCGGCGGAATGACTGGCGACGCGCGGGGTCCTGTCGAATTTCTCCCAGCGGCGAAAGTCGTCCTCGATGTAGCGGGCGAGGTCTTTCAACACCGTCTCTACGCCGATGCAGTGGACGAGCTTCATCATGTTCTCGACGCTGACAAAGCGAATGAAGGCGAGTTCGGAAGGTGCGGGTGCGGGCATGATGGATCTCCTCAATAACTGCGAGTCGGTCGGTCGAAGACGCGCCGACCGAAAAGCGAGGCGGTCAAATCGACCATGAGCGAGGCTGTCCGCCCCCGGTCGTCGAGGTAAGGATTCAGCTCGACCAGATCGAGCGAAGTCACGAGCCCGCTGTCATGCAGCATCTCCATGACCAGATGCGCCTCGCGAAATGTGGCGCCACCGGGCACGGTCGTGCCCACTGCGGGTGCGATGGCAGGTTCCAGGAAATCGACATCGAGCGACACGTGCAGCATTCCGTCTGCGGCAGAGACCTTGTGCAAGAACTCCGCCAGCGGGGCGGCTATGCCGCGCTCGTCGATCTGGCGCATGTCAATGGCGGTCATGCCTGAGCGGGTGATGAAATCCCGTTCCGGCGCGTCGACCGAGCGCAGCCCGATGAAACAGACGTTTTCGGCCGGCACGGGCGATTGGACCGCGGGAAAGCCTTCGAACCCGTCCTGCCCGGTGACATAGGCGATGGGCGTTCCGTGCAGATTGCCCGACGCGGTGGTCTTCGGCGTGTTGATGTCGGGGTGGGCGTCGAGCCAGAGAACGAATAGCGGTCGCTCCGTCTTGGCCGCATGGGCCGCGGTCCCAGCGACAGTGCCAAGCGACAGCGCGTGGTCACCGCCCATGAAGACCGGGAAACCCTGGTCCATCGCCGCCTCCGCGGCTTCGGCAAGCGAACGTGTCCAGTCGATGCACTCCGTCATAGCATGGACCTTGCCCTCCGGCGCATCGGCGACCCAGACGGGGCCTTCGATGTTGCCCCGATCCTCGACCCGCCAACCCAGCGAGTTAAGCGTCTCTGCGATGCCCGCGGTGCGATAGGCGTCCGGCCCCATAACGCAGCCGCGGCGGCGTTTGCCGCAATCCATGCCGGCCCCGATCAGAATGCAATTCTGCGTGTTCATACCGTGTCTCCTTCCTTGGTGGCCGCGGTCACAATGACCTCGACCAGCAGGTCTGACCCGGCCAACCGCGCCTCGCCGCAGGCCCGTGCCGGGGCGTGGCCTTGGGGCACCCAAGCGTCCCAGACTGCGTTCATCGCATCGAAGTCGCTCATATGTGCCAGCCAGACCACGGCTTGCAGGATATGCGCCTTCGACGACCCGGCCTCGTCCAGCAAGGTCTCGACGCGGGACAGGCAATCGCGGGTCTGTGCGGCCACGTCCGGGCCGCTGCCGACCTGTCCGCAGAGGTAGACGGTATGCCCGTGTTTGACGATCTTGCTCATCCGAGCGTTGGTGTGCGTTCGTTCGATCATGATTCAGTCCTTGGCTATCACGTTGGTTCGGGTGTCGCCGGGGCGTCCTTCGTCGTTTCACGCCGGGTCAGGTGGCGCAGGTAACGCCGTTCGATCCAGCGGAAGACGCGGGTGATGGCGAAGACGATCAAAAAGTAGAGAAGCGCGGCGGTGATAAAGCCTTCATAGGCTAGGTAGTAGCGGCCATTGAGCCAGCGCCCGACGCCCAAGATATCCTGCAGAGTGATCGTGCTGGCGACGACCGAGCCATGCAGCATGAAGATGACCTCGTTGGAGTAGGCCGGGATGGCGCGGCGGAAGGCCGAGGGCAGAATTATGCGGCGCATTCGGCTGCGGTAGGAGTGGCCCGTGGCGATAGCCGCCTCGACCTCGCCCGTGGGTGTGTCGACGATGGCACCGCGTAGCAGTTCCGTCGTGTAAGCTGCCGTGTTCAGCGTGAAGGCAATAAGTGCGCACCACCAAGCCGAGGACAGGATCGGATCCCAGAGCCAGCTTTGGCGGACTGTCTCGAACTGGCCGAGGCCGTAGTAGATCAAATAGGTCTGCACCAGCAGCGGCGTGCCCCGCAGGACGTAGGTATAACTCCAGACCATCGGGTTGAGTACCCGATGGCGCGATGCCCGCGCAATCGCCATCGGGATAGCCAGCAGGCCGCCCAACAGCAATGACAAGAAAGTCAGATTCAAGGTCACCCAGACGCCGTAGAGGAAGCGGTCGAAATTCTCGGCGATCAGGGCGATGTCGAGTGGGATGTAGGACAGGAAGGTTTCCATGGCTCAGGCCCTCACCACGCCGCGGCTGTAACGGCGGTCGAGCGCGCGCAGCACCAGGTCGGAGATGGCGGTCAGCACCAGGTAGATGACAAAGGCTGCGGCCATGAAGGTAAAAAGCTGGCCGGTGGAGCGCCCCGCGGTGAAGGCGTTGTAGACGAGATCCTGCAACCCGATCACCGAGACCAGCGCGGTGGTCTTCAGCTGCACCAACCAGTTGTTGGTGAATCCCGGCAACGCATAGCGCACCATCTGCGGCCAGATGATGTGGCGAAATATCAGTTGCCTCGGCATGCCGCAGCTGATCCCGGCCTCGATCTGGCCGCGTGGGATCGCCATGATCGCGCCGCGAAAGGTTTCGGTGAAATATGCGCCAAAAATCACGCCGATGGTCGCGGCTCCGGCGACGAACTTGCTGATTTCGACGTAATCCCAAAGACCGGTGGCATAGCCGATCCAGTTGATCGTCACCTGCCCGCCAAAAAATACCAGCAGGATCAGGACGAGATCGGGCACGCCGCGCACGACGGTGGTGTAGGCCCCGGCCAGACGCTGCGCGGCACGGTTGGCCGAGAGCTTTGCCCAGGCGCCCAGAAGCCCGAAGACAAGCGCGATGGCCAGCGAGACCAGCGCCAGCTGGATCGTCATGAGCGTTCCGGCGACAAGCTGCGCCTTGTATTCCAGTATCAGGTCCATGGGCCACTCCTCCGGGCCGACGGGGCGGCACTTGCCGCCCCCGCCCCGTTGCGATCAGTTTGACGCGTCCGCCGAGGCCGGACGGCCACCGTAGATGTCGAAGGGGAAGTACTTGTCATTGATTTCTGTATAGGTGCCGTTCTCGCGGATTGCGGTGATCGCCGCGCTCAGCGCCTCACGCAGGTCGTCGTCACCCTTGCGCACCGCGATGCCGACGCCTTCCCCATAGCATTCCACGTCGGTGTGATCGCCGCCGAGGAAGCCGTAATCCGCACCCTCATCCTTGCTGAGAAAGCTTTCCTGCGCGATCAGCGAGTCCGAAAGCTGCACGTCGATGCGACCCAGAACCAGATCCCGGAACACCTCCTCTTGCGTGCCGTAGAGCACGATCTCGGCATCGGGGAAGGTCTTTTCGGCGTAGCACTGATGCGTCGCGCCGCGCTGGACGCCGATCCGCTTGCCGGCCAGCCCCTCGGGCGTGCCTTCGAATGCGGCATCCCTGGGTGCCACGATCCGGGCCGGTGTCTGGTAGTATTTCTCCGAGAAGTCGATCTGGCGCTTGCGTTCCTCGGTGATCGACATCGACGCCACGATCGCATCGAACTTGCGCGCCTTGAGCGCCGGGATCATGCCGTCCCACTCCTGTTCGACCAGCGTGCAGTCGCGGTTCATCTCGGCACAGAGCGCATTGGCGATTTCGATATCGAAACCGGCCAGGGTGCCATCGGCCTCCTTGTAGGAAAACGGCGGGTAGGCGCCCTCGACGCCGATGCGCAGGGCGTCCTGGGCAAAGGCAGGGACGGTAACCGCCAGCGCGGCAACGGTGGCAAGAAAGGTTCTTCTGATCATGGGTCTCTCCTCCTTGGGGTTGGTCGATCAGTTCATCCGCGACAGGAATGTCCGGAATTGCTCGGTTTCGGGATTGGAAAACAGTTTGCCGGGTGGGCCTTCTTCGCAAACCTCACCCTGGTGCAGGAACACGGTCTTTGACGAAACGTCCCGGGCGAAGCCCATTTCGTGCGTGACCACCAGCATGGTGCGGCCCTCCTCGGCCAGATCGCGCATCACGCCCAGAACCTCGCCAACGAGCTCGGGGTCGAGCGCAGAGGTCGGCTCGTCAAAGAGCATCACGTCCGGGTCCATCGCCAGCGCGCGCGCGATGGCC
Organism: uncultured Rhodobacter sp.; assembly: GCA_964555305.1. Classification (GTDB taxonomy): domain Bacteria; phylum Pseudomonadota; class Alphaproteobacteria; order Rhodobacterales; family Rhodobacteraceae; genus Pararhodobacter. The sequence continues at coordinate 133 of CAZKSE010000075.1, read as the reverse complement.
ACGCGCTGCTGCTGGCCGCCCGACAGATGCGCCGGGTAGTAATCCGCGCGGTCCGACAGCCCGACCTTGGCCAGAAGGACTGTTGATTGTCACTGAGAACTGACCCGGCAACAGCAGAAATTGTCATTGAGAA
>CAZKSE010000074.1:0-16046 GCA_964555305.1 uncultured Rhodobacter sp. | reverse complement strand
TCAGGAGCGTCCCGGCCAGAAGCGCAAGAGAGACTACCGCCAGGACAATCGCGAAAGTGGCTTGCGGTGCAAGTGCCGCCGCGGCGGACAGTGCCGCCAGTCCCGACCAGAGGCCAAGAGCAAATCGACGCGTATTCCAAGTACGGCAACTCTCGCGATCCGCCACGCAGTTTTCTGCGCGGTGTCTCAGCGCGCCCTGCCGAAGCCGTGTGATAGCACGATATAGATCGGCTTCGCTGACCACCGCCAACACCAGCGGACCCAGCAGGTCCTCGAGGGTCTGGCGTTCGGCCTCGAAGTTGTCGGGTCGGGTGGCTGCAATCAGCGTGGCGCCCCCAATCCGCGCCCAGGGAAGGCATCCGCGCTTCAACCAGTCCTGCGCGGGCAACCGATCGATCAGGCGCGGGTCGGGCGGCGTCAGATCGGGGTCCAGCACGGTTGTGGCGTATTGCGTTGCCCAGGCGCGGGCCATCGCCGCCTCGGAGACCAGACCGCGCCGCTGAAGGATCTCGGACAAACGCTGCTCGCACCCTTCGGCGGTCTTGAGGGCGCGCATCAGTTCGGCAGGTCCGAGATCACCGGATTCGACCAGCAGCATGCCCAGCGGTCGTTTCCATTGAGGGGGAGACAGGTGAGGCCGTGGCGTGGGTTCGACCCTGATGGAAGTGGCGCCGGGCGATGGCCAGGCGCTTGCCTTCGGCAGAAGCCAGGCGTCGGTCGGTGCGCTGCCTTTGCGAGCGATCCCCATTTGCGTTCTTACTCCACGCGCGAATGCCCGCAAACTTAGCGGGCGCCATACAGGCTGTCGCGCTGGAGCTTAACGCATGGTTAACGGCACGGGCGCACAGGCCGGTTCAGGCCGCTTTGCGGGCAGACATTGCCGCGGCGAAACGCTCGAACAGGTAGTAGCTGTCCTGCGGGCCCGGGCTGGCCTCGGGATGGTACTGGACAGAGAAGACAGGACGATCGGAAACCCGGATGCCGCAGTTCGACCCGTCGAAAAGCGATACATGCGTCTCGATTACGCCTTGCGGCAAGGTCTGGCCATCGACCGTGAAACCGTGGTTCATCGAGGTAATCTCGACCTTGCCGGTTTCCAGGTCCTTCACCGGATGGTTCGCGCCGTGGTGCCCGTGATTCATCTTGACGGTTTTTGCCCCCAGCGCCAGCGCGAGCATCTGGTGGCCCAGGCAGATACCAAAGACGGGCAGATCGCGCTCGAGGACGCCCTTGATCATCGGCACCGCATAGCTTCCCGTTGCAGCCGGGTCGCCCGGTCCGTTCGACAGGAATACCCCGTCAGGGTTGAGCGCCAGCACGTCTTCCGCCGTTGCGGTTGCAGGAAGGACCGTCACGTCGCAGCCGGCCGAAGCCAGACACCGCAGGATGTTGCGCTTCGCACCGTAATCGATGGCAACCACGCGGTGCTTTGCTTCGGTTTGGCGTTTGTATCCTTCGGGCCAGGCCCACCGCATCTCGTCCCAGCGGTAGCTCTGCCGGCACGAGACATCGCGCGCCAGATCAAGCCCCACCAGCCCTCGCCAGCCACGCGCCTTGGCAACCATCGCTTCAAGGTCGAACCGGCCTTCGGGGTCGTGCGCGAGGGCGACATGCGGTGCCCCCTGCTGGCGGATGGCGCGTGTCAGCCGGCGCGTGTCGATCCCGCCGATCCCAATCCGCCCACGTCGCGTCAGCCAGTCGGCCAGATCACCCGCGGCACGCCAGTTCGACGGTTCGGTCGGGTCCCATTTGACGACCATTCCGGCCGCGAAGGGTTCGGCGGTTTCGTCGTCCTCCGGGGTAACGCCAACGTTGCCGATATGCGGGAAAGTGAAGGTCACGATCTGCCCGGCATAAGAAGGATCCGTCATGATCTCTTGATAGCCAGTCATCGCGGTGTTGAAGACCAGTTCCGCCACCGTGTCGCCCACCGCACCAAAGCCACGGCCGTAGAAAATCGTGCCGTCGGCAAGAACCAAGCAAGCTGTGGGGGCGGAGGATGTCAGGGCGGCAGGCATGGTGGGCTCCGGGTTATGCGGGCACTGCCTATGCCTTGCGCGTTGCGGAATCAAGCGTCGCGGGAACACATTCACGCAGACAGACGGAGCGCGGCCCATTCGGCCGCGCGAGTGTTCGTTCGAGCGGCGAACGCCAGATCAGGGTTTCACCATGACCTTGCCTGCACTCGGCTGATAGGCCGCCACTATTCCCTCGACGGCTTCAGCCAGCGGCAGCGTCGCGGCAACCCGCGTCGTCCAGATATGCGACGCGAAACGATCCTGAACCAGCGCGATCAACTCCGCCCGCCGCGCCGGCGGGACGCCCGGCAGCCAGCGCGACAGCCAGAACCCTTCGATGTGCTTGTCCATGAAGATGAGCTGCCCGATCTGGCCGAGACGCGGCGCCTCACTGGACAGTTTGCCATAACTGATCCATCGCGCCTGCGTGGGCATTGCGAAAAAGAGATCCGCCGCGATCTGATCGCCCACGGCATCGAGCAGAATGCGTGGTTTCAGGGATTTGAGGGCGGCCTGTGCCTTCTCGCCGAAATCACCTGTGCCGCTGACGAGCACTTCGCGCGCGCCTAAACCCAGCAGTGCTTCCCGGTCCTCGGGGCGGCGGATGACCGCGATCGGCTCGAAACCCTCGTCCCGGGCAAGCCCCAGAATCAGGCGCCCGAGTTGCGAGCCAGCCGCATTGAGCACGAAGGACTTGGCGCCGCTCGCCCGAACCAATTCCAGAAGCGCCACGGCGGTCAACGGATTCACGATCAGCGCCGCGCCGTCCTCATCGCGCAGATCGTCCCGCAACGGGATGCAGAGCGCGGCGTCGCTGATCGCATGACCGGCCCAACTGCCGCTCACCGTGCCCAGGAACGCCACCCGCTGCCCAAGCAGCTTTTCCGCCGCGGATCCCTTTCCCTCGATCACCCGACCGAGCCCCTCGAACCCGGCGGGGCTCCCTTCCGTGCGGGGGCGGCCGTAGCTTCCCTGAACATACATCAGGTCCGACGGGTTGACCGGCGCCAGGATCACCTCGATCAGCACCTGGCCTTCGCCAAGCGCCGGCAACGTCACTTCGCGTAACTCCAGAAACGGATCGAGCGCGGGCGGCACCTGCGGGACGGCGTCGGTAGCGTAGCCGCCCTGACGCAGTGCCAGGGCAGAGGTTGTGCGTGAAACGGTCATCGCGGTCTCCTTCGATTCGGAGGCGATCCTATCAGCCGAGGCGAGGGCGACAATCTCGAAGAAGCGGCATCGGGCGTCACGCGGCGCGAAAGGGATCGGTCGGCGGCAGGTCTGACCGTGCGAGGCGCCGGCGGCAGGCCGAGGGTGTTTCGCCCGTCTGCCGGCGAAAGGCGCGCGAGAAGTAGGCCGGGTCGTCAAACCCCAGCGCATAGCCGATCTCGGCGATCGGGGTGCGGGAATAGGCGAGCAGTCTCTGGGCCTCGCGCGCGCGGCGAGCTTCGACATATCGGCCGGCGGATATTCCGGAAAGCGTGCGAGAAATGCGGTTCAGATGCGTGGGCGTCACGCCGAGCGAGCTTGCATAGTCGGCAAGTCGCCACCCATCGGCCAAATGGGCCTGCACGAGCGCATCGAATACCCGCATATGGCCCTCGTAGGGTGCCGGCGCAGTGTCCTTCGCGGCATGCGCCAACCCGCGTGCGGCGAAGCACAGGATCTGGGTGGCAATCGCCCTTAGCATGGGTGCGCGAGCGGCGTCGTGGCGGTCCTGTTCCGATAGAAGGCCCTCGAACAAGGGGGTAAGCGTGGGGTCGGCGGCGATCGCGCTCCACGAAGAAAGCGACGGGGATAGAGGCGCATCATCGTCCAGGATCCCGGGCAGGCCCTCGACGGGCAGCGTCAGGACATAGCCCTCGGTTCCCGCTGCGAAATGAAAACCATGCACGATCCATGGCGGGATGTTCAGAAGTACCGGTAACGTCAGATCGCGCGCCCGCCCATCCACCGTCATCCGCGCGCTGCCTTGCCTGATCAGAACAATCTGGTGCAAGTCCGGGTGGCGGTGCGGGGCGATCCGCCAATCGTGCAGCCGTGCGCGATCCCTGATGCGTTCGCAATGCAGCACGTCGGGGAAGCCACGCCCCTCTCCATAGAGGCCGAAGGTGGGGATCGAGGGGGGGTGCGTCATGTTTGGATAATACCAGTCTTTGCGAAGATCATCCATTCACAAGCTGTCTTGATGTCGTATCGTTTCCGATCATCGCGGGAGGGGGCATGAGAACACAAGTGGCCATCATTGGGGGCGGTCCTTCGGGGCTGATCCTGTCGCAGCTTCTGATGCGCGCGGGCATTGACACAGTGGTTCTGGAGCGACAGACGCGCGACCATGTCTTGGGGCGGATCCGCGCCGGTGTACTGGAACGCGGTACGGTCGAGCTGTTGCGCCGTGCCGGTGTAAGTGAGCGGCTGGACCGGGAAGGCATCATCCACGACGGGACGATCCTTTCCACCGTGAACGGAATGTTCCGGGTCCATTTCAAGGCACGAATCGATGAGGTGGTCACGGTCTATGGCCAGACCGAGATCACCCGCGACCTCTACCTCGCTCAGGATGCCGCCGGCGCCCGGATCGTCCATGAGACGGCAGATGTCGCCCTGCACGACCTCGACACCGAAGCGCCCTATGTGACCTACCGAAAAGGTGGCACCGAGCATCGGATCGACGCCGAATACATCGCAGGCTGCGACGGGTTTCATGGGCCCAGCCGGCAGGCGATCCCGCGGAAGCGCCGCACCGAATACGAGCGCGTCTATCCCTTTGGTTGGTTGGGCGTGCTGTCGCGCACCCGGCCAGCGGCAGAGGAGTTGATCTACGCCAACCATCCGCGTGGCTTCGCCCTGGCCTCCATGCGCAATGCTCAACTCTCGCGTTATTACATCCAAGTGCCGCTTTCCGACAAGGTGGAGGACTGGTCGGACGATATCTTCTGGGACGAGTTGCGCCGCCGCCTACCGCCGGGCGTTGCAAAGAGAATGGAGATCGGCCCGTCGATCGAGAAATCGATTGCGCCGTTGCGTAGCTTCGTTACCGAGCCGATGCGGTGGGGGCGTTTGTTTCTTGCAGGTGACGCGGCGCATATCGTGCCACCGACCGGAGCGAAGGGTCTGAACCTGGCAGCGTCGGATGTGCACTATCTTTCCGAGGCGCTGATAGCGGCTTTCGGCGGCGAGAGCGCGGCGCTGGATCAGTATTCCGACCGGGCGCTCAAACGGATCTGGGGGGCGATGCGGTTCTCCTGGTGGATGACATCGATCCTCCATTGCTTTCCCGATCAGACCGAATTCGACCAGAAGATCCAGGAAGCCGAACTGCATCAACTGGAAACGCTTGAAAGCGCACAGGCGGCCATGGCACGCAATTACACCGGGCTGCCGTACTGAGAGGGAGGGGGCAATGACCGATCGCTATCTAAAAGGGGTGCAGGTTCGCCGCGAGGTGCTGGGCGACGCGCATGTCGACCGCGCCAACGAGACGATGACCGGCCTGGACAAGCCGTTCCAGGTTCTGATCACCGAGGCTGCCTGGGGAAATGTCTGGGCCTCTGACGCGATCAGCCTGCGCGAACGCTCGATGCTGACGCTGGCAATTCTGGCCGCGACAGGCAACTTCGAGGAGATTGCGATGCATGTCCGGGCAACCGCCCGCACGGGTGCCAGCGCCCGCGACGTGATGGAAGCGTTCCAGCATGTCGCAGTCTACGCGGGCGTGCCGCGGGCCAACCATGCGATCAAGATCGCCAAGACGGTCCTGGCCGAGATGGAGCGTGAGGATGGCTGACGGACCGCTGATCCCGCGCGACCGGGCAGTGCATCCCGTCGCCTACGATCCCGCCTACAAGACCAGTGTTACGCGGTCGCCCAACCTGCCCCTTTTGTCGATGGAGTCGTCCCCGAGCGAGGAGACGGGCCCCCGGTTCGAACATTCGCTGATTGGACCGCTGGACAACAACTTGATCCTCAACTGGTCGAAAGGCGAGGCGGCTGCCATCGGTGAGCGGATCCTCGTTCATGGGCGTGTCCTGGACCAGGCTGGCCGTCCGGTGCCGCATACATTGGTGGAGATCTGGCAGGCTAATGCCGGGGGGCGCTATAGCCATGTCAAGGACGGCTACCTGGCGCCGCTGGACCCCAATTTCGGGGGGTGTGGACGAACGCTGACCGACGACGAAGGGCGCTATCACTTCCTGACTATTCGCCCCGGCGCTTATCCCTGGCCGAATAGGGGCAACGACTGGCGCCCCATGCATATCCATTTCTCGCTCTTCGGGCGCAGTTTCGGGCAGCGCCTGATCACGCAGATGTATTTCGAAGGCGACCCGCTGATCGACCGCTGCCCCATCGCCCATACGGTCAAGGCGCGCGCACAGCTGGACCGGCTGGTCGCGCCGCTCGACATGGCGCAAGCCCGGCCGCTCGATTTCCTTGCCTACAAGTTCGACATCGTGCTTCGCGGACGTCGTCAAACGATGTTCGAGAATCGACCAGAGGGCCTGTGACATGGTGCAGAGGCTTGACTGGCTGGACGAGACCCCCTCGCAGACCGCGGGGCCTTACGTTCACATCGGCTGCATTCCAACCTTCGCCGGGCTCGACGGTATTTACCCCGAAGACCTGGGCCTGAGCCCGATCGCCGACGGAGCCGAAGGCGAGATCATCACCATCACCGGATCGGTCTTTGACGGCACTGGCTGGGCGGTGCGCGATGCGATGCTCGAAAGCTGGCAGCCCGATGCCCAGGGGCTTTTTGCCAGCCAATCGGGCGCAGATCCGAAGGTGTCGGGTTTTGCGCGCTTTGCCGCCGATGGCGAGACCGGCGAGTTCACCTTGCAGACCGTCAAGCCGGGCGCCGTACGCTTGCCGGACGGTCGGCTGCAAGCTCCCCATATCTCGCTATGGGTCGTGGCGCGCGGGATCAACATCGGTTTGCAGACTCGCCTCTATTTCGAGGATGAGGACAACAGCACCGATCCCCTGCTGAACCGAATCGAGCAGCGACAGCGCGTCCAGACCCTGGTTGCCAAGAAGACCGGCCCGGGCCAGTATCGGTTCGACATCCGCCTGCAAGGCGAGAACGAAACCGTATTTCTGGACCTTTGACATGCCGATTACTGACACATCTGACCCCTGTATCATCTGCGTTGCCATCACCGGCTCGGTGCCGACGAAGGCCGACAACCCAGCGGTGCCGATCACGATCGAAGAGCAGATCGAAAGCACGCAGGAGGCGTTCGAGGCGGGAGCCTCGATCGTCCACGTCCATGTGCGCGATGACGAGGGCAAGCCATCCTCGGACCCTGAGCGGTTCGCGCGACTGAAGGAGGAGTTGGAGAAACATTGCCCCGGTATGATCATTCAGTTTTCGACCGGCGGTCGCTCGGGATCGGGGACGGCGCGGGGCGGGATGCTGCCGCTTAAGCCCGACATGGCGTCGCTCACCGTGGGGTCGAACAACTTTCCGACCCGCGTCTACGAGAACCCGCCCGATCTGGTGGATTGGCTGGCGGCCGAGATGCTGAAACATGACATCAAGCCAGAGATCGAGGCCTTCGATCTGAGCCACATCTTCCAGGCGGCGAAGTTGGCGCAGGACGGCCGGCTGCAGGCACCTCTCTATGTGCAGTTCGTGATGGGGGTGAGGAACGCCATGCCGGTCGATCGCGAGGTCTTCGACTTCTACGTGGCGACATTGAAACGGCTGGCCCCCGATGCGCTCTGGTGTGGCGCGGGAATCGGCGCGGGGCAGATCCTGCTCAACGACTGGTGCATCGGCGCGGGGGGGCATGCGCGCACGGGGCTTGAGGACAATGTGCGGCTTGACCGTACAAACTTGGCGCCGTCGAACGCGGCGCTCGTCCGCCGCACCGCCGACATCTGCGAGAAGCATGAGCGGCCGGTGGCCACCTGGCAGCAGGCTCGCAAGATGCTGGGCCTGCGTAGGCTGGATTGACCGCGGCCACTGACGCCACGGCGTGTCGGCCCCCCCGGATCGCGCTCAAGTGGATGGGCAGGGGAAAGCGAAGCGCACACGGGAGCACCTTCACCATCCCCACCGCTGCGTCGGTCACCCAAATTTGTGCGCCGAGGCACCTGCTGACAAAATTTACAAATCAGCATTAGTTAACCGCAAAGAAACCTTGGTCGGCGGCCCCTCGGGGGCAAGGCACCGCCCTGACGGTCAGCGCGCGTGTCGGTCGCCGTGCAGCCGAGACTTATTCACTCGGTACAGCGGAAATGGTTGCAGGTTTCCCCATCGTTACGCGGCTTCGTTGACCGCTAGTACGCAAAGCGCGCCCCGAGGGGCGCGTTTTCGTTGGTGGAGGGAATGCGCTCAGGCTTCGCGTGTCTTGCCCTTGGCGCTCGATTTGACCGGCGCCCACAGACGCTTGTTGGTCAGGTAGAGCAGAGACGCCAGGAGGGTCAGGAACACCACGCCCACCAGGCCCGAGCGCTTGCGCTCGCCCAGATGCGGTTCGGCGGCCCACATGAGGAAGGCGGCAAGGTCCTGTGCCTGCTGTTCTACAGTCGCGGTGGTGCCATCCGCATATTCGACGCCCTCGTCCCAAAGTACCGGCGCCATCGACACCCAGCCGTCATAGGCTGTGTTGTAGTAGAACATCGTGCCGGCCTGCATCTCTTCCCGTCCGTCGAAGCCGAGGAGGAACGAAGCGATGTATTCCGGCCCGCCCATTCCGCGGAAGAACTGGTTGATGCCCAGACCATAGGGACCCTCGAAACCGATGCGCGCCTTTGCCATCAGGCTCAGGTCAGGGGCGGTTTCCATCTGCGATGCCGGAAAATGGTCCGGCCCCTCTGCAGAGCGCCAGTCGTCGAGTTCGCGGTCGAAGATCTCGAACGAGCCGGCATAGGCGCGCATTGCCTCGGGCGAGAGCGCGGGTCCGGTTTCCTGCGTCAGTGTGCGGAAGGGAACGTACTCCAAGCCATGGCAGGCAGCACAGACTTCTGTATAAACCTGAAGGCCGCGCTGCAGTTGTGCCCGGTCATAGCTACCGAATGGCCCTTCGAACGAGAAGGAAAAGTCGGTGATCTCGCCGACACCGCCGGCGGCCAGCGCGGGCCCGGCCCCCAGTGCAAGGGCCGCGGCAGCCGAGAGGGCAAGCTTTCTGATGCTCATGATGCTCATGTCCTTTCTCACTCGGCCGGGATCGGTTCGGGGTCAATGCGCTTGCCGTTCTTGCCGGAGTCGTTGCCGACCGACGCCTTGAAATCCTCTTCGATGGTGGACGGCGGCGTCGTCGGCTTCTCCAGCACACCCAGAAGCGGCAGGATCACCAGGAAGTAGGCGAACCAGTAAGTCGTGCCGATCAGCGCGATGGTGGTGTAGATCCCTTCGGCCGGCATCGCCCCCGCCCAGGTCAGGACGACGAAGTTCACGATGAAGAGCCAGAACCACATCTTGAAGGCCGGACGATAACGCCCGGAGCGGACCGAGGAGGTGTCAAGCCAGGGCAGCAGCGCCATCACGAAGATCGCGCCGAACATCGCCAGCACCCCAAAGAAGGTGGCGTCGATGATGCCGAAGCTGAGCCAGTTCACCGCCATCACGACCCACACGTCCGAGGTGAAGGCTCGCAGGATCGCGTAGAAGGGCAGGAAGTACCATTCCGGCACGATATGCGACGGGGTCACCAGCGGGTTGGCCTCGATGTAGTTGTCGGCATGACCCAGGTAGTTGGGCATGAACGACACCAAAGCCCAGAAGATTAGAAGGATCACGGCGAGCGCGAAGAGGTCCTTGATCACGAAGTAAGGCCAGAAGGGCAGGGTGTCCTTCTCGGCGTCTTCACGCGAGTTGCGGCGTACCTCAACCCCGGTGGGGTTGTTGTTGCCCGTCGTATGGAACGCCCAGACATGCACGATCACCAAGCCCAGGATAACGAACGGCAGCAGGTAGTGCAGAGAGAAGAAGCGATTGAGCGTCGCGTTGCCCACCGCAGGCCCCCCGAGGAGCCAGGTCTGCAGCGATTCGCCGACGCCGGGGATCGCGCCGAAAAGGCCGGTAATCACGGTGGCGCCCCAGAAGGACATCTGACCCCAGGGCAGCACGTAGCCCATGAACGCCGTCGCCATCATCAGCAGGTAGATCAGCATGCCGATGATCCAGGTCACCTCGCGCGGGGCCTTGTAGCTGCCGTAGTACATGCCGCGGAAAATGTGCAGATAAACCGCGAAGAAGAACAGCATTGCGCCGTTCTGATGGATGTAGCGCAGCATGTGACCGTGGTTCACGTTGCGCATGATGTGCTCGACCGACGCGAAGGCCATGTCGATATGCGGCGTGTAATGCATCGCCAGAACGATGCCGGTGACGATCTGCAAAACAAGGCAAAAAACCAGGACAACGCCCCAGATCCACATCCAGTTCAGGTTCTTGGGTGTGGGGATCATCAGGGTGTCGTAGAGAAGCGAGACGACCGGCAGGCGGCGGTGCAGCCACTTCTCGCCCGAGGTCTTCGGCTCGTAATGATCGTGCGGAATTCCGGACATGGGCTACTCCCTTCAGCCGAGCTGGATGGTGGTGTCGTCCACGAGCTGGACCACCGGGATATGCAGGTTCTCGGGCGCGGGACCGCGACGAATGCGGCCCGACGTATCGTAATGCGAGCCGTGGCAGGGGCAGAACCAGCCATTGAAATCGCCGGCGCCGTTGCCCAGGGGCACGCAGCCCAGATGGGTGCAGACGCCGGTCATCACCAGCCATTCGCCTTCTTCGTCGAGCGAGCGATTCTCGTCGCTGGCGTCGGTTCCGGGGCGGTTGGGGTTGCGCGACTGGCGGTCGATGCCTAGCTCGTCTACCGAAATGGCGCGCGCCTCGGCGATTTCCTCGGGCGTGCGGCGGCGGATGAAGACGGGCTTGCCGAGGAAGTTCACGGTCAGTTGGCTGCCGACTTCCACCCCGCCGATGTCAACGAAGATCGACGACAGCGCCTGAACGTCCGCCGAAGGGTTCATCTGGTTGACGAGCGGCCAGATGGCGGCCCCGGCGGTCACGACACCGGCGCCGGCGGTCGCGTAGTAGAGAAAATCCCGGCGAGTGCCTGCGTGGTCGTCTGCGTGGGACACGGGTCTACTCCATTCCAGTTTGGATTCCGGTACGTTGACCGAAAGGGCCGCAGGACCCTGCGGCAACCTTTTGGGCTAATTAGCGGCGAATCCGCGGGTCGTCCAGCCGCAATCGGGGGCAAATGGCCGCACCCGGGCCGGCCGTGTCTCGCCTGCCGCATCATTCGGCAGAAGGGATCAGCCAGGTCGGGTGGCCTGCATCGCGGGGCGCTCGGCGAAGTTCTCGTACCAGCGCGCCAGCGCGTCGCGCCCTTTGCGCCAGTGCCGATCGTCCAGCCGGAAGTCGAGGTATCCCAATGCGCAGCCCATGGCGATCTGGCCCATGTCGACCGGGCCGGACAGATGCCCCATCCAGCGCGATTCGACCGCATCGAGGCTTCGCGCGATCTTCGCCCACTGACCCTCGACCCAGGCGGGAAACTGGCTTTCGTCGGGGCGCAGAAGGATCTCGTAGCGCATCAGGATCGCGGCATCCATGATCCCCTCGGCCGTGGCTTCAAGCGTCAGCACCTCCCACAGGCGGGGCGCCTCGGGGTAGAGGGTCGGACCCTCGGTTGCCCTGTTGGCCAGGTAGCGGCAGATCACCCGGCTGTCGTAAAGCGTACATCCATCGGGTCGTTCCAGCGCAGGGATCTTGCCCAGCGGATTATGCCCGACGGGCATCGAGGCCGGATCTATCGGCGAGCCCGCGGCCGAGGCAAGGGTGACGGCCTCCAGCTGCTTGGTCTCGTGCAGGAGCACCATGACCTTGCGCACGAAGGGTGACGCGGGGCTGTGATAGAGCGTGTACATGCTCAGACCCTCCGCGCCCTGACGCGGCCGAGGAAAGCCGCGTCGATCTCGAAGCTCCGCCCCTCGCCGGGGATGGTGATCGTGCGGCGGAAGCGGCCGGCTATATTGGCCTGGCCGCGTTCGGTGGGGCGGCGGGTGGCGAGGCCATCGGGCAGGTCGTCCATCGCATCCTCGGCCCGTTGATCGATACGGGCGGGCTGTACGCGCCGGGAGACCAGCCAGGCGGCCAGGGCAACCCCGCCGTATTTCAGCGCGGCGCCGGCAATCGGTACAAGGGGTAGGGGCATGGGGAACTCCTCAGGACAGGACCGGGCCGAGGATAGCCGAGACGGTGGCGCAATCAAGGCGGGATCGGCTGTGCTGCAATTCGCTTGACCGCACGCCCCGGGGCATGGTTTGAGCCCGGCGATGTCCAGACGGAAGAAGCCCCGCAAGTCGCCGCGCGCCGGCCTGATGGATCGGATCGCGCGCACGATCCGGATGGCGAGTCGCTGGACGGCAATCGGCGCGGTAGCAGTGGCGCTGATGATGGTCGTCTGGGTGGGGATCTACCGCGTCGTCAATCCCCCCGGCGGCATCTACATGTGGCAGGAATGGCGTCGCCTGGGCACGGTCGAGCGGCGTTGGGTGCCGATGCGGCAGATCGCGCCGGTGATGGCGCGTTCCGCCGTAGCCGCCGAGGACGCGAACTTCTGCCTGCACTGGGGGTTTGACGTTGTCGCCATTCGCACGGCCATCGAGGCCGGTGGCGGGCGCGGGGCCTCGACCATCACTCAGCAGGTAGTGAAGAATGTCTTTCTCTGGCACGGGCGCAGTTGGCCGCGGAAAGTTCTCGAAGCCGGGATCACACCATTGGTGGAACTGCTCTGGACCAAGGAGCGGATCCTTGAGGTCTATCTCAACATCGCCGAATTCGATACCGGCGTCTTCGGCGTGGAGGCTGCGGCGGCACACTACTTCAACCGTGCGGCGGCCGATCTGACTGGACGGCAGGCGGCGCTTCTGGCCGCGATCCTGCCCGCGCCACAAGCGCGCAGCGCCTCACGGCCCAGCGACCGTGTCGCGCGGCGCGCACGAGCGATCGAGGATGGCGCCGCCACCATTGCGCGCGACGGTCGCGCCGCCTGCTTCAGCAGTTGAAACTCTCGCGCGGAGCGTGCAGAACAGGCGGGCTTTTCCCTTGGAAGAACCCTCGCCCATGCTGCGCCTTTTTCATGTGCCCCTCTCGCCCTTTTGCCGCAAGGTGCGCCTGACCCTGGCCGAAAAACGCTTGGAGCTGGAACTGGTCGAGGAACGCTACTGGGAACCGAGCGCCGACTTCCTGCGCCGCAACCCCGCCGGCAAGGTCCCCGTGCTGCGCTACGACGGGCGGACGTTGGCCGAGAGCCAGGCTATCTGCGAATTCATCGACGAGGCGCATCCTGAACCGCCCTTGATGCCGACCGAACCCCTCGCCCGGTGCGAGGTACGACGCCTTTGTGGCTGGTTCGATGATGGCTTTCACCGCGAGGTCACGTCGAACCTGCTCTACGAGCGGGTGAACAAGAAACTGATGGGCCGCGGTTATCCGGATTCTCAGAAGATCAAGGCCGGGGCGTCACGGATCAAGTATCACCTGGACTACATGGCCTGGCTTCTGGAGCATCGTCGCTGGCTGGCGGGGGACGCCATGTCTCTGGCCGATTTCACTGCGGCGGCGCATTTGTCGTGCCTGGATTATATTGCCGATGTGGACTGGGAACGGCAGCCGATGGTGCGCGAGTGGTATGCCAAGATCAAGTCGCGCCCGGCGTTCCGACCACTTCTGGCCGATCAGGTGCCGGGCTTCCAGCCTGCGGGCCACTATGCTGACCTCGACTTCTGAGCGAGTGTTCGGCGTTGCCGGGACCGATGCGTCGCAACTATCTGCTTGCCCCGTGTGTGTGGACCGCGGCTTGCAGAGACATCCTGTGGCGGACGGGTCATGTTGGACGCTGAGCTGAAAGCCGCGCTGAAGGCGCAGGCGCTGGTCGAGGGGTTCGCGCAGATAGGGGTCACGCGGCCGACCGCAATCCCGTCGGCGGGGGGGCGCTTGCGGGAGTTTATCGCCGCGGGACGGCACGGGCAGATGGGCTGGATGGAGGACCGCATCGACTGGCGTGCCGACCCGGCCGCGCTTTGGCCCGAAACACGGTCGGTCGTGATGCTCGCAGAGCCCTACACGCCGCCGTTCAACCCGCTCGAGCTACTGGAGGACCGCGGGAAAGCCGCGATTTCAGTCTACGCGATGGGGCGCGACTATCATGACCTGGTCAAGAAGCGGCTCAAGCGGTTGGGCCGCTGGCTGATCGCCAGGGCCGGCGGCGAGATCAAGGTTTTCGTCGATACCGCACCGGTGATGGAGAAACCGCTGGCCGCCGCTGCCGGGTTGGGCTGGCAGGGCAAGCACACCAACCTGCTGTCGCGCGATCTGGGCAACTGGTTCTTCCTCGGTGCGATCTTCACGACGCTCGATCTGCCTGTGGACGAGGAAAGTGTGGAAAGGTGCGGATCCTGCACCGCCTGCCTCGACATCTGTCCGACAGACGCTTTTCCGGCGCCTTTCCAACTGGATGCCCGGCGCTGCATCTCGTATCTGACGATCGAACATCGCGGGCCGGTGGATCCTGCACTGCGCCCAGCGATGGGCAACCGCATTTATGGTTGCGACGATTGCTTGGCGATCTGTCCGTGGAACAAGTTTGCTCGCATCGCGTCCGAAACACGTTATACCGCCCGCGCCGATCTGGTTGCCCCGGATCTGGCCGAACTGGCCGCGCTGGACGATGCCGGTTTCCGCGTGCGCTTTTCCGGCTCGCCGATCAAGCGGATCGGGCGCGACCGCTTCGTGCGCAACGTACTATATGCGATCGGCAACTCCGGTAGTGCGCGTCTTACCCCTGCAGTGCAGGCGCTGCTGGAGGATCCGGACCCCGCCGTCGCTGAGGCAGCGCAATGGGCGCTGGCCCGACTTGGCGAAAGCGCGGGGCGCTGACTTCAAGGCATTGGCGGCACTGTTCACGATTATTTCAGCTCGGTTAATGAACCGATCGGTCTCAACGCCCGTATCCTTCTCAAACACGGGGAGATCGAGATGGCACTTGACGGAACCGAACTGCGCCGTTTTTCGCGGACGGCGATGCGCGCCGAACTTCTTGACGCCGAGACCGAGTCGAAATTGGCTTATGCCTGGCGGGATCAGCGGGACGAGGCTGCATTGCACCGGCTGATCACCGCCTACATGCGTCTGGCGATCGCGATGGCGTCGAAGTTCCGGCATTACGGTGCTCCGATGAACGACCTGATTCAGGAGGCTGGGCTCGGTCTGATGAAGGCGGCCGACAAGTTCGACCCCGACCGAGGCGTGCGGTTCTCGACCTATGCGGTGTGGTGGATCAAGGCCTCGATCCAGGACTATGTGATGCGCAACTGGTCGATGGTGCGGACGGGTTCTACTTCGAGCCAGAAAGCGCTTTTCTTCAATATGCGGCGGGTCCAGGCACAGCTGATGCGCGAGGCACAGGATCTGGGCGAGGAGATGGACGGCCACCAGTTGCGCCAGCGCATTGCGCAGACGATCGGGGTGCCGCTGGCTGACGTGGAGATGATGCAGGGCCGGCTGTCGGGGTCGGACCTGTCGCTCAATGCGGTGCAGTCAAGCGACGATGACGGGCGCGAATGGATCGAGACGATCGAGGACGACGCCGAGCAGGCCGCCGACCGGGTCGAGGCGCAGCATGACCGCAACGCGCTGCGCACCTGGCTTGCGCGGGCGATGATGGCGCTGAGCGACCGCGAGCGATACGTCGTCACCGAGCGCAAGCTGCGTGAGGAGCCGCGGACGCTTGAATCGCTGGGCGACGAACTAGGCCTGTCGAAGGAGCGGATCCGGCAGATCGAGGCAGCGGCCTTCGCCAAGATGCGTAAGAATTTGGAAGGGCAGTCGCGCGAGGTGCAGGCGCTACTGGCCTGACCCCGCGACCCCGTCTTGACTGAAACCAGCAAGCGTGCGCGCGCGGACGCTTTCGCAACTCTGTGCTTTAGATATAGACAGCGGCGCCGTTAATCTTAAAGAGTTGCCGCTGAACAAGGCGATCACGCCGCGATGGCGTGGTTATGGCGCGATTT
>CAZKSE010000073.1:0-16257 GCA_964555305.1 uncultured Rhodobacter sp. | reverse complement strand
CCTCGCGCTGTCGGGCACCGCCTTTGCCGAGACGTTGCGGTCCTACCGGATGGTGATCTTCGTGCTGATGGTTTTTGCCAGCGCGCTGCTGATCACCGCGCTTGGCGTGATCCTGATGCTGATCATCCTGAACCGGCGGCTGGCGCAGTTGGAGCGCGCGGGAATTCAGGTGTCGTCGCTGGTCGTCAACCGGACCGAACGGAAGGTGGCGCTGAACGACATGGAATTCGCCCTGACCGAGGCCGCGGTCGAAACGCTCGCCGTCCTGGCCGAGGCGCGGATGGACGGCGACATCCTGACCGGCGCGCAGATCGAGTCGGTGATCAGTGGCCGCGACGCCTCCGATTGCGACGAGGCCTCGGGCGCGATGCGGATCAAGCGGCTGCGCGACAGTCTGGGCAACCAGATGGTGAGCGAGCTTCTGGTGCGCAACATCGCGCGGCAGGGCTACCTGCTGGCGATTGACCGCAAGGCGATCCGCATCGTCTAACCCGCGGCGTCGCCGTTCCGTGCATCCCGAAACCGGGGGTGTGCAAGCTTGCACAATCGCGCAGCGCATTGAAATCAAACAAGAACGCGATTTTTGTTAACCAGATCGAAAGCAGCCCCGAACACCGCGCGGGTTTCCAGGGCGGACGCCCCCTTCCCCGATCAGATCTTGCCTTCCTCGACCGCGAAGCACGCAACCTGCGCGTTGCCCCGGGGCTTCGGCTGAGGGATCTCCAGCTTGCAGCGGTCGAAGGCATGCGGGCAGCGGGGATGGAAGGCGCAGCCTGGCGGCGGATTGATCGGGTTCGGGATCTCGCCTTCGACCCGGCGGCGCCGGCGGCCGGAAAGCGTCAGGTCCGGCACCGCATCCAGCAGCATCCGGCTGTAGGGATGCCCGGGATCGGTGAACAGCTTCTTGCCATCCGCCACCTCGACCAGTCGGCCCAGGTAGAGGACGCCGATCCGGCTGGACATGTGCCGAACCACCGACAGATCGTGGCTGATCAGGAGATAGGTCAGACCGAATTCGTCCTGCAGATCGCGCATCAGATTGAGAATCTGCGCCTGCACCGACACATCAAGCGCCGAAGTCGGCTCGTCACAGACGATGAACTCGGGCTTGGAACTCAGCGCGCGGGCGATCGCGACCCGCTGACGCTGCCCACCCGAGAATTCGTGTGGGAACTTCGCCGCATCCGCCGGCGCCAGGCCGACGACTTCCAGCAACCGTCCCACCTCGCGGTCCACGGCGCGGCCGCTCAGCAGGCCGAAGGTGCGGATCGGCTCGGCGATGATGTCGCCCACCCGCCAGCGCGGATTGAGGCTGGCGAACGGGTCCTGAAAGATCATCTGGAACCGTTTGCGCAGCGCGCGCATCTCGCGGCCCGAGGCGAAATCCATCTGCTGCCCGTCGAACTCGATCCGCCCGGCCGAGGGCTCCAGCAGGCCCACGATCATCTTGGCGATGGTCGATTTGCCCGAGCCCGATTCGCCCACTAGCGCAAAGGTTTCGCCGCGCCGAATCTCGAAGCTGACATCGGCGGTGGCAGTCAGAAACTGCTTTTCCTCGCGCTCGATCACCCGGTTGAGCCAGGGTTTCGAGACGTCGAAATACCGGGTCAGCCCCTCGACCTTCAGCAGCGTATCACTCATGCGACGCCCCCATCCGGTCATAGAGCCAGCAGGCGACCTGGCGTCCGCCGCCGCGATCCAGCGGCTCGGGCCGGTCGCGGAAGCAACGGTCAAAAGCCTTCTCGCAGCGCGGGTTGAACGCGCAGCCCTGCGGGATGGCGTTCAGCCGCGGCATCGAGCCGGGGATCTGCACAAGCCGGTCGCTTTCCTGCGTGATCGTCGGAATCGAACCCATCAGCCCCTGGGTATAGGGATGCTCGGCCCGCTGGATCACGTCGCGCACGGGGCCGATTTCGGCCAGCCGCCCGGCATAGAGCACCGCCACCCGGTCCGCGGTTTCGGCGATCACGCCCATGTCGTGCGTGATCAGCATCACCGACGCCCCGCGTTCGGCGCAGATCTCCTTCAGCACGTCGATGATCTGCGCCTGCACGCTCACGTCCAGCGCCGTCGTCGGCTCATCGGCGATCACCAGTTCCGGCTCGGCGCAGAGCGCGAGCGCGATGACCACCCGCTGCCGCATCCCGCCCGAGAAATGGTGCGGGTAATCGTCGATCCGGCGCGACGCCGCGGGGATGCCGACGCGGTCAAGAAGCGCGATAGCGCGTTCCCGCGCCTCCTTGTCGGACACATCCAGATGCGTGCGGATCGTCTCGGTCAGCTGCCGCGCGACGGTGTAGAGCGGGTTCAGGCTGGTCAGGGGGTCCTGAAAGACCATGCCGATCCGCCGTCCGCGCACACGGCGCATTGCCTCGGTCGACAGGTTGTCGATCCGCTCGCCCTTGAGCCGGATCTCGCCCCCGGCGATGCGGCCCGGCGGCTCAATCAGGCCGATGATCGCCGCCCCGGTGATCGACTTGCCGGCCCCGGATTCGCCCACCATGCCCAGCACCTCGCCCTCGGCGATGTCGAAGGACACCTTGTCGATGGCGCGGAGGACGCCCCGGCGCGTGGGAAATTCCACGACAAGGTCGCGGACCGAAAGAAGCGGTTGAGCCATCAGCGAAGCCTCGGGTTCAATGCGTCGCGCAGCCAGTCGCCCAGAAGGTTCACGGCCAGCGCCAGTGCCAGCAGCGTCAGCGACGGGAAGAGCAGGATCCACCACTCGCCCGAGAAGAGGTATTGCTGCCCGATGCGGATCAGCGTGCCCAGCGAGGGCTGCGTCGGGGGCACACCCACACCGAGGAAGCTCAGCGTCGCCTCGGCGATGATCGCCAGCGCCAGGCCGATGGTGGCGATGACCAGAACCGGCCCCATGACGTTGGGCAGGATGTGCCGCACCAGGATCTTGACCGGATGCGCGCCGATCACGCGGGCGGCCTGAACGTATTCCTTGCTTTTCTCGACCATGGTGGCCCCGCGCACGACCCGGGCGTATTGCACCCAGTCCGAGAGCCCGATGGCCACGATCAGGACCCAGATCGCCATCGTCTCGCGGTAGGCGGGCGGGATGAAACCGCGCGCCACGCCGAAGATCAGAAGCGCGATCAGGATCGACGGAAAGGAAAGCTGCACATCGGCGACGCGCATCAGCAGGCTGTCCACCCAGCCGCCGCGATAGCCCGCGATCAGCCCCAGCGTGATCCCCAGCACCATCGCGAACAGCACCGCTGCAAAACCCACGAAAAGCGAGATTCGCGCGCCGTAGAGGATGGTCGAGAAGACGTCGCGCCCCTGGTTGTCGGTGCCGAGCCAGTAGACATTGCCGGTAAAGGCATTGGGCTCCATCGGCGGGGTGAAGCCGTCCATCAGGTTCAGCTGCGACGGATCGTAGGGGTTGTAGGGCGCAAGCCAGGGCGCCAGCACCGCCATCACGATGATGACCAGCGCGACGAACCCGGCGATGATCGCCACCGGCGAGGTGCGGAAGGAATAGGCGACATCGCTGTCCCAGGCCCGCCAGGCCCAGGACCGCGGCCGCGGCGGGACGGTGGGTTGCGTGGTCTCGGACGGGTTGGTGTCGGGCTTGCTCATCGCGTCCCCCTCAATGCCGCGCCTGCGCCCGGTCGACGCGCAGACGCGGGTCGACGGCGTAGTAGAGAAGATCGACGATCAGGTTGATGACGACGAAGATCAGCGCGATCAGCATCAGATAGGCGGCCATCACCGGCACGTCCACCGCCTGGACCGAGCGGATGAACAGCGCGCCTACCCCCGGCCACTGGAAGACCGTCTCGGTGATGATCGAGAAGGCGATGATCGAGCCCAGCTGCAAGCCGGTGATGGTGATGACCGGCACCATCGTGTTCTTCAGCGCATGGCCGAAGTTCACGGCGCGGTTCGACAGCCCGCGGGCGCGTGCGAACTTGATGTAATCCGTTCGCAATACCTCCAGCATCTCGGCGCGCACCAGACGCATGATCAGCGTCATCTGGTAAAGCCCCAGCGTGATCGCAGGCAGGATCAGCGACATGCGGCCCGACGGCGTCAGCAGGCCCGTGCGCCACCAGTCGCCCAGGGCCACCGTCTCGCCTCGCCCGAAACTGGGCAGCCACTGCAGTTCGACCGCGAAAACCCAGATCAGCAGCACCCCGATCAGGAAAGTCGGCAGCGACACACCGATGAGCGAGACGGTCATGATCGCATTCGAGGCCCAGCCCCGGCGCCGCAGCGCAGTGTAGACGCCGAAGCCCACACCGAAGAGAAAGGCGAAGATCCCCGAGATCATCGCCAGTTCCAGCGTCGCCGGCAGCCGCGACAGGATCAGTTCCATCACCGGCTGCTGGAGCCGGTAGGAGATGCCGAAATCGCCCTGCACCGCGCGGGCGACGAAATTCCAGAACTGGATCAGGAACGGGTCGTTCAGACCCAGTTCCTGACGCAGGGCCTCGCGTTCGGCCAGCGTGGTCTCCTGCCCGACCATCGACACGATCGGGTCCCCGACGTAGCGAAACAGCGAAAACGACACCAGCGCCACCGCCAGCATGACGATGACGGACTGCATGAGCCGGCGGATGATATAGGCGAGCATCGGCAAGCCCCAGGGTCAGACGGCGGTGTCAGACAGCGGCCATGAAGGTCAGCACCACTGTCACAAAACGGATACGCCCGCGCGGCATGACCCGCGCGGGCGCAAAGGTCAAGCCCGGATCAGTCGAAGGTGACCGAGGTCATCCGCGGCTGGTTCTCCGGATGCACTTCCAGGTTGATGTTGTCGCGCATGGCATAAGCCAGCATCTGGTTGTGCACGTTCAGGAAGATCCGCTCCTCCATCACCTCGTCCCAGATCTCGGCGATCAGCGCGTCGCGTTCCTCCAGGTCGGTCATCGTGGCCAGCGCCTGGATCTTCTCGTCGAGCTCCGGGTTCGAATAGCGCGAGCCGTTGAACGCGCCATAGCTTCCCTCCCGCGTGTGTACCAGGAAGTCGAACACATACTGGCTGTCGAAGGTCGGAACGCCCCAGCCCAGCAGGTAGAAATCCGTCTCCCAGTTCTCGATCAGCGGGAAGTGCAGCGAGCGGGTCTGCGACACCAGGTTCACGTTCACGTTGATCCGGCCCAGCATCCCGACCAGCGCCTGACAGATCGCCTCGTCGTTGAGGTAGCGGTCGTTCGGGCAATGCAGGTCGACCGAGAAGCCGCTCTCGTAGCCGGCCTCGCGGATCAATTCGGCCGCACGCTCGTAGTCCGGCGCGGCGTATTCGTGCATCTCCTCGGTCCAGCCGTTGACGAAGGGCGGCAGGGGTGCTGCCGAGGGCTGCGATTCGCCGCGCATCACCACCTGGCGGATCGCGTCGCGGTCGATGGCCAGCGCCAGCGCCTCGCGCACCTCGGGCTTGGCGAAGGGGTTGTCGTCAACATTGGCCGTCGCCAGCCGCTCCGAGGTCATGTCGTAGCTGAAGAAGATGTTGCGATTCTCGGGCCCGCGCACCACGCGCACGCCATCGGTCTGCTCCAGCCGCGCGATGTCCTGCACGGGGACATCCTGCACGATATCGACCTCGCCCGACAGAAGGGCGGCGACCCGCGTCGCGGCCTCGCTGATCGGGGTGTAGACGATCCGCGTGACCTCGGGCGCGTCATCCCAGTGATCCTCGAACGCTTCCAGAACGGTGCGCACCTCGGGGTCGCGCTCGATCAGGCGGTAAGGGCCGGTACCGTTGGTGTTGCGCACCGAATGCGCCTCTTCGCCGGCGGCGAAGTTGGGCGCGGTGGTCACGCCGTGCTCCTCGGCCCATTCCTGCGACATGATGAAGGTGTTGGTCAGGTTCTGCACATAAAGCGGCGCGGGACCGGACAGCTTCACGCGTACGGTATAGTCGTCCTCGGCGGTGACTTCCTCGACGGCGGCATGTAGCGCGGCCATCCCCGACGGCGGCGTCCGCGCCCGATTCAGCGAGAAGACGACGTCCTGCGCGGTCAGCTCCTGCCCCTCATGGAAGGTCACGCCCTCGCGGATCTTGAAGATCCAGACGGTGTCGTCCTCCTCGTCGATCTCCCATTCGGTTGCCAGCCGCGGCGTCAGCGAGCCGTCAAGCGCGCGCCCCACCAGCGTCTCGTAGATATGGTGGTTCAGCGTGTGCGTCGGCCCCTCGTTCTGGCTGTGCGGGTCCATCGTCAGCGCATCGCCGACCCGCGCCCAGCGGATCGTCTCGGCGCTGGCCGCGGCCGCGCCCAGCGCCAGCACCGCCGCGCCCGCCATCAGCGAGGCGCGCAGCCCCTTGGTCATCTGGAATGTCATCGTCTTCCCCCTGGGTTCATGTTCTCTCGCGCCCGCCCGCGAGGGCCGCGCAATGATCCGAGGTTTCTCCGGTTTAAGGAGGAAGTCAACAGTGACGGCAGTCCACGTCGCGCACGCATCGCGTCAGACATTGGAGTGCAGTGGCCCTTCACACGGCGTCGACTTCTTGCAGCCAAGCCGGAGCCGCCCAATCCGCTCAAGTATCTACGAAGGCCATACAGCCACCCGGCAGCAAGGCGCATGTTTTGCAGTTTAGTAATGATACCGCAGCTGCCGACGTCATACCGACCCAGGGTCCGACGCCTCAATCGGTGCGCCGCCCCGTCGCCTGATCGAAGGGATGCAGCACCGACCGCGCCGCATGGATCTGCACCTCGGCCCCTTCCGCCAGGTCCGGCAGGCCCGGGATCCGCACCGTGATCGGCTGCCGGGAGCCCTTCAAATCGACATAGATATGGCTCTCGGCCCCCGCCGGCTCCACCAGCACGATCGAGCCATGCAGCGTCACCGTATCCCCGTCGCCCGCGCCCACGATCAGATCGTCCGGCCGGATCCCCACCAGATCGGTGCCCTTGGGCAGGTGTCCCACTGCCTCGCCGGCGCCGTTGGCGCGCAGGTAATCCATTGAAATCATGTTCATAGCCGGGGACCCGATGAACCCCGCCACGAAGGTAGAGGCCGGACGGCGATAGACATCCATCGGGGTGCCCACCTGCTCGATCACGCCGCCGTTCAGCACCACCAGCCGGTCCGCCAGCGTCAGCGCCTCCAGCTGGTCATGCGTGACGTAGAGCGAGGTCGTCGCCAGCCGCTTCTGCAGCTGCCGGATCTCGACCCGCATCTGCACGCGCAGCTTCGCATCCAGGTTCGACAGCGGCTCATCGAACAGAAACGCGGCCGGCTCCCGCACCAGCGCCCGCCCCATCGCCACCCGTTGGCGCTGCCCGCCCGACAGCTGCCGCGGCTTGCGGTCAAGAAACGGCGCGATTTCCAGCATCTCCGCAGCCTCCCGCACCCGGCGGTCGATCTCGGACTTGGGGAAGCGACGGTTCTTCAACCCGTAGGCGAGGTTGTTGAAGACCGTCATATGCGGGTAGAGCGCGTAGTTCTGGAAGACCATCGCGATGTCGCGATCGGCGGGTTCGAGGTTGTTCACCACCCGGTCGCCGATCTTCAGCGTCCCCGTGGTGATCGTCTCCAGCCCCGCGACCATGCGCAGCAGCGTGGACTTGCCGCAGCCCGAAGGGCCCACCAGCACGATCATCTCGCCGTCCTTGATGTCGAGGCTGATGCCGGTCACCGCCTTCACGCCGCCTGCGTAGACCTTGTGCAGGTCGTCCATGGTGATGGATGCCATGGGTTATTTCTCCGTCTCGGTCAGGCCCTTCACAAAGAGCCGTTGCATGAAAAGGATCACCAGCACCGGCGGCAGCGCCGCCAGCACCACCGTCGCCATCACCAGATGCCACAGCGGCTCTGAATCGCCGCCCGTGACCATCCGCTGGATGCCCATCACGATGGTGTAGTAGTTGGGATCGGTGGTGATCAACAGCGGCCAGAGATACTGGTTCCAGCCGTAGATGAACATGATCACGAAAAGCGCCGCGATATTGGTGATGGAGAGCGGCAGCAGGATGTCCTTGAAGAATTTCATGGGCCCGGCGCCATCGACGCGCGCGGCCTCCATCAATTCCTCGGGCACGGTCATGAAGAACTGCCGGAACAGGAAGGTGGCCGTGGCCGAGGCGATCAGCGGGATCGACAGCCCCGCGAAAGAATTCAGCATCCCCAGATCCGCCACCACCTGGAAGGTCGGCACGATCCGCACCTCGACCGGCAGCATCAGCGTCAGGAAAATGACCCAGAAGAAGAAGATGCGGAACGGAAAGCGGAAATAGACGATAGCGAAGGCCGAGATGATCGAGATCGAGAGCTTCCCGATGGTGATCGCCATCGCCATGATGAAACTGTTCCACATCATCCCCGCGATGGGCGGCGTCCCGGCGCGCGAGCGGCCTTCGGTGATGACGGTCTTGTAGTTTTCCCAGGCGTTCGGCCCGGGCAGCAGCGGCATCACCCCGCGCACGAAGGTACCCGGCGGATGGGTCGAGGCGATGATCGCCACATAGACCGGGAAGACCACCAGCGCGACACCGAAGATGAGCACGATATGGGCAAGCAGGTTGCCCCAGCGATTGTTCTCGACCATTGCTCGCGCCCCTCAGTAGTTCACGCGCCGCTCGATATAGCGGAACTGGATGACGGTCAGGATGACGACGATGCCCATCAGGATCACCGATTGCGCCGCCGACGAGCCGATGTTCAGGTTGACGAAGCCGTCGCGGTAGACCTTGTAGACAAGGATGTTCGTGGCCTGGCTCGGCCCGCCTTCGGTCGTGGCGTGGATCACGCCGAAGGTGTCGAACATCGCGTAGACGATGTTGACGACCATCAGGAAGAAGGTGATCGGCGACAGAAGCGGGAAGACGATGGTCCAGAACCGCTTCACGCGACTGGCGCCATCGATGGCCGCCGCCTCGATCAGCGAATGCGGGATCGACTGAAGCCCGGCCAGAAAGAAGAGGAAGTTGTAGCTGATCTGCTTCCAGGCGGCGGCGATGATCACCAGGATCATCGCATCGGTGCTGCTGGAACGGTGGTTCCAGTTGTAGCCCAGCCCGTTCAGCACATAGGGCATGATGCCGATGGAGGGGTTGAAGATGAACCACCACAGAACGCCCGCGATCGCCGGCGCCACGGCGTAGGGCCAGACCAGAAAGGTCGTGTAGCCATCACGCGAGCGGATCATGCGATTGACCATCACCGCGAACAGAAGCGCCAGCCCCATCGACAGCAGCGTGGTACCGACCGAGAAGACGAAGGTCACCTTGAGCGAATTCAGGTAGAGCGGGTCGGCCAGCAGGGTCTGGAAGTTCTGGAACCAGACAAAGGTCGGCGGGCGGATGCCAAAGGCGTCGCCCTGCCGATAGACCGACTGGATCAGTGCCTGACTTGCCGGCCAGATGAAGAAGATCAGGGTGATGATCACCTGCGGAGCCAGCAGCGCGTAGGGCAGCCACTGGCTGGAGAAGGTCATGCGTTTGGTCTGCATCGCTGGCGCGCCCGGTCCATCAATAGAAGACGGCCCGTCCCGGGAATGCCGGGACGGGCCGCCAGATCGCGATCAGTTCATCGCGGCTTCGAACTCGCGCAGCAGCGCGTTGCCGCGACGCACCGCATCATCGGCGGCCTGCTGGCCGGACTTGTTGCCGCTCATCACCGCTTCCATCTCTTCCGAGATGACGTCGCGGATCTGCACGAAGTTGCCGAAGCGCAGCCCGCGCGAGTTTTCGGTCGCCGGGTTCAGCGTCATCTGCCGGATCGACGTGTCCGCACCCGGGTTCTCGTCGTAATAGCCCTGCTCGGTCGTCAGGTCGAACGAGGCCTGGGTGATCGGCAGGTAGCCGGTGTCCTGGTGCCACTGGGCCTGGACCTCGGGCTGGGACAGGAACTCGAAGAAGCGTGCAACGCCCTCGTATTCGTCGTCGGAATGCCCGGTCAGCACCCAGAGCGTGGCGCCCCCGATGATCGTGTTCTGCGGCGCGCCTTCGATGTCGTCGTAATAGGGCTGGAAGCCGAAGCCGACGTTGAAGTCCGAGTTGCGCAGAACGCCGGCGCGGCTGGCCGAGGAGCCGAAGACGAAGCCGCATTCACCCGCGTAGAAGGCCGGGAAGGCATCCGGGCCCGGGCCAGGGCCGCCCCAGCGGAACAGGTTCTCGTCCTGCCAGGCTTTCAGGTTGTCCCAGTGACGGGCGACATGTTCGTTGTTGAAGACGAACTCGGTGTCGAAGCCTTCGAACCCGTTGGCCTGCGTGCCAAGCGGGATGTTGTGCCAGGCCGAGAAGTTTTCGAGCATCACCCAGCTCGGCCAGGAGGTCGTGAACCCGCAGGGGGCCGCGCCCGATTCGACGATGGCGCGCGCGGCGGCCTCGGCCTCGGCCCAGGTGGCCGGCGGCGTCTCGGGGTCAAGTCCGGCGGCCTCGAACACGTCCTTGTTATAGTACATGATCGGGGTCGAGGAGTTGAACGGGAACGACAGCATGTTGCCATTCGGATCAGTGTAGTAGCTGACCACCGTGTCCAGATAGGCGTCCGGATTGAACTCGACGTCGTGGTCGGCCATCAGCTGGTAGATCGGGTAGATCGCGCCCTCGGCGGCCATCATGGTGCCGGTGCCGACCTCGAAGACCTGCAGGATATGCGGCTGCTGGTTGGCCCGGAACGCGGCGATGGCGCCGGTCATCGTCTCGGTATAGGTGCCGCGGTAGCTGGGCACCACGCGGAAATCGTCCTGGGTTTCGTTGAACGACTCGGCGACGCCTTCGAGCAGTTCGCCCAGTTCGCCGCCCATCGCGTGCCACCAGTTGATTTGGGTTTGCGCCTGCGCCATCGGCGCGGCGAGCGTGAGCGACAGGGCGGTCCCTGCCATGAGAGCGCGGGTGAGCATCGTTATCCTCCTCGGTTGCGCATGCTTTATGCTTCGTGTCGCGCCGGGCGCGAATGAAGGCACTGTGCTGCGGTAACGCCCATTTGTGAAGCCTGAATGACGACGAAACGAACATTTTTTAACAGCCGGTCAATTCGCCTCCTGCGCGGACCGCGCCCGACCGGGCCCGCGGCCGTCAGAGCCGGTCGCGCAAGGCATACCAGAGCATGGCCGCAACCAGCAGCGGCTGGCGCAGCAGCATCCCCCCCGGAAAGGTATGCGAGGGCACCTGCGCCATCAGATCGAACCGTTCGGCCTGCCCGGCGACCGCTTCGGCGAGAAGCTTGCCGCCCATCGTCGCCATCGCCACGCCATGCCCCGAATACCCCGCCGCCGACAGGATATTGCCGGAAAGCCGTTCGAAATGCGGCATCCGGTTGACGGTGATGCCCAGCGTGCCCCCCCAGGCATGGGTGATCTCGATCCCCTTGAGCTGCGGAAAGATCGATTCCATCGGCCGGCGCACGGTCGCGGCGATATCGGTGGGAAAGCGGTAGCCATAGCTTTCTCCGCCGCCGAATAGCAGGCGGTTGTCGGCGCTGAATCGGTAGTAGTTGATGACGAATTTCGAATCCGCCACCGCGTGCTCGGCGTCGATGACCGCGCGCCGCTCGATCTCGGTCATCGGCCGGGTCGCGGCGATGAAGTTGTTGATCGGCATGACCCGGGCGGCGACCTTCGGCTCCAGCCGGCCCAGATAGCCATTGCACCCCAGCGCCACGAAGCGGGCGGTGACCTGCGCGGCCTCGGTCTGGACGCGGGCCGGGTCGGCATGGGTGATCGAGGTCACGCGCGAATTCTCGTGGATCCGCACGCCCGCCGCCTTCGCCGCCCGCGCCAGTCCCAGCGCGTAGCGCAGCGGGTGCAGATGCCCGCCGCCCATGTCCAGATCGCCCCCGAAATAGGCCGTGGAGTTCACCAGATCGCGCAACGTGTCGCGGTCGAGCGGCTGGATCTGGTCGTAGCCATATTCGCGCGCCATGCGTTCGGCATAGGCGTGCTGTTCGGGCACGAAACGCGGCTTGTGCGCGGCATGGATGATCCCGGCGCGATAATCGGCCTCGGGCGCGTGGCGGGCGGCCAGGTCGCGCGTCGTCGCCACCGCTTCCACCGCCAGATCCCAGAGCGCGCGGGCGCGGGTCTTGCCCACCGTCTTCTCCAGCCAGTCCTGATCCTGCCGCTGGCCGGTGCCCACCTGCCCGCCGTTGCGCCCGGACGCGCCGAAGCCCAGGCGCTGCGCCTCCAGCAGGATGACGTCATAGCCGCGCTCGGCCAGGTGCAGGGCGGCCGACAGCCCGGTATAGCCCCCGCCGATCACGCAGACATCGCAGGAAAGCGCCCCTTCGGCGCGGGGCTGAAGGGGCAGCGGCTCGGCCGTTTCCGCATACCACGAGGTCGGGTAGGCGCCCTGCCGGTCGTTCGCGGTGAGCAGGTCCATCACGCCGCCTTGAGCATGCCCTCGGATTTCATTTCCGCATAGGCCTCGTCCAGCGCGCGGGTGGCCCGGTCCACCAGCGTGTCGATCTCGGAGGGCGTGATGACCAGCGGCGGCGAGATCACCATGCGGTCCAGCACATGCCGCATCACCACGTTGTTGGCAAAGCAGCGTTCGCGCACGATATAGCCTGCGGTCCCCGGTTCGGCGGCGAACTTCGCCCGCGTCGCCTTGTCCGGGGTCAGCGCCAGCGAGCCCATCAGGCCGACAAGCTTGGTCTCGCCCACCAGCGGATGATCGGCCAGCGCGTGCCAGCGTTCGGCCAGATGCGGATGCGCCACCTTGCGGACATGCTCGATCACGCCCTCTTCCTCGATGATGCGCAGGTTCTCCAGCGCCACGGCCGCGGCGACCGGATGACCGGAATAGGTATAGCCGTGGTTGAACTCGTCCTGCGCGATCACCTCGGCCACCTCGTCGCAGACGACGGAGCCGCCGATCGGCGCGTAGCCCGAACTCAGGCCCTTGGCGATGGTCATGATATGCGGGCGGATCCCGAAGGTCTGGCTGCCGAACCAGTTGCCGGTCCGCCCGAAGCCGGTGATCACCTCGTCGGCGATCAGCAGGATGTCGTATTTCTGGCAGATCCGCTGGATCTCGGGCCAGTAGCTCTCGGGTGGCACGATCACGCCGCCCGCGCCCTGGATCGGCTCGGCGATGAAGGCCGCAACGCGATCCTCGCCCAGCTCCTCGATCTTCGCCTCCAGCTGTCGGGCGCGTTCCAGACCGAATTCCCCGGGCGTCAGATCGCCGCCTTCGTTGTACCAATGCGGCTGGTCGATATGCACGATATCGGGGATCGGCATGCCGCCCTGGGCGTGCATCCCGGCCATCCCGCCCAAGCTGGCGCTGCCCATGGACGAGCCGTGATAGGCGTTCTTCCGGCTGATGATGACCTTCTTGTCGGTCTTGCCCTTCATCGCCCAGTAGTGGCGCACCATGCGGATGTTGGTGTCGTTCGCCTCGGACCCCGAGCCGGCGAAGAAGACATGGTTCAGATCCCCCGGCGCCAGTTCGGCGATCCGCGCAGCCAGCGCGATGGCGGGCACATGGCTCGTCTGGAAGAAGGTGTTGTAATAGGGCAGCTCTTCCATCTGGCGGGCGGCGACCTGCGCCAGCTCCTTGCGGCCGTAGCCCAGGTTCACACACCAGAGCCCCGCCATCCCGTCGACGATCTCATTGCCCTCGCTGTCGGTCAGGGTCACACCACTGGCACGGGTGATGATCCGCGCGCCCTTCTTCGCCAGCCCGTCATTGGCGGTGAACGGGTGCATGTGATGGGCGGCATCAAGCGCCTGAAGCTCGGCCGTGGGCAGGTGATTGCTGATCTGGCGCATGGATGAAACCTCCGGCTGGCCCAAATGGGCGGATTCGGTTGGGGGGTCGGATTCGGCTGTCCGAAGGATAAGGCCGGCACGGCCCGGGTTCAATGGGATTTGATCAAATTATCGGCCGCCCCTCGTGCAGGCTCGTTTCGCCCTCATCCCGGCGCCGCCGCATCGCGTATGCGGGCCAGGCCCTGCTCGGCATCCGCGGCGATCGCCTCGGCCAGGGCGTCGGGGGCGCCGGCGCGCAGCGCGGCAAGCGCATCGCGGTGCCGGTCGGGGCCGATGGCGCCGCCGCTTTCGATCACCACGCGCAGCGACGGGCCGAAGCGCAGCCACAGCGACTGGGTCAGCGACAGCAGGATCGGCGCCTCCGCCGCCTCGTAAAGCGCGAAGTGGAAGCGGTAGTTGAAGGCCAGGTAGCCCGGAACATCGCCCTCCTCCAGCGCGGTATCGAGCTGACGGTCGATGGCTTCCAGTGCCTCGATCTCGGGCGGGCCCATCCGGCTCAGCGCCATGCGCGCCAGCTGCGGCTCCAGCGCGCCGCGGGCAAAGGCCAGCTCGTCGATCTGCGCCCGCCCCAGACGCGGGACCGAAACGCGGCGATTCTCGTGCAATTCCAGCGCGCCCTCGGCGGTCAGGCGGCGGATCGCCTCGCGCACCGGGGTCATCCCGGCGTCAAGCGCGCGGGTGATGCCCTGGATCGTCACCTTCTGCCCCGGCGCGAGGAAACCGAACAACACCATCTCGCGCAGGCGGCGATAGGTCGTCTCATGCTCGGGCAGCCGCGACGGCTCGGGGGTCGTGTGCATCGGGCACCTGCGGAAACTTGATCAAATTCTCCCACAGATAGCCCGTCCCACCGCCCCTGCCTAGAGGCGCGTGCCGCCGCAGGCACCCGAGGCCACCGCCTCCAATTATTTCATTGCGGTAAACAGCGCCTATTTGACGCTTGTAATCAATCGGTTGCAAAAAGGTCCGCACGCGGACCGCTCACGCGCCGCGGTTAGCCCGCGGCGTCCGGAAGCAGATGCGCCACCAGCCGCGCCCGCACCTTCTCGGGCATCGGCGCCGACCGGCGGGTTTCGGGATCGAAGAAGACCTCGGTCACGTCATAGCTCGCGTGCAGCACGCCGGTCTCGGCATGGATCATGCGCAGATGCAGCACCATGCTGCGGTTGCCGACCCGCGCCACCGCCCCGTCGATGCGGAACAGATCGCCCGCCTTCAGCTCGCGGATGAAATTCGTCTCGGCGCGGGCGCTGACCATGTGGATGCCATGTTCCTCCATCAACGCGCCCACCGTCAGCCCCAGCCGGGAATAGAGGTGAAAGCTCGCATCGTCGAAAAAGGGCGCATAATGGCGCACGTTCATATGGCCGAAGATATCGTGATGCCACGGATGGACCACGCCGCGCAGCAATTCCAGTCGCTCAGGTTCAGACATTCAGTTCCCGCTTTTCGATGAAGAGACCATAGATCGTGGTCAGCACGCTCACGCCGACCAGCAGCACGCCCCATTGCACGACGAACGCCCAGACAAAGCCCAGAAGCCTCGCCCCGCGCGACAGCGGCACGACCGGCAGATTGGCCAGCCAGACCAGCAGCACCGAAGCGACCGCCAACACCACGAACGCAGGCCCGCTCGCCCCGGTCGCATACCAGGCCTCGCGCAGCGGCAGGGGGTCGCGCAAGGCCGCCGCCGGCAGGATCGGCGAGATCCGGTAAGAGATGTAGGTCACCGGCAGCCACAGCAGCAAGAACAGGATCAGCCCGCTGCTCAACGCGGTCCCCGCGGTGGGCGAGGCCATCACCGGCGCCGCCAGGATCCCCGCCAGAACCCCGAACGGGATGGCCACCAGGATCATCACCAGCAGAAAGATCACCCCGGCCCACAGGTAGGACAGGATCGCCCGCCCGTTGAACGCCGGCACAAAGGTGCCCGGCGCCTCCTCGCGCAGGATGAACCGGTGCCAGGCGACCGCCACCCACAGCGCCGTGACCCCCTGCAGCAGCATCACCAGCGCCGCCCCGCCATGCGGATAGTCCCCGCTGGCGATCATCCCGGTCGCGTCCTCGCCCAGAAACAGCCCCTCCAGTCCCAGCGCCATCACCAGCACGAACTGCACCGCCATCAACACACCCGAAATGCGCAGCGCCGCGCCCGGATTGTTCGCCACCATGCGGATCGCATGAAGCAGGATCTGCACGCCCAACATCGCGGTTCGTCCCTTCCTTCGGTCGGCGCCAGTAACGCCCTGCCCTGTCTCGCTGTCAACCGCCGGGCGGGTGTTGCGCCGCCCCGGCAAAGGCGGTAGCTGGTGCCCGTCCTTTCTGTGGAGAGTCCTCATGTCCGCCCCGAAGAAAGTGGTTCTGGCCTACTCAGGCGGCCTCGATACCTCCATCATCCTGAAATGGCTGCAGACGGAATACGGCTGCGAGGTCGTCACCTTCACCGCCGACCTGGGCCAGGGCGAGGAACTGGAGCCCGCGCGGGCGAAGGCGGTCCTGCTGGGCATCAAGCCGGAAAACATCCACATCGTCGACGTCCGCGAGGAGTTCGTGCGCGACTTTGTGTTCCCCATGTTCCG